>DJBG01000201.1 GCA_002429965.1 Hungatella sp. UBA5982
GTTTAAATTGCTTCACGTATCCGCATAAACTCCTGTTCAAGTTTCATATTCACAATGCTCACGACCCGCTCATCATCGATCCCAATTCCTGAAGCTGATCAATCCTTATTGCAACATGGGCCATATACTCTACCAGTGCCACATGCTGCAGCTTACCTAATGATTTCAAATATTCCACTATTTTGCTTAGCTGAATAGGCCTGAATCCCTTTATAGATAATAATTTACGTTAAAGTGTCAAAGTTTAACGCGCAAAAGCGTTGACAACTTTCCTGCAATGGATTACAATGGGGAATATATTTGCAAAAGAGAGGATACAAAAAACATGATCATTATTATGAAGCCTAACGCTTCCGATGAAGCTGTTGGTAAAATAAAAGACTTAATTGAATCAAACGGACTTCAGGCCCATTTATCAAAAGGGACGGAAGTAACAATCGTAGGTGTTGTGGGCGATAAGACGAAACTCCAAGGCGCAAACATCGAGATGTTAGAAGGTGTTGACAAGATCGTTGCCGTGACCGAAACTTACAAGCTGGTGAATAAAAAATTTCATCCGGAAGATTCCGTTATAACCATTGGAAACGCTAAAATCGGACCAGGCCATCTCACCATAATGGCAGGTCCATGCGCCATAGAAAATCACGATATGGTACTTGAAACTGCTTTTGCTGTAAAAAAAGCAGGCGCCCAGTTCCTGCGTGGTGGAGCCTATAAGCCCAGAACCTCACCATACGCATTTCAGGGTCTTGAGGAAGAAGGGCTGAAATACATGAAAGAAGCCAGGGAAGCCACCGGGCTTAACATTGTCTGCGAAGTCACAAGCCTGAGGGCTCTTGAAACATCTGTAAAATATGTGGACATGATCCAGATCGGTGCACGGAATATGCAGAATTTCGAGCTTTTAAAAGAAGCAGGAAAGGCTGGCATCCCGGTTCTGTTAAAGCGAGGCCTGTCCGCTACCATTGATGAATGGCTGAATGCCGCAGAATACATTGCTTCTGAAGGAAATACAAATATCGTACTTTGTGAACGGGGGATCCGTACCTTCGAGACTGCTACCAGAAACACCCTGGATATCAGTGCCGTACCGGTTATCCGCGCTAAGAGCCACCTTCCAATCATCATTGACCCAAGCCACGCCACAGGAGTACGGGCTTATATTGAGCCAATCTCCAAGGCTGCCATAGCAGTAGGCGCTGACGGCCTGATCGTGGAAGTTCATCCACGTCCATCCTGCGCCCTGTCCGACGGTCCCCAGTCCCTGACCTTTGAACAGTTTGATAATTTGATCGAAGAATTAAAACCTTACGCCAAGCTTGCGGGGAGGACATGTTAATGAGCGATGCCACCATTGCCTTTATCGGGCTTGGTCTCATCGGCGGCTCTATCGCCAGAGGGATCAAGCGCGAAGAACCGAATACAAAAATCATGGCCTACATGCGCACCCGTTCCAGGCTTTTGCAGGCAAAGGAAGATGGGATCGTTGATGTCATCTTAGACGGAATCGGAGAAGATCTCCGGGATTGCGATCTTATCTTCCTCTGTACTCCTGTGGAGTACAACGCAAAGTATTTGTCAGAAATCCAGTCCTTCTTAAAGCCTGGAGCCATTATTACCGACGTAGGAAGCACCAAGACGGATATTCATGAGGAAGTAAGCCGTCTTGGCATGGAAAGCAGATTTGTGGGAGGGCACCCAATGGCCGGTTCGGAAAAGACCGGATATGAGAATTCCACCGACCATTTGCTTGAGAATGCTTATTATATCATTACTCCTACCCAGGCTTCTACAGAGGAACAGGTAAGCCGTCTGGTGAGGATCGCAAACATGATCGGCTCCATTCCCCTTGTCCTCAATTATGAGGAGCATGACTTTATCACCGCAGCAATCAGTCATCTTCCCCACATCGTAGCCTCCAGTCTGGTGAACCTTGTAGGGGCTTCCGATAATGAAGAAGGGCTTATGAAACGGCTTGCTGCCGGAGGCTTTAAGGACATTACAAGAATCGCTTCTTCCTCACCGGAAATGTGGGAACAGATCTGTATGACAAACAACCAGAATCTTTCTGTGATCCTGGAACGCTATATTGCCTCGTTAAGTCAGATCCTGGGTGAGCTTAAGACAAATGACAAACAATCNNTCCACCTTATCCGTCATCCTGGCCGCTAAGGGCATCAGCATTAAGAACATCGGCATCAACCACAACCGGGAGCACGGAGAGGGCACTTTAAGGATTGCGTTTTATGACAAAGAAACCATGGACAACGCATGGAAACAGCTGGAACGGTACCACTACGATTTAATTTCAAATTAAAAGAGAGGATTCCTATGAAATTCACAAAAGCCTCCCCTTTAAAGGGCGAAATAACCATACCAGGTGACAAGTCCATCTCTCACCGCNNGTGATGTTTGGTTCTATTGCAAAAGGAACCACGGAAATCAGCCACTTTCTCCAGGGGGCCGACTGCCTTTCCACCATATCCTGCTTTAAGAAAATGGGAATTCAGATTGAAAACAACCATGACACTGTCATTGTTCATGGCAATGGACTCCGGGGCTTAAAAAAACCAGAAACAATCTTAGACTGCGGAAACAGTGGAACCACCACCCGCCTGATCTCGGGTCTTCTGGCTGCCCAGGATTTTGACGTAACCTTAACCGGTGACGAATCCATTCAAAAACGACCTATGAAGCGCATTATGGAGCCGTTATCCTTAATGGGGGCTGATATAAAGAGCGTAAAGGAAAATGGCTGCGCCCCTCTTTCCATAACCGGTAAAAAGCTTCACGGCATCCACTATACAAGCCCGGTAGCTTCCGCCCAGATAAAATCCTGCATCCTATTAGCCGGACTGTATGCAGAGGGTGAAACAAAGGTAACGGAACCTTATGTATCCAGAAACCATTCTGAAATCATGCTGAAATATTTTGGGGCCAACGTAAAGACAGAAGGAACCACCGCCTGCATCGCTCCCGCCGAAGAACTCTACGGGAATAAGATCGTTGTTCCGGGGGATATCTCTTCTGCTGCTTACTTTATTGCGGCAGGCCTGATGATTCCGGGATCAGAAATACTGATTAAGCATGTAGGTATTAACCCAACCCGGGACGGGATCATTCACGTTTGCCGGGATATGGGAGCTGATATCACTCTTTTGGAGGTAAATACGGATTCCGGGGAGCCTACTGCGGATATCCTGGTAAAATCCGGCTCTATGCACGGCATTACTATCGGCGGAGCTATTATCCCTACCCTCATCGACGAGCTCCCCATGATCGCCGCCATGGCCTGCTTAGCAGAGGGCGAAACTATTATAAAGGATGCAGCGGAATTAAAGGTAAAGGAATCCAACCGTATTGAGGTAATGGTAAGGAACTTATCTGCCATGGGAGCCGATGCCAGGGAAACAGAAGATGGCATGATCATCAGAGGCGGAAAGCCTCTTTGCGGTGCGGTCATAGACAGCAAGCTGGATCACCGGATCGCCATGACCTTTGCAGTGGCNNACAGAAATCTTAGGCGCAGAATGCGTGAATATCTCTTATCCTGGCTTTTATCAGGATCTGGAGAGATTGATGAAATAATATAGATCCGTCATACATTTATATCTGATTACAAAAATGCCGGGAGAACTTAAGTTCAACCCGGTATTTTTATTGATCTAAAAAACCTCGATTTGGCACATCTTCATAGCCTCTAACGAATTCTCATGGCTTTTTACAGTCACACCCGCACAGCAGGAGGAGTCCACCAGCACCGGAGTCTCAGGAAGAAAAGCTTTGACCAGCAGGGCATTGGAAATTACGCAGATGTCTGTACATAAACCCACCAGTTCAATGGATTCATATTCTCTTTCTGTCACATATTCACCAAGCACTGAGCTTCCAAACGTGTTTTTTTCAAAACGTATTCCCTGAAATTCCTTTAAGGAATTATCAAGCTCCCATCCGGCTGTTCCCCTGACGCAATGAACGACCGGAAGCTTTTTCCCCTCCTGAGAATTAAGATAATTCTCCTCATGGGTATCCAGGGTGAAGATCACTTCATCTCCTGCTGCCTGATATTCCTCTATTTTTCTTTTTACTTTAGGAACGATAGACACCGCCTCGGGAGTTCCCAGGGAGCCGTCGATAAAATCCTTTTGCATATCTACAACGATTAACAACTTTTTCATGGACAAACCTCCGATAATAAATAGTGATTATAGTTTATCACATTTTTCTCTCATAAGCATATTATTTTTCTTCACATTTTTGCTGGAATTATTTTTACTTCTATAGAACGTACAAGGAGGTGAAATGGGACAATTTTTTTCTTTTTTTGTTATAATATTACGCTCTCTCCGTTCCCACTTTCGAGAAGTAGAATTTTCGCAGAGTCAAAAGAAATGTATGGATGGATGGCAATTAATATAGTATAATTTTTCGATAACAATGAAAGTTGATATGAAGATAATTTATATTGGNNAGAAAGTAAGGTGATGAAAATGCACAGCAAAGTTGCAGCCATGTTTAATGATTGGGAAGAAGCTCTAATATGGTCATGTTTGCAAGGTCATATGGGAAATATTATCTTAGATAATGAAAAAAATCCCGCGTCTGCAATGATTGAAATCGGTGACTTCTGCTTTTTCGCAGGCCAGCCAAATACCGCCCTGTTTCATGATATAGAAGGAGAAAAGCTGCTCATACCAAAAGATAAAGCTTGGGAAGCACTGATCGAGATTTTTTTTGATGGACGAGTAAACAAAATATTTCGCTATGCAATTAAAAAGGAACCAGATGTTTTTGATAAAACAAGACTGGCTTCTTTCATTAATTCCCTCGATGATTGTTATGAGCTTCGGATGATAGACAGAGAAGTATATGAATTAGCTCGAAAGGAAGCATGGTCCGTGGATTTATGTTCTCAGTTTAACGATTATGCTGACTATCAGCGCCGGGCATTCGGGGTATCCATTTTACACAATGGTGAATTGGTGGCAGGCGCTTCCCCTTATGCTGTTTATAATAATGGCATTGAAATAGAGATAGATACAAGACCCGATTATAGAGGCAAGGGATTAGCGACAGTGTGCGGCGCCAAATTGATACTTGAATGCCTGGCACGAAATGTTTATCCAAGTTGGGACGCTCATGACTTACGTTCTGTTGCTTTAGCGGAAAAACTCGGTTATCACCTTTCTCATCCANNGGTATTCGGTATTTTTAGTATCGAAACCCGCTTTAACTTATGCCTTTATCGCCTTTTTACAGGATTTTTCCATTGAACCCTCAGATTATTCTTCTTTCTTTTCTGGTTCAACGTTAATAGTTGGTATCCGATCGATTTGTTCGAATAAATAGGTTTCTCCATCTATCATAATTGTAAATGTCCGCTTTTTCCCGTCATATAGTATCTTAGTATTATGAAATTTGGTACTATCGATAAAATGTTCATTATCCGAGCCTTTTGAATAAGTGCCTTTATCTGTTTCATCATAATCGTAGTAATAAAATGTATAGTTATTAACCAAGTCAAATACCATAGATGCGAAGGGAAGTTCTTCACATGTGTAAGTTCCCTGCAGAACTGTAAAATCCTTCATTGATTTCTTGTGATCAAGAAAAATACCAACTGCACATAAAAATAAAAAAACAAGAAGTCCTACCAATATTTTTTTATGTGTTTTCATTTTTAACGTACCCTCACTACTTCTAAATATAGATTTCTTTTTCCCATAGAACAACTCTCTTTATATGTTTTTTTATGTTAATATCAAATAATTTAGAACGTTTATTACAAACATAACTGAATCTCAAATTTTATGATAATTCAATTGTTGAAAGATCAATATCTTTTGCATCAATATATAATGCGCTATCTTTTCTCCGCTGCGACATATAATATAGATCGCTCTCATCGAAGTTATTTTCAAGCGTAAGGGCTTCATTCGACATCTTCGTTAATTGCCACTCATTGTCTCCATTGTAACCCAGGGGAAGTGAAAAAACAACAGTAAGGTGCTTAATGAAACCCTGCCGCCGCTCCTTTCGGGTAGACAGGCAATTTCTGACTTTTTCTAATTAACAGTTGACAAATCCATACAGACGTATTAATATACTGTTTAAATGATATAAAAATAAACCGTTGAAAAAGAAGAGTAAGCTTTCCAGGCAATATTTCAGAGAGCCGCCGGTGGTGCGAGTGCGGTATAAAGCTGATAGCTGAATGGACTTTTGAGGGCGGCCCCGAACCATTGTTCCAGTAGGGGCTGACGGAGACCACAACCGTTATTTCTCGTGGCATATATGTTAGTATATGAAAAGTGGACTTTTATAAAGTCAATTTGAGTGGCACCGCGGATTGTATGATTCGNNGTACGTTTTTTTGCGTACTTGGGACTTTTTTTATTTTCTGGATATCCGCTCACTCCCTCTTCATCTCAACGGAAACCATTTTAAGGAGGAAATATTATGAAAAAATCTATCAAAACCCTGTTACTGGCTGCCGTGGCAGCTGCCGCACTCTCCGGCTGTTTTTCTAAGGCAGCTCCGGAAAAACCTGCTGATAATAATTCCGTAACCCAGACTTCTTCTGATGCTGAGGCTGGAAATGCTGCAGACGGCATATCCTATACCATCGGTGTCGGACAGTTTGCAGAACATGGTTCCCTTGACAACTGCCGGGAAGGCTTTTTACAGGGCCTTGCAGAAGAAGGGATCGAGGAAGGGAAAAACTTAACGGTTATGTACGAAAATGCCCAGGCTGACGGAGGCACTGCAAGCCAGATCGTTAATAACTTCCTTTCCAAAAAAGTGGATTTGATCTGCGGCATCGCTACCCCAATGGCTCAGTCTGCCTATAGCGGAGCAAAAAAGGCCAACGTTCCCGTCATTTTCACGGCAGTTACAGATCCGGTTGCCGCCGCTCTGGCTAATGATGATGGAACTCCGGTTGGGGAAATCACCGGAACCAGCGATAAGCTTCCAGTGGAAAAACAGCTGGAAATGATCCGCAAGATTCTTCCCGATGCCAAGACCATCGGTATCCTTTACAGTACCAGTGAGGTAAACTCAGAAACAGCAATCAAGGAATATAAAGCCGCTGCCGCTTCCTATGGCTTTGAAATCGTAGAAGGCGCAGTGTCTGCAACTGCTGATATCCCCCTGGCAACTGACAGCATTCTGGAAAAGGTTGACTGCTTAAACAATTTAACGGATAACACCGTAGTAAGCTCTCTTCCGCTGATCCTGGATAAGGCCGGAAAGAAGAACATACCGGTATTCGGCAGCGAAGTGGAACAGGTAAAAATCGGCTGTCTGGCCTCCATTGGTCTTGATTATGTGGACTTAGGAAAGCAGACCGGAAAAATGGCCGCAAAGGTATTAAAAGGCGAAGCAAAAGCAAGTGAAATAAACTATGAAGTGATCAAGGAAGCCGCGTTTTACGGAAACTCAAAGGTTGCCGAAAACCTGGGAATCACCCTGCCGTCAGAGCTTACCGGCTCCGCTGCTGAAATTTTTACAGAGATAGCCCACTAGTAGTCAATCGGATATTCGCAATCCGCTTCGCTGCTTGATGAGGTTAAATACAAGGAATATAATTGGAGGAAGTTAAACCATGTCAATCATACTTGGCGTTTTGGAAGAAGGCCTGGTCTATGCCATTATGGCGCTGGGCGTTTACATCACTTATAAGATTCTGGATTTTCCGGATCTTTCAGTCGATGGAACCTTCCCTCTGGGAGGCGCTATTACCGTTACCCTGATCCTGGCCGGAATAAACCCGGTGGCAACGCTTTTTATTGCCTTTGCCATCGGTGCCCTGGCAGGATGCATTACCGGCTTCATCCATGTTAAATTAAAGGTACGGGATCTTCTGTCAGGTATCATTGTCATGACTGCCCTCTATTCTGTGAATCTAAGGGTAGCCGGAAAGTCCAATGTCCCATTTTTTAATAATGATTCCATCTTTGAAAACAGTTTTATAAACCGCCTGTTTCCGGGGAAGCTTGCAGATATCAGCGTTGTGATTATATTAGCGGTCATCGTGGTNNTGCTTGATCATTATCTAAAGACCCGCTCTGGCTATCTGTTAAGAGCTGTGGGTGACAATGAAACCCTTGTTACCTCTCTTGCCAAGGACAAAGGCATGGTTAAGATCATCGGCCTTGCCATTGCAAACGGCCTGGCTGCTCTGGCAGGTTCCGTATACTGCCAGCAAAAAGGTTTTTTTGAAATCAGTATGGGAACGGGTACCATTGTAATCGGCCTTGCCAACGTGATCATTGGAACAAAGCTGTTTAAACGGGTTGGGTTTGTGAAATCCACCACCGCAGTCATTATCGGCTCTATCATTTACAAAGCCTGCGTGTCTTTTGCCATTTATCTTGGAATGGAAGCATCGGATTTAAAACTGATCACATCAGTGCTGTTTCTGGCTATTCTGGTGCTCAGCAACGGCAGGGAAAAGAAGGTGAAACATCATGCTTGAACTTCAAAACATCAATAAATACTACAACCAGGGAACGGTCAATGAGATGTGCCTGTTCCAGAACTTTAATCTTACCATCAAAGACCAGCAGTTCGTATCTGTGGTAGGGAGCAACGGTTCCGGCAAGACTTCCCTGTTAAACATCATCTGCGGAAGCATTCCTTTGGACAGCGGTTCTATCCTGGTAGGCGGCGTCGATATCACCAACATGCCGGAATTTAAGCGCCAGCGCCGAATCGGAAGAGTCTACCAGAACCCGGCCATGGGCACATGCCCCAATATGACCATCCTGGAAAATATGGCTCTGGCTGATACTAAGGGAAAGCCCTTTAATCTTCTTCCCGGCACCAACAAGCAGCGGATAACCTATTACAGGGAGCAGCTTCGTTTCCTGGGCCTTGGCTTAGAGGATAAGCTGCATGTAAAGGTGGGCGTTCTTTCCGGCGGTCAGAGGCAGGCTATGGCTCTTCTCATGTCCACCATGACTCCCATTGAATTCCTGATCTTAGATGAGCACACCGCTGCCCTGGATCCGAAAACTGCCGAGAATATTATGGAGCTGACAGATAAGATTGTAAAAGAAAAGCATTTGACCACCATTATGGTTACTCATAACCTTCGGTATGCAGTAGAATACGGAAATCGGCTGATGATGATGCATCAGGGAAATGCAATCATTGATACAGAAGGGGAAGAAAAGTCCAATACGGATGTGGAACACATTTTAGAGAAATTCAATGAGATCAGCATTGAATGCGGAAATTAGAGAATTATAATTATTTCAATAAAAGAAAATCCGGCCAGTTACCTTGCCGGATCTTCTTTTTTATTGCCCATCTTTACTTTTCACACATCCGCACAATCATTTCACCCTTACCCCGGTTATTNNATCGCTTTAAACGTGTCATTTATATAGGAAGGTCTTTCTTCCTCATAGAGAGAATCACCTACCCTGGAATAATCAATGCGCATGCCTTCCAGTCCGGCACACATGGTTCCTCCAAGCAATGATTCGTCAAACTCTTCCTTAGGCGGCACCGAACTGTCAATCATGTCAGATGCCAGATACTTGCCGTTATCCGCTTCCTCAAGGCAATACACCATAGGCCCTTTCATCAGGCAGACCTTCCCGATGTTGTCACGCACCCTGGGATTGCATCTTACAAAGCGGAAAGAAACATCAAAAACCACTGTGATCTTATCTCCTGCCTTCCATTTACGGGTCAGAAATATGTATCCTTTTTCCAGGCAAACGGCTTCCTTAACACCATTGACACTTAGTTCCTCTTTGCCGGAATAAGATGGTTTCCGGATCCCTACAGTAATCTCCTGTCCGTCTATTTCCGGAGTGATTTCCAGTGTTACATCGCCTTTTACCGGATAATCGGAACTGAGCTCAAGACCCACGCGGCCGGATGGCAGGCCGGCTTCAAACCTGCTGCCGATAAACAGGTTCACGTAAACCGTATTCTCCTCTGAAGCATACATATAATTCCCCAGGGAAGCAAGGGTCCTTGCAATATTAGGCGGGCAGCAGGCTACTCCGAACCAAAGCTGCCTTGTAGTCTTCACATGGCGGTACGTCGGATTCTTCTCTGCGATCTCCGGGACCACCTCTAAAGGATTGACATAAAAGAAATGCTTCCCATCCAGTGCAATTCCCGCCAAAAGGGTGTTATATAATGCCTTTTCCACTATATCTATATATTTTCCATCCCTTGTGATCTGGAACATCCTGTTGGAAAACATGGAAAGCCCCACTGTGGCGCAGGATTCGGAATAGTTTGAATTGTTCGGCAGATCATAATCCGTGGTAAATCTCTCCCCATAGGATGCGGAACCAATGCTTCCGGTGATGTACATCCTTTTTTCCACAATATTGTTCCAGAGGGTTTCACACTGTTTTAATAATTCCTTATCCTGATATTCATAAGCTAAGTCAGCCATGGCGCTGTATAAATAAACCGCCCGCACCGCATGCCCTTCCGCTGTCTCCTGTTCTCTTAAAGGCATATGGGACTGGTTATAATCCAGGTCAAAATCCTTAAATTCCGGAAAGATAAAATTCTGGTTCTTTATGCAGTCTTCGTTTAAAAAATAACAAGGCCTTTCCCCTCTGGTCCGTACAAAAAAGTCAGCCAGCTCCAGATATTTTGTTATTTTTGTGACCCGGTAGAGCTTTACCAGGGCCAGCTCCACTTCCGGGTGCCCCGGGTAGCCATGGATTTTTCCTTCTTCCCTTCCAAACACCTCACACATGTAATCGGCAAAATTACATACCACATCTAAAAATCTCTTCTTGCCCGTAGCCTCGTAATATGCCACCGCCGCTTCGATCATATGTCCCGCAGTATAAAGCTCGTGGCCTTCAAATAAATCAGACCACCGTTTTTTCCCTGTAATTGTATAATACGTATTCAAATATCCGTCTTCACACTGTGCTCTGGCAATTAGATCGATGGCGCCGTCGGCGGCGGCTTCCAGCTCCGGGTTACTTTTTTTAGCAAGAGAGTAGGCGGCGGCTTCCAGCCATTTGGCAACATCCGTATCCTGAAATACCATGCCCTTGTGCTCTCCCGTTTCATCACCGCAGGCAATGCGGAAATTTCTGATACAATAACTCTTTTCAGCCCCTTCTACCTGATCATTGATCAGCTCCCATTGAAAGGGTAAAATAACATCTTCCACCAGATTAATATATTTATTCCAAAATGGATCATTAATTATAATGCTTTTTAAATCCGCAGTTGTCAATTTACCGGCCTCCATATCTTTCCTCACTCAGTAATTAGTTTTTATTCATGAATCCGCTGTTTTGTCCAGATTCTTTACTGACTCTCCCTCTATCAGGGCGCAGGGAAGAGTTATGTTTACATCCCCCACACTGGTTCCATGAATGTTTTCAAGCAGCAGCTCCATGGAGCGGTATCCCATTTCCTGAAGAGGCCTTTCCACAGTGGTGATTCTTGGTGTCACATATTGGACAATATCCCCATTATCAAATCCCGTTACTGAAATATCGTCCGGAATTTTAAGTCCGAGCTCTCTCGCGGCGTCATAAACACCCACTGCCATATCGTCATTCATTGCTACAATTGCAGTTGGAAAATCCTTTTTATTAAGAAGCGTTCTGGCTGCTTCCTTTCCTTCCCGGTACTTCCAGTTTCCGCATACAATGTTTTCAGGCTTTAATTTTATCCCTGCCTCGTCTAAAGCCCTCTGAAAACCCTTAAAGCGGAGGGCAGCAGGTTCTGATCCATTAAGCCCGTTGATCACTCCAAACTCCTTATGTCCATTGCTTATGAGCATCTGCGTCATCTGGTAAACCGTTTTCTCATTACTGTAGCGGACGGAAGAACCTTCCCCATCCGTATAGCAGTAGCAATATACCACCGGTTTTTTTATATCATGAAGCACATGGCTTATTTTGCGGTCATGCATGCCCACATAAATAATTCCATCTACCTGCATTCCAATTAAAACATCTACCGCCTTGTCGATATCCTTCTGATAATTTGAAATATGTTCAAACTGGGATTCTATTTTGCTAAGAAGCCTTAAGTTATTTAATATGGTATTATATCCTCTAGCTTCCGCAATTTCATTGATCCCATCAATGATATGGGCCGTATGCCAGACGGTAATGTCTTCAACAATTACCCCAATCAGGAATGATTCATTAGTCCGGAGACTTTTTGCCAGGATATTGGACCGGTATCCTGTCTCTTTTATTATCTTTTCTACCCGTTTTCTTGTTTCTTCACTTACCTGAGCCGTATTATTAAGCACATATGACACCGTTGCTACAGATACGCCGGCCATAGAAGCAATTTCTTTTAACGTCATGGTGAATATACCCCCTCTTTTTATTCTTTTTCCGTTCCTTATCCCATCACCCTATGGCAATCCATGTTCCGCTATCCTTTCAGACCGGAAGTTTTAATCCCCTCCACCAGAAATCTGGAACCGAATAAGTAAAGNNATGGATTTTGACAGAGGCAGCAGCACTTTAAAAAACACTCCCAGTTTGCTGCAGCCGTCAATAGTTGCCGCCTCATCCAGTTCCTTGGGAATGGATCGGAAAAACTGCCGGAAAAGAAAGACATTATAGGGATAGGCAAAAAATGCAGGAATCATCATGGGGAGAAGGGAATCAAGCCAGCCAATCTTCCCGAACATAATGTACTGGGGAATAATCAGGGCTATATTCGGAATCATCATCGTTCCCACAATCAACGAAAAGATTAACTTTTTCCCGGGAAACTCCATTCTCGCAAGAGGGTAAGCTACAAGAGAGGAGGACATTAATGTTCCTGCCGTTGTTCCTGCCATTAAAAGAACAGTATTGCGTACATATAGATAATAGTTGGAATGAAAGAAGATATATTTAAAGTTTTCCAGGGTCACATTCTTAGGGATGATATCAGAAGAGGTGGTGAACTCTGTTAAATTTTTAAAACCTCCCGAAAACACCCATATGATCGGAGAAAACATGATAACAGCAACAAGGATCTTAAGAATAAAAATTAGAATCCTGCCTGTTTTTTTCTTTACTTTTGCTGAATTCATGGCCTCTCCTCCTTAATTTTCGTAATAGACCAGCTTTTTTGATGCTGCAAATATGCCGATACCAAAGCCGCAAGCGATCATAAACAGTACCACCGACAATGCACAGGCATATCCTACCTTCATATTGCTGAAAGCTTCCTTATAGATCAAAAGGCTCAGAACCTGGGTCATCCCATCAGGATCTCCGCTTTCCCCTGTCAATGGATACAAAAGTGCAAAGGAGCCATTCAACGCACTGATGCAGCCCATAACCGCATTAAACAGCACAATGGGGGAGATCATGGGAAGAGTTACTCCGAAAAACTTCCGGAACGGGCTTGCACCGTCAATATCACACGCTTCATAAAGTTCCCGGGGAACATCATTTAAGCCTGAGCGGAAGATCAGCATCATCTGTCCGGTGTTGTATGTAAACAGGGTAATAAAAAATACGGCAAGATAAATGGTACGTTTGTCATACAGCCAGTTCACCATAACATTTTTTGCAGTTAGCTGTGAAATTATGGCATTTAAAAGACCTGCCTCTTTTCCGAAAATGGTTCGGAAGGTATACGCCAGTGCAACCGTGGGAATAACGGAAGGAAGAAAATAACAGAACTGAAATATACCGTTTAACTTTTGTTTATAATTCAACAGCATGGCCATAATTACCGCCCAGATCGTAGTAACCACCATCATTACAACCGTAAAAACCAGTGTCACTTTTATAGAATTCCAAAAGGTTGGGCTTTGCAGCATATTTACGTAATTTGCCAATCCTACAAAAGTTGAAATACCGTTTAATTTCCGGTTTGTCAAACTGACTGCAAACATAAAAACGATGGGAAATAAGGTAAAACATATAAATCCTATAAACCACGGGGCACAAAAAGCATATGCAGTCAGATGATTCATAAGCTTCTTCTTTTTTATTGGCTTCCTTTTC
>DJBG01000168.1 GCA_002429965.1 Hungatella sp. UBA5982
GGGGTCAAACACATAATTATAATCACAGATGATGGAATCCACCCAGTTGCTGATATCCAGGCAGAATTCAAATGGACATACCTGGTGTTCCTCTGCATAACGGAGCACCGTTTCCCTGGTGATTCCGGCCTCCTTGTGGATAATATCGTATACCGCATCGCCCACCCGGTCAAAATGCCCCCTGGCATAGGGACAGGCATCTGGGTTGCATTCCGGTTTTTCAAGGAAGCACAGCTTTTCCTTTGCCGTTATGGTCACTGATTTCAGATACAGCCCATGCTCCCGCAAGATATCAAAGGCTTCTTCCGCCACTCCTCTGGTTATGGTTTTTGCAGTCAGATAAAACAATTTATCTCCAAGCCCTTCCCCAATGGCTTTTATGGCCGGATAAACGGTGGAAAGGGTCTTTCCGATTCCCGTAGGCGCCTGGATAAAAAGGTTTCTCTTTCTGGCAATACTTCGGTAAACGGCCACCACAAGCTCCCGCTGCCCCTTCCGGTAGGGATAGGGAAAGGAAAGCTCCTTTATGGACTCATCTCTTCTTATTCCATGGTTGTATAAATATCTTGCCCATTTAATGTACTCGTGAATCAGACCCTGAAACCAGCTTTCCAGCTCCTCAAAGGATTTTTCCACTTTAAAACGCCGTATCTCCTCTGTTTCAATGTTGCAGTAGGTCATCTGCATGACAGCCCCATTCAGTTGGTGGTCATAACAGTAAAAATACCCATAGCACATGGCCTGGGCTAAATGTACTTCAATGGGCTCTGACAAATAGGATAAATCCATATACATGCCTTTGATCTCATCAATGGTCACCCCTTCCGGCTTCTCAATGATGCCATCGGCCCGCCCCTCCACCAGAATTTGAAACTGATCCACTTCCACCTCATGCTTTAACACCACTTCCGCCCGGTAATCCGCTCCCATGCGGCGCTGGATCTTCCTGTGTATCCGGCTCCCTTCCTGCATGGCAGTCTTCTCAGCTCCTCCAGTCCGCCGGTTATCCAGGTCGCCGGACCGCAGAACAAGCTCAACCAGATTCCTGACAGATATTTTCAGGATTTTTTTCTCTGTCTCCTCCACTCCGGCGTCCCCTCCTTCCTTTTTTTCCCCGTTTTTCCCCTTTTCACCTAAAAACAAAGAGTGTGCATCCATCGCGGAGCATTTTCCCGTGAATTAAAAAAGGGAACTGCAGGCCGTACGGCATACAATTCCCTCTTTCCGTTGCATCTGTTTATGCTGCTGAACATTTATCTGGAGCTTTTGCTTCCAGAAATGCCTCAAACTCTGCATCTTCCCCGTTAAACTCAACGGTCAAAACCTGTGTCAAATCTAAACTCAATACTCCTAATATAGACTTTGCGTCAATGGTTACTCTATTGTAATACACGTCTATGTCAAAATCACATTTAGCAGCAGCAGCAACAAAATTCTTCGCCTCAACAACAGTTGGCAACATAATCTTTAACTGTTTCATAATCAAAACTCCTTTTTATAGTGAAGAAAAAGTTATAGATTATATATATCACGTTTGACATGATTTGTCAAATTATGTTTCATATACGATTATATGGCCCTTTTTTGTGCATATCCTGTAATTATCTCCGAGGGAAAGCTTTGTAGATAAGCATATTTTTGATGAGACAAGTTTTATTTTGGGAATGATTATCATTAATACTTTTCATTCTAATTCAATTTCACAGTTTTAACTTATGATTTTCATATAAAACGCCAAACCAAGCCCATGGAACACGACTTCTGCCCATGGACTTCTTTTTCTTTAATATTTTACCACAAACAGCGATTCAATAACAGCAGAATTAATTTTTTATTTTTTCCTAAAAACTGTTGCAAATTAAAAACTTCTATGCTATACTCTCTAAGTGCTCAGGCAGAGATATAATGCCGATCCATAGGGGAATAGTTCAATGGTAGAGCAACGGTCTCCAAAACCGTAAATGGGGGTTCGAGCCCCTCTTCCCCTGTTTTAATGTGCCCTAAATTCCTTTGTATCTATAAGGAGTTTGGGGTTTTTCCATTTTTATCCGTTGAATACACTTGACTACACCTAAATTTTAGAATGAATTTTGAATCATATTTAATGTTTCGTCCTTTGGAAGCGGATTAAAAATATATCCCAATGTTGTCTGAGCATCTGTATGACCTAATAAAGTCCTTATTTCATCAGTGGGAACCCCACCCGCATCTAGTTTACTAGCAAACGTCTTTCTTATTTTATGCGTTGATTTTTGCTGAATACCGGCTTGCTTACATGCGTGTGATAAAGCCACACTTATTTGATTTGTATTCAAATGACTACCATTCTTTGTAAATAAGAATCTATCATTTGAGGAATAACTACCGTTTTTTGATATTAGATTTTTTAATATGTCAATTGCTCTTGGTATCAGTGGGACGTATCTGCTGGTATATGTTTTTGTATGGTTCTCAACTTTCCATTCATAGGATATACTATTATCATCGTTCCTGGTTCTAATATGAACTTCTTCTCTCTCAACATG
This sequence comes from Hungatella sp. UBA5982, assembly GCA_002429965.1. Taxonomy (GTDB): domain Bacteria; phylum Bacillota; class Clostridia; order Lachnospirales; family Lachnospiraceae; genus Lacrimispora. The sequence continues at coordinate 2,526 of DJBG01000168.1, forward strand.
AAGATATGCTTGATCAAAATTAATATCACTCACTTTTAACGCTACCAATTCTCCTACTCTTAATCCACAATAAAGATTAAAGATGATTGCGATATATGCTTCATTTTTTGTAGTTTCATACAGTTCTTGACATTTAAAGATTAGCTTGTTTATATCATCACCAATAAACACTTGTGTTTCTGGAGGCCTTTTAGATATCTGCCTAAATTTCACCCATATTTTTATTGATAACCATGGATTGCTTGATATAATTCCACTTCTATAAGCATAATCCCAAATGCCGCTAATTACTGTTTTAATATTCTGCCACTCTTTCCGAGTCATATTATAGTCTTTAATCATGCTATTAGCCCACGAATCCAACTGAATGGTTTTATATTTTTCATCGGTATACGCACTATATTGCAGTTTTCACAATATCTTCTCCAATGGTTTATATGCCTATAAATGGTGTCTTCAGAATTTGTAATACTTCTCTTAAACGGAATCCATTCTTTAAAGATATCTGCCATTGTTAATCCGTTTGGATCTTCGGTGANNTTATAAAGCTTTTCTTTTGTAGCCGCTTTAATTACCTTTCTACCTGTTTTTTTAGTCCTGTCCACTATATAAGTTTGCCACCTTTGGTCATTAGCTCCTTGCAACGGAGTGATTTTGTATTTATGGACTTCTTCTATTCTATTGATCATTTCCATCTTAACTTGTTTTGACACTTCATCCAAGTTAATCATACCATTACTAAGAGCATATTTCAATAATTCTTCTTGAGTCAATAACCTTCTTTATCCTTCCTTATTAAAATACCGCCCCGAAGGACGGCTTATATGTCAAGGCCCAATCCCTCAAAATGCAGGTGGAGGCCATCAAGCATCAGGGGGCGAAGGAAACTTCTGGACAAAATGTCCAGAGCAAGGATAAGGACGCGGGAAAGTGGTCGATTGATATTGTTGGTGAGCGAAACAATATCACAGGGAAACAGGTACAGCAGTATATCCGCCTGACCGAGCTTGTTCCCGATCTGACTAAAGCGATGGACGAAAAAAAGCTCGGCTTCACTTCCGCTGTGGAGCTTTCGTTCATCAAACGCAAAAATCAAAACATGATCGCCGTTTCGCTGGAGGGCCAGCAGTCCTCGCCCTCGCTGTCACAGGCAAAGCTATGCGGGAGCTTGAAGGCAAGGGCCTGTTAAACGGTGATGTGATTGACGCTATTCTGTGCGAACAAATAAAGGAGGTCGACAAGGTGATTATATCGGTGATGAACTTAATGAAGGAGCAGATCATCAAACTGTTGGACGATTGGAGCGGCAAACAGAAAGAGCTTGCCCCGCCCGTAAAGAAAACCGAAAAGGAAAAATAAGCACTTCTGGACATTTTGTCCATAAGTGGCGGGTTTGGGGAGCAACCCCAACAAGCGTTTCATGGATATGTATATACACATGAATTGCTTGCCAGTTTAGCGAAAAGCCTAAAAACATTTTAGTAACCATGTTGACAAAGCAAAATCAATCTGCTAATATAATATCGTAACCATGCTGACTACACTAAAAAGGAGAATTTTATGGATTATTCTAAGGAGCTTCGGGAGTTAGNNCATGATACTAATGGCGATTGCCCACTTGCCGGAAGATGAAACAACACTTGTCAACATAGCGAGGAAATTAGGCACGAGCAAACAGAGCGCAAACAAGTTGCTAACCAACTTGGAAAATAAAGGCTATATAGCTTCAACACCGTGTAAGCGGGATAAACGTGCAATCAATGTAGCAATCACGGAAACGGGTATTCAGATATTGTTGGAATGCGGTGAAAAATCAATAGAATTTATGGCTGATATTTTCAACGATTTTACCTGCAAAGAGCTGGAAACTCTATGGGGCTTATTAAAAAAATTATATGACTTTGATGGGGAAGAGCAGGACGGTTTTGAGGAAGATGTCAATTATAAATTTGATAGTATGGAAGGATACCAAGAAGCGCAAACAAAGGCTTTAAAAAAATTCGCTTTACGCCGGAATCGAAACAATAAGGAGGCATCACCCAATGAGTGATAAGACATATAAGGAAGAATTTGTCCGTATAAACGGCATTGAACATTATTTGCTGCACTATTCCAAAAGCCTCGGAACGCCGGTACTGTTGTATCTGCATAGTGGGCCGGGATTTTCAGAATCCCTATTTGCTTATATGTTTGATAAATCATGGGGAGATATGTTTACCCATGTTCAATGGGATCAGCGCGGAGCAGGGAAAACACTGCAAAGGAATAAAGGAAAAAACAATCCCGAGTCTATTTCGCAGATGATTGAAGATTTGCATGGTATTGTTCAGCACCTGAAACAAAAGTATCAAACCGATAAAATAGTGCTTTTAGGTCATTCTTGGGGCAGTGTTTTAGGCTCTTTATATGTTCTAAAGCATCCCGAACATGTATCCGCTTACATTGGAAGCGGCCAGGTCGTTAATATGGTGGAAAATGAGCGCGTGGGCTACGAGAACGCAATGAAATTAGCACAAACAAGCGGTAATGAAAAACATGTGCGAATGCTACAGCAGATTGGTGAATATCCGACAAACGATTTTGACGAAACGATGAGAAAGCTTCCCATTGTCCGCAAAGTACAAGAAAGCTATGAAAAGGATGCGGGAACATGGAATCTTATAAAATCCATGTTCAAAAGCCCTTCTTTCAAGTGGCATGATCTAATCAATATGACCCGTTTTTCAAAAGCGAATCGGAAGATTATAAAGGAGTTGTTTTCTGTTGACCTATTCTCTCTTGGAAATCGTTATAATGTCCCTGTCCATTATATACTGGGAGAGAACGATACAAATGCACCTATTGAATTATCTACTGCCTATTATGAAACAATCAGCGCTGACTATAAATCTCTAATCGTGATTCCCAACGCCGGACACAACCCTATGTTTGAGCAACCCATGGAATTTGCAAAGGCTCTACAAGTCGTCCGTGAAAGACTGTAATCAAAATATTAACGTACACTACATCACTTTTAGGCGGGTGGTTTATGGCTTTCTCGCCCAGCAATATTATTCTAAGGGCGATATGTACTGTAATCCCGCAAAAGCATTTTATGGATATGCTAGATGGTATAAAGCAAGGCAAGGTACTGTTAGATTTTATACCTCAATTAACATATATTCTGTTGTGTGTTCTATTACTCGGAATAATCGGTGTTTATGTGATTAATAATACAGCGAAGAAAACGGCAAGTTAAGTAAGGTGGTTATGGTAAAAAAATCAACGACAAAGGCAAGTAAAAATTATTATTTAACATAAAAAACTCCCGCCGCACAAGCGAATATGTCCAGATTGAATGGAAAATTTGACCTGTTTTTCAAATCATTTTATTCTGCGGTTTGTTGTACATTGTCAAGCGATGGTACTAATTATTGTAATCATAATATTTTGACTACAAAATTGAATACATGTGCGGATGAAGTGTCTTTTCCTCCTTTATTTATAACGTTTTCTGGAGTATATAAGGGTTCGAGCCCCTCTTCCCCTGCTAGAATTTAAAAGCTGGAATTCTTTGTAAATATAAGGATTTCCGGCTTTTTTGTTGTAAAAAAAAGTATATATAATATTTTGTAAAAGTAACATTAAACGGACAAAAAACGGACTGAGCTTATATATTAAAAAAGAACGTCCAGCAGGGCGTCCTTTTTTATTTATATAGGCCACCTCCTGACCAACCACCATATAAAAGGCTTTGATCAGCACCGCAGGAAGCGGCAGACCCATAAGCCCGGCATTCTCCACGATTGAGATCAGTTCATTTGCCATAAATCCGATAATCACCATGTCCCTTATGTAATTAGTCCATATGGCTAAATCCAGGCGGAAGGCGATCAGGACAAACAGGAGGGTCATGCACTTGCGGCAAAATGGTCTGCTTGCCATTACCACCATCAGCATAACCGCGACTTCCAGTTACTTCCTGTATTATTATTTCTCATTCATCACATTATATTTTTGAGGTGATTTTATGAATAACAATTTATCCCAATTACTCTTTAAAAGTACTAGCACTAGAGTTTACTTTATAAAACTTCCAGTATGGTTGCAGGTTATGTTACATGAAGATTATTCACACATTGGCACCGCCGCTCAATTACACCATATTGCTGGGATATTACTACAGCAACAGTATCTAAATTAGATCTATATATTATCTGACGAAAGTTTCATCTGACATCAACCTACTATAATTTCAAATCACTTACCTCCGGTCCCTATGAAAGTCGCAATTCATCCTACAATTTACTTGATTGTCTCTAATGAACTTCGGTCCACAAGGCAAATTCGCTTTTACGAATGCAGTTTCTAATAACAGAGTTCGATTTTATGTTCAGTAGTAAATCATTTACACTATTTGACATTTCCCTGATGCATCACTGTCTAAATTCTATCATTCATGAAGCACCCTTTGCTCTCTGACAGGCTCCAATTCTAACTGATCCAGATCACTCCAGTAGAGACCATACTGGATAGACTCCAGGCCATCAGATCCGACCAAAATAAAACCATATACATTCGAGTTCATTTCTGCAATGGGATAGAGATTGGAAATCCACAATCCATCCAGATCCTGTTTATCACAAAGTTTTTGTCGGATGGACATGGCTTCTTCTGAATAACTCCAGACCAGATTAGAATCTGCATAATCCTGAANNGAAATCTTCCTACCAGTTCCAGTTTGTCTTCAGCGAAGAGATACTGAAAAGTGACCGGTATCTCATTATCTGGTGCATAGCATTTCGGTGAGATTAAGGCTGTATCTCTGTCTGCACTGATATAAGAAGATTGGTCCCCCTGTGTTGCGTTAGCTTCCAGCGGTATCAGGTCAAGGCTTTGTTTCATAACCCAGTTATCGTTGCTTTTTTCGCATCGAAATAAGCCTGCATAACTATGAAAGACAAGACTTTCACTATCAGCATAATTGAGTTCAATACCATCTGCTCCCAGGAGTGCTAAGTCAGAAGTCAAGAGGTCATAATTTACCGGTTGGGCAATTAAGTCTACATCCGTAAACCTCAGCCATTCATCGGCCACCATTGCAACCAGTTCTCCATATTCTTCTTCCAGACAATATGGGTTTCCTTCACTACCAAAATTGGACTGCTCATGTTCTGTCGGTACCTCTTCCGGGTCTACGGAGGACAAAATATATCCATCTACGCAGCCAGAATCCCCCATTGGTTCACCCTGTTTGCTTAGTAGTCGATAGAGCTGACCATTTATATACAGCATGGGCAGTACTTTTTCAGTTGAGAATTCTTTGTTTAATTTTTCTGTTGTTGTTATCTCTGTTGTTGCCTCTGACTCAGTTATAGCTGGCAGTGAAGCAATTGTGGTTTCGGACACAGTGTTTACCGTTTCTGGATTAGGAAGCTTTTTGATACATGCGGTTAAGCCAATGATTGTAATAGCTGTTCCCAGAATTATCATATATTTACTCAAATGCTCACCTCCGGTATTAATTATTTATTTTCTGATTTTTTTATATTATAACAAGATTTTGTTTTGTTTTGTTTACATTTTTCTTAAACTTATATAATACAGTTTTGATGTAAAGAAAAATAAAATGATTCATTTATTCTTTGTCAAAACACTGTTCCTTCAGCACCATGATATAAATAGCAACAGTCTGAATATCGGAAGAATCTCAAATTCTTCTTTATTATTATTTAATTCTTCCATAGTGTTAGTCTCTTCTTTATTTTATGAGTCAGAATTTATTATTTGCTCTCTTCATATCGTATTCTCTCTTCATTGAAACGCTTAATTTATTCCCATAAGTCATCCAAAAAAAGACCACCAACTTAATATCGTAGTTAGCAATCTTTAATTATATACCATAATAGAATTTCGAATTTCTATATTATTGAGATGTCGTATTCAGGAAGGGATGTTACGTGTCAACATCCCTTTTATAGAAAATAAAAAAATATTTTTTTATTATATTTCACTCAGACTAATTATTTTTGTTAAGTTCCCCTCTGATTACTCGGTAAATTGGCACTGATATTAATAATAGCGGAAACAGCCATATCGTACCATGATAATATGCAATTGACGAATTAGCTCTTAGCATACATATTATTAAACTTTCAAAAGTAGCCATTGAAATATAAATGCTATTAGATATTCTTACTTCATTCATTTTAAACCTCCTGTTTACTGATAAACTGGATCAATATAAGACCCTACACGCATTTATTTAGAATATAAATCTATTCATTCGTATCTTGCCATTGTTACAGCTCTTCCAATTTCTTCATCTGCCGATCAACTCGTTCATCCATGGTTGGAAGTCTCCGACTATCGTNNTGTTACGTCTTGATTTTGAAGAGATCCAGCACCCCCAAGCTATAGAGAATCCAATTCCAGAAGCAAAATAGTCTTCAGTGCACCAACTGTGCAATAATTCGTTAATCCTAATTTATCTGAGTTTATAGATGGATTTCAACAAGGAAATACCAGTGTCAGTTATAAAGATGTGTTCCATCGCATTACGGATATTTGACTCCGAATAATTACCTTCATCTGCATTTACAAGGTAATCTGCTTCTATCAAAATCTGATAGTCCATTCCTTCTATATTCTTTAGCGTGTGATGATGCCCAACCAAATAGATTACACGTTTAATAAATTCATCGGAATAGCCGGAATCCTTAAGAAACTCTTCGGCTAAAATTGTACCTTCTATTTCTTGATACTGGCCATTGGTATTCCCGTATTTTTCCCGGCATAGCGGACATGCAATATCATGTATAATAGCGGCAACTTCAAGGGCAGCTTGTGTATTACTGTCCAGCTTCTCACATTCTCCAATGGTTTTTGCATAAGCATATACTTTCATAAAATGATTGATGTCGTGAAGATTTCCATCAGAATAAATAATCATCTTTGCTGCGATTTCTGAAACGTTCATATGTTAGTTCCTCCTATTATTTACTTTTGATATATCAAAGATCTGATAAATTCTAATATACTCGTTTACTTTCCTCTGTATCTCAACCACCAATTTAAGAGTAACTTAATGAAAACCGGATTTTTTTCAAAATTTTTGCTTACATGATAAATATGAAAAGATTATCCTTGTGGTATCTGGAAATCATTTACTAGATACGAAATAATCTTTTGCCTTACTGTTTCTTTAAGTGTAATAAATATCAATTTTTCTCTTATCAAGTCTAAAAAGCATTCTTTACCGCCACGTTTGTATATTTTACGAAGTGGTTGATTCTATTTTACCACATTACTTATCGCATATAAATGACATTCTCTGATTTCCATCCTCAATATCTTTCTGTTCTAAACAGGCATATCTTTCTGTGATTCGTGGATCACTATGACCAAGCTGACTTGCTACTTCCAATAATGCCTGACTTTTCGGAGCGTTTGTGATATACTGGTAGGCCATCGTTTTTCTAAGCCCATGAATACCTATCTTCTGCTTAATACTATGGCACTTACACCCCCTAGGCGCATCCAACCCTCCAATGTGTACAATTGAAGGAAACCTAGCTATTCCCTCACGTTTATCCTTTTTACTTAGCATTGTTAAATGTGTCACTCTAACGAAAAAAGCATATAAGAGCAAGCCAATTAGAACTATTATTATTGTCGTTGGAATTGAAAATATCATCATATCTGTATACAGCCCCACTTTAATGTTTATTAATATCATCCACTAAATTTTACTAAAAGAAAACACCCATCGATTTAATTTCGACAGGTGTTGATCTAAATATCTCTTAATAGGCAATACCATAAAGTTCTAAATTAATTAAACCTTTTCTTCCTTCAGCCATTTTACCCACTGGGCATAATATTTTCCCAGCACATGGGAACCGTCTGTCGTGTATGCCTGATTCAGGCTGCCTCCTTCATCGTCAAATATTTCATTAACATCAATATAATAGCAGCTATTTTCATCCGCTATCTTCTGTATTTCCTGATTCAGCCTATTAATTTTATTGTTGCTGTAAACAGGACTTTTTTCTGATTTTTCACTGGTAATGTGGAGATTTGCTTCCAGGACCATTATTGCTTCTGGCTGCTTTTCTTTGATTTTGTCTAAAACCTCTTTATATTGTTTTATAGTCTGGGACATATCATAACCCAGTTCGTTGATGCCCAACATCAGATAAATCATCTGGTAATGATCGCTTGAAAGAACCTCATCCAGAGTCACTTTGTCACCTCCTGATGAGATACGGGCAGTTAATACATTGAAAACGCTCATGCCGGAGTTGGCAAATACTGAGGCTTTACCCAAATCTCCATACTCGGAAAGTCCCATGGTTCTGGAATNNACAGTACACCTTCGAAATTTTCCGGTGGCTTTGGCCTTTGTCCTAACTGCAGGAACTTGGCAGACGGCGCAAAATCTGTTGTTTGCCCTGCATTTACGTCCAGACGAGCCTTTTCTCCATCTGTAGCATCTTCTGCATTCATATCATTTGTCCCGCTCGAACTGTCTGTTGTGTCTGCACCACTTGCTTTGCTTACACCGTCTATTGCATTCTCATCAGCAGTTTCGTTTAAGCTGTCAGTTTCGTCTGAGCTGTCAGTTCCATCTGAACTGTCAGTTTCGGCTATACGATCAGTTTCGTCTATGCTATCAGTTTCGTCTATGCTGTCAGTTTCATCTAAACCATCAGTTTCTTCTATACTGTCGGTTGTGTCTATACTGTCCCCATGCGACCATTTGCTCTCTGCCAGGTACAGCCGCAAGGAGGTTAACTGACCTATGCTTCCAGCTGATACATGCAGAACGGCAGTTAATACCAGACTGACGGCCAAAAGAAGGGTAAACCAGTATTTTCTCATCGCTTTTTCCTCACAATCTAAAAATTGAAATACATAAACGGATCATTTGCACCCATTTTCAAACAATAGACGCACAGCCAGAATATGATCAGAAGGGCAATTGCTGTACACAGGCTTTCCCGTTTTCGGTCATACAGTCTTCGCGGGAGACCGGTCATGAAAATGAAACCGGCGCTTAAGGACAGTCCGTAGATCTTTCCGTATTTCAGGAAATCTCCAGCAAAATATGTATATTTACCGGCAGGCGCAAGAAAGGGGAACAGCCGCTGAACATAAATTCCCAACTGTGAAAAATCCGTTATTGCAAATAGCATCCATGTAAGAGGAATTGCAAACAGCATATACACATGCCCCACAGCTCTCCAGCGTTCCAGCAGTTTTCCCAGTCCCAGCTTCTCCAATGAAATCAGTGCAAACAGCACAATTCCCCATAAGAGAAAGTTTGGGCTTGTTCCGTGCCATAGTCCGGTCAGGAGCCATACTACAAGCATGTTTCGGAAGGTTTTCAGGGATCCCTCACGGTTTCCACCCAGTGGAATGTATACATAATTCCGAAACCAGCCGCCCAGAGTCATGTGCCATCTGCGCCAAAAATCTGTCATGGTCAGAGCCATATAGGGATGGTTGAAGTTATCAGGAAGAGGGAATCCCAACATCCTTCCCAGTCCCTTAGCCATCAAGGAATAGCCATAGAAATCAAAATATAGCCGCAGGCTGAAAGCTGCCAGTCCCATCCATGCAAGAGGCGTTGAAATACTTTCATACCCTACTGCTCCAATCTGGCTCCACAGTCCGCCTATCTGGTTTGAAAGCAGCATCTTCAATCCCAGTCCGATTGTAAATTCCCGAAGTCCTTCTTCCACTTGTTCCAGGGTGTGGACCCGCTTTTTAATTAACTCCCTGAGAGAAGCATAGGTTACAATCGGTCCGGAAATGAGCTGAGGAAACATGGTCATATACAGGGCAAAGTCCAGAAATGATTTTTCTGGTGCCACATCCCTCCGATACACATCGACCAGGTAAGAAATGGCCTGGAAGGTATAAAAGCTGATTCCCAGTGGAAGAGCCGGATGAGGAAAAGGAAGAGCTGCTTTCTCCAGCCCTCCATTTTGAAGCAATAAACTGATCTGTTCAATCAGAAAGCCGGAATATTTAAACAGAATCAGCCAAAACAGATTGTAGGCGATTCCCAGGCGAAGCCATCTCCCACGTCTTAAGCGAGATTTGTATCGTTTCATTTTCCTGCCAATGCAGTAATTGACGCAGACAGATAACAGCAAAAGCACCATATAGGCCGGATGGTCCGCAACTCCATAAAAATAAAAAAGCAGGCTTCCTGTAAGCAGGCAGAAATTTTTTGCTCTGGCCGGGCACACATAATAAAGAAGCAGAAACACTGGAAGAAATTGAAATATAAACTCCAAGCTACTAAAAATCATATAACATTTATTCCTAACATTTGTATTTATTATATTAGACGAAACTGGAAGCCGAAAAGTTGCAGAATCCTGTAAAATTTTGTATTTTTTTGTAAATTAAAATTATGATTTAGAATATCAGACTAAGGATATAGTTGATTACGATGCTGGTGTTTTTCCAATTTTTCCACGTATTCAATATACAAATAAGCCGGTCTTTTTGACCGGCTTATTCATTCCATAATAGCAAAAACCTTGGATTTCAAAACTATTCTTTAATCTACACCTTTAATCAATTGAGATGCAGCACTATAGTCATATATCCCATTTTTACGTCTATAATCAAGAGTATCCTTCTCTCACCTCAATATAACTCAAAAACACATACTCAATAACAGTCAAAAAATTAACAAAAGAATTATGATATAGATGTTCCCCAATCAAAACAGGACTACTAACCGCATACAAACTATAATCACTCATACCCGCCAACAAATTACTTTGAAGATTTGTTATAGATACTATTTTCACCTTCTTCAAATGAAGCAATTGCAGCGTATCCTTTATTTTCTGCACATTCCCGGACAAAGAAATCACAATTACTAAATCAACTGGCCCCAGATTCTTTGACAGCATGCAAAGCTCATCACTGGCACCTACATAATAGATATATTTATTCATCTGCATAAACAAACGCTGCATTTCCATTGCACAATGGCGCTGGGCCTGTCCCGTACCATAAACAACAACATTTTGAGACTTATGAATTTCCTTTGCTATGATAGGCAGATTCGCAGATGATTCTATCTGCTGGCACGTATTTAAAAAATCACTTCTTACGCTTGATTTGATATCCTTATCTTTATCTTTCACATGTTCTTTATTTTCCCATTTCAAATAGTTCTTAAATTCACTGTATCCGGAAAACCCCAGCTTTTGAGTTAATCTTAAAATAGTGCTCTTCGATGTATTGCATTCATTTGCCAGGTCTTCAATACTCATTTCAGAAATTTTATATACAATTGACATGATGATAGAAAGGCTCTGAATGTCTGATTCATTTAATTTATCATAATTTTTATTAATCGCTTCAATCAGCATGATGCCACCTCATTTTAAATATTTCTTTCATAGTATCATATCCCGGGCAAAAAATATACTATCGATATCCGGCTCTAATATAAGAAAAATGACAGATAAGATTCTGTCATTTTCCAATAAAATATATAAACTATCCCCTCTTTTGCAATTCATCTTATTTCAGTTCCGGCCAATATTCCTTATTTACTTCATATAAATCATCCAGAATCTGTTTTGCAACAGTTACGCTTGGAACCGTTTTGGACAGCGCAATCGCCTGCCATAATTTCTGATAAGAACCTTCCATCCAGGCATCTACGACCAATTTCTCAACAGCTACCTGCTCTTCCATCAGACCCTTCTGGAAGGTGGGTATGGTACCAACTGACAAAGGCTGAGGTCCTGAAGAGGTCACCAGACATGGCACTTCTACCATTGCTGTTTTATCAAAGTTTTCAATAATTCCATTATTTTCAAGAATCAGAAGCATTCTTGCATAAGTATTGAACTTTAATGCCGTTGCCAGATCCACAATATAGGAAGCATGTTCATCCAAAGATAATTCATCACCTTCAAACGCCTTGTTATCGGCAATCGTGCGGCATGCTGTGAAAACCTCCTTTTCCCTTGTATCCATGACCTGGTTTGCTCTTGTATAATTGATATCTGAATGCTTTACAACAGTATCCGGTAAAAGATAATACTTCAAATACGTATTCGGCAGGGTTTCCGGATCAATTGCATAAATGTCTTTTGCCATACGGTAGGTTTCATTCCAGCTGGAATCTCCATGCTGCTTTGCCTCATCTACATCTGTCGGAATAAAATATCCCATTTCTTTCACATGCTTTTTTAACTCAGGCATCAGGTCTTTTCCGTCTTTGCTTCTTACGCCATACCACCAGCCAAAATGATTGAGTCCATAATACTGAGTAATAATATCACTACGTTTTTCATAGCCTAAAATCTTTAGCATATTATTTTCAATGCTGATGGGCATATCGCAAATATTAAGAATCTTTGATTTCGGCCGCAGTCTTCTGGTGGCTTCTGCTACTATGGCAGCCGGATTGGAATAGTTTAACAGCCATGCATCCGGCGAATATTTTTCCATGTAATCAACCAATTCTAATACACCCTGAATGGAGCGCATTCCATATGCAATTCCGCCGGGACCGCATGTTTCCTGGCCAACAACCCCGTATTTCAGTGGAATCTTTTCATCCAGCTCCCGCATTTTATATTTACCAACACGAATGTGTGCCATAACAAAGTCAACATCCGTGAATGCTTCCTCAGGATCACAGGTTGCCAGAAACTCAATTTCCGGATGCTTCTTATGAATAATGATCTCACATGCATCTGCAATTACTTTCTGCCTTTGTGGGTCATTATCATAAAACTTAATCTCTCTTAAGGGAAAGCGATCTAAATGTTCCAATAACATGAGTATAATTCCCGGGGTGTAGGTGCTTCCGCCGCCGGCAATAACAACTGAACTTTTTTCTAATTCTGTATTTAACATTTTATCCACCTCATTTATTCATTTATAACAGTTTTTCAAATTCATTTTTTACATTTTCTACATCAAAACCAATGATAACCTGTATTGCTTTCCCTTTACGGACAACGCCTTTTGCATTATATTTCTTAAAATCCTCATCTGCTGCAACAAGGCTTTCCTCTTTTACACTGAGACGCAATCTTGTCATACAGTTTGTAACGCTTTCGATATTTTCCTTACCTCCCAAAGCCTGTAAAAAGCCAACAGCTTCGTCATGGAAGACATTTGATGAAGAACTGGTCTGTTTACCTAATTCTACTTCACTGCCCATATCCTTTTCTCTGCCGGGAGTCATAATATTGAATTTCTTTATCGCCCAGTAAAATACCACAAAATAGATAACCGAGAAGATCAAACCAATCACAATATGAGTAATAACTTCTCCCATATGATTCTTCATCATCGGCATCCAATTGTAGGTGATATAATCCATGAGTCCCCCGCCTTGATAACCAACGACTCCGAACATGTACAAAACAGTCGAAAGTAAAGCGGCAAGAACCGCACCTACCGCAAACAGCATGGGTGATATAAATAAGAATGTAAACTCAATTGGCTCAGTAATACCGCATAATACAGCAGGTATTGTAGCCGAAATCAGCATCGCTGCAACTTTCTTTCTATTTTCCGGACGGGCCGTTTTATACATAGCCAGCGCTATGGCAGGCATTCCCCAGACGGCGCAGTTTCCATATAATGCAAATCCGCCGGTGGGAAACAATTCCTTTAAGGGAGCTGTGGAAGCGGCGTATTCATTTACGTGAGCCATCCAGTGTGTCCAGTTGCCGTCTGCAATTACCGCAGGACCTAAATCAAACGGTGTCCATAAGAAATGATGCAAGCCGGTAGGAAGTGTTATACGTTCTAAAAAGGTAAACAGGAATACGCCTAAATTACCGGACTTTGATAAGAACTCCTGCAATCCTAAAATAGCGGATTGAACGCCAGGCCATACAACGCACACGGCAAAAGCCATTGGTATCATGAAAACAAATCCAATAATGACAATCAAAGCGGATCCTTGAAAAGAACTTATTAAGCTGGGAAGCTTCTTATCATACCAGCGGTTGTGGATCCATACGGCAATTGCAGCAATCATAATGGCTCCAATCACGCTCATGTCCATGGTTTTAATTCCTGCAACCATTGTAAGTCCGCTTGTGCCGCCTATTTCCTGGGCAAAATCCACATGGAATATGGTATCGCCAAAGAATGTAAGCAGAGATTGGATAAAGTAGTTAAAAATAATATAGATTACAAAAGATTCCATCGCCGCGCGCCCTGCTGCCTTTTTAGCCAGGCCAATGGGTAATGAAATAACAAATAATAATGGAAGCTGATTAAAAATTGCATATCCCCCATCATACATCATGGACCAAAATTTATACCAGAGCGTAGTGTCTGCTGCTAATGCCCCCATAATATCTGCATTCATGAAAATGGTCGAGAATCCGATGATAATACCGGCAAATGGCATAAGCATTACGGGTGCCATCATCGCTCCTCCAAACCGCTGCAGTTTCTCCATCATAATAATATCCTCCTATAGGTAAATGTGATTTTTCGCGAAAATCTTCATCCGTAAATAACATATCACACAGGCATATAAAAAAATAGCCTTGTAAGCGCTTTCGGTACAAGGTCAGAACATCTGTTATTTTTCCCATTATCGCGGGAAATTTCTCAATTGCTTATAGATAAAGTAATATCTCTAAATAAAATAAGGGTGAAGCCTTAAATGGCTTCACCCCATAACCCTAACAACAGCCTCTCTCACATTCCCGACTCCAATCAGGCGCATCCCTTCCACCTTCCCCATCTTTCCCAGGGAAATTTCCGGCATCACGCAGGTATCAAAGCCCAGCTTCTTCGCCTCATTCACTCTCTGCTGTGCCATAGACACGGCCCGCACTTCTCCTGCCAATCCCCCTTCCCCAAAAATAATGGTTTTCGGGTCCACGGCCTTGTCCTTCATACTGGACACAATCGCCATAATAATAGCTAAGTCCAAAGCCGGCTCATTCATACGCAAACCACCCGTAATATTCACATAAGCATCAAAATGAGATAAGTCATAATGGCCCCGTTTTTCCAAAACAGCCATCAGTAAATTCACCCGGTTATAATCCGTACCGGCCGCAGTACGTCTGGGCATGCCAAAAGCTGTTGGAGTGACCAGAGCCTGAACCTCCAAAAGCATGGGCCTGGTACCTTCCATGGAACAGGCTACCACCGCACCGGAGGCATCCTCCGGCCTTCCGCTGAGCATGTATTCCGAAGGATTTTTCACCTCGGAAAGCCCGCTCTCAATCATTTCAAAAACGCCGATCTCATTGGTGGAGCCAAAACGGTTCTTCACTCCCCGGATGATCCGGTAAGAAGCGCTTCGGTCTCCTTCAAAATACAAAACCGTATCAACCATATGCTCTAAGACTCGGGGACCGGCCACCACACCTTCTTTTGTCACATGACCTACGATAAATATGGCGATTCCTGCCCCCTTGGCGATCTGCATCAGGATATTGGTGGATTCCCTCACCTGGCTGACACTTCCCGGGGCGGAAGAGATCTCTTCCCGGAACATGGTCTGTATGGAATCAATAATCACCACATCCGGCTTTTCTTCCTCAATGGCACGTTCAATCAGCTCTAAGCTGGTTTCACAAAGGAATAATAAATCCCCCTTCACTTCCCCGATCCGGTTCGCACGCAGTTTGATCTGTTTTAGGGATTCTTCTCCTGATATGTAAAGCACCTTCCTGCTGTCTGCCGCCAGATTGCGGCATACCTGCAAAAGCAGCGTGGATTTTCCAATACCTGGATCACCGCCAACCAGCACAAGAGAGCCTTTGACTACTCCCCCGCCCAAGACACGGTCCAGTTCCTCATATCCGGTCTTCATCCGGTCCTGTTCGTCTAAGTGAATTTCAGACAACCGGGAGGGTTTCGCATTCATAAAGTGACTCCCGGCAGTTCCTTCCCCATTTGCTCCAATTCCCCTCTTAGCCGCAGGTTCCTTTTTTCCGGAAGGCTCCTCCACAAACGTATTCCAATCCTTACAGGCCGGGCACTGCCCCAGCCACTTTGCCGATTCATATCCGCATTCCTTGCAAAAGAATGCGGTTGTTTTCCCCTTTGCCATGGGAATTCCCTCCTAACCTAAGAAAAACACGCTTTACAGGTTTTTCTCAGTTGCCGCGGCATTCGCCGAAAGAATATGCATGCATATTCGTCAGGTTCATTGCCCGCGCAAAAATCTGGGTCCGGCTCTTCATAAAAGAGCCGAACCCAGCTTCTCATCCTGTTATCTTCGCTTGATCTTCACTGCTACAGGTGTTTCTTCATTCAGTTCCACGCTTATGGACAGCTTTCCGCTCATGTTGGTTCTCATGCCTCCAACGGCAGCACCATCCACATATACCTCATATTCGGTATCCTCTGCCAGCTGAATGGTCAGCTGGGCATCCTTGTCACCATCTACTAAAAATTCCACACCGTCATCGGATACGGTAAAATTCATGGCAGCAGTTCCTGGTACGGATTCGTATACGAACATGCCGTTGCCTTCCAGCTTGGTTATCTCATAAAATGTCTTTACTTTATATAAATCACCGTCGTGCTCAAAATCCTGCAATTTTGACTTTGTCTTTAATTTGTAATTTCCAAAACTGATCGTTCCGTCTTGTTCTGTGCGGATTAACTCTTCAATTACCGGCATTGGTTTGCCCTCCTAGTATTTTGTTTACTTATCCTTTTTAAAGCGATGAACAAATGTTTACGCTTGTAGCTATTATACACGAATTGATATAAAATGGCTAGCTATTTTACCAGCTCCTTAACAGAAAATTTTAGTCCGTCCTCACCGGCTGCCACAATAACGTGATTCCCTGTTTTTACCGTTCCATTTAATATCTCTTCTGCAAGTTTATCCTCCAGGCAGTTCTGAATGGTACGCCTTAACGGCCTTGCACCGTATTTCACATCATATCCCTTATTGATCAGGTATTCCTTAGCATCCTCTTCGATTGTCAGGGTGATGCTCATCTGTTCCGATGTCCGCTTCATGATATCCTTCACCATGATCGTCACGATATCCTTCATGTGAGTCTTATTTAACGTATGGAATACGATAATCTCATCGATCCTGTTAATGAATTCCGGCTTGAACAGACGCTTTACTTCCTCCATTACCCGGTCCTTCATGATCTTGTAATCAGCCTTTTCATCCGCAGCCGCACCAAAGCCCAGACGTTTGGGAGATATGATATTCTCCGNNATGATGATGGTATTCTTAAAATCAATCTTCCGGCCCTGTGCATCTGTAATATGGCCGTCATCAAGCACCTGGAGCAGGATATTAAATACATCGGGATGGGCCTTTTCGATCTCATCAAACAAGATAACGGAATAAGGATTCCTGCGGACTTTTTCGCTAAGCTGTCCGCCTTCGTCATAGCCTACGTATCCTGGCGGCGAGCCAATCATCTTGGAAACGCTATGCTTTTCCATATATTCAGACATGTCTACCCGGATCATAGCGTTTTCCGTACCGAACATGGCTTCGGAAAGGGCCTTGGATAACTCAGTTTTTCCCACACCAGTAGGCCCTAAAAACAGGAAGGAGCCAA
>DJBG01000167.1 GCA_002429965.1 Hungatella sp. UBA5982
TGATATTATAAACATTTTGCACAATCTCCCTCTTGTTTTTCTGAAAACTTTTCATAACTTTGAAAACTTCTTATTTACAATCATCCTATCTCATGATATAAACAAAGGAAATAACGAACAAAGGAAGAGCAAGGGAATGAAACAGGAAAAAATCACAATAGAAGATATTGCCAGACAGGCAGGCGTTTCACCGGCCACCGTGTCCCGTGTGTTAAACCACAGGGAGCAGGTCAAGGCAGATACTGCTAAACGTGTGGAAAACGCTATGGCCGCTCTTGGATATGCCTTTGAATCCGCCAGTCCGCCATCCATAGAAGAACAGCCGCTGATCGTTCTGAATATTCCGGGAATTGAAAATGTTTTCTATCAGGAGGTCATAAAGGGAGCCAGAGTCTCAGCAAAGGCCCATGGCTGCCACCTTCTCATCAATGAATCTCCTTTGGACCGCGGGTCTATCCGCAACTTCTGCAATCTGCTTCACCGGGTCAACGCCGCCGGTTCCATCCTTTTAAACCGGGCATCGGAAGAGCAGCTGAAACAGATACGCGCCATCACTCCTCTGGTGCAGTGCTGCGAATACAACGAAGACGCCGCAGGATACCCCTATGTCAGCATTGACGACTTTTCTGCAGCGGAGACTGCCACCGGATACCTCAGTAATTGCGGCTGCAATAAAATCGCCCTGATCAACGGCCCTCTAAGCTTTAAATATGCGGTAAAGCGGCAGGAAGGATATTTGAGCGCCTTAAAAAAGGCGGAAATCTCTGTCCCTCAAAACTGGATCATACAGCTACCGGAGATCAACTATCAGATGGCTTACGCCGCCATCTGCCGTTTATTAAANNCGCCGTCATCCGGGCCGCAAAGCGTTTTAAGCTCAATGTGCCAAAGGATATCATGGTGGTGGGCTTTGACAACATCGAATTTTCCACAATGACCTGCCCTTCCATCACAACGGTCAATCAGCCCCGCCTGCAGCTTGGATATACTGCCTGTGAGATGCTGTTAGAAATGATGGAAAACCCCTTAAGTTCCCCAAAATCACTAATCCTGGACGCAGAACTGGTGATCAGGGAGTCAACTGCGAAAATCTGATATGGTTTTCCGCCAGAACATAAAAAACAGGGTCAGCCTTTTATCAAAGGCTGACCCCTTTATTTTATGAATAGAATAACCGGTTTACCGCGCTGAAGATTCCGCGGATAGAAGCTCTTGTAATGTTGGAACTGATTCCCACACCGTAGGTAGCCTTTCCTGTCTTCACATCAAGGAGGTGAATATAGGAAGCCGCCTGTGCTCCGGAACCGGAAGTAAGAGCATGCTCGTAGTAGTCCAGAACCCTGATCTCAATACCAAGTTCTTTTTCCAGCCCTTTTTGTACCGCATCAATAGGTCCGTTTCCAATGCCTTCAAAGATTTTCTCTACGCCGTGATCGGTGTAGCGGACTTTTGCAGCTGTGGAGAACGCTGTATCATCTTCTGCTTCCGTAATCTGGGCTTTGCGGAAATGGATAGGCTCTTTCTTCTCCGAGTAGTTGCTTTTAAACTCTTCCATGATCTGCTCAGGAGCAACCTCACCCTGCTTTTCGGAAATCGCCTGGATCACGTCAGCAAACTCTTTATGCATACCCTTTGGAAGCTTGAAGCCGTAGAAGGTATCCATGACAAAGGCTACGCCGCCTTTGCCGGACTGGCTGTTGATCCGTACGATAGGCTCATACTGCCTGCCGATGTCCGATGGATCGATTGGCAGGTAAGGAACCTCCCAGTAAGTATTCTTTCTATCCCGCATGGCCTGCATGCCTTTGTTGATGGCATCCTGGTGGGAGCCGGAAAAGGCGGTAAAAACAAGCTTTCCTGCATATGGATGCCTTGGCTCCACTTCCATCTTGGTGCAGCGCTCATATATGTCAACGATCTCACGAATATTCTCAATATGAAGCTCCGGATTGATTCCGTGAGAGAACATGTTGTATGCGACTGTTAAAATATCCACATTCCCGGTCCGTTCGCCGTTTCCTAAAAGCGTGCCTTCCACCCGGTCGGCTCCTGCCAGCAGGGCAAGTTCTGTCGCTGCGATTCCGGTTCCCCGGTCATTGTGGGGGTGAACGCTTAAAATAATGCTGTCACGGTTCTTGAAATGAGTGTTCATCCATTCGATCTGATCCGCATAAACGTTAGGAGTTGCCATTTCCACGGTGGAAGGAAGGTTGAAGATAATTTTTTTATCCGGTGATGCACCCCAGGTTTCCTGGACTGCCGTACAAATATCCAAGGCAAAATCCAGTTCTGTTCCAGTAAAGCTTTCCGGCGAATATTCAAGAACCACTTCTCCGTCAAAGCCCTGCATATATTGCTTCACCCATTCCGTACCCTTTACGGCGATATCCCTGATTTCTTCTCTTCCCTTGTTGAAAACCACATCCCGCTGAAGAGTTGAAGTGGAATTGTAGATATGTACAATCGCCTTCTTAACTCCCTGAAGGGCTTCAAAGGTCCTCTTGATCAAATGCTCCCTGCACTGGACCAGAACCTGGATGACCACGTCATCAGGAATCAGCTTACGTTCCACAAGCTGCCTTAAGAAATCAAACTCAATCTGGGACGCTGCCGGAAAACCGACCTCAATCTCCTTAAAGCCCAACCGGATCAGGAGATCAAACATCTCGATCTTCTCTTCCACAACCATGGGCTCCGTAAGGGCCTGGTTACCATCCCTTAAGTCAACACTGCACCAGATCGGCGCCTTCTTAATCTCATTGCACGGCCATTGTCTCTCCGGATAGCTGACTACCGGTACTCTTTTATATCTTTGATAATTCAACATGTTTTATCTCCTCCATAATCTTTTAATCGTCTGCTTTGCCCGGCAGATCACCGGGTATTTTCTGAAATAGGAAAAAACTCAACGCAGGCTTTGGAGTCGATAAATCACGCTGTATCTTTTGACAATGAACAACGTGGCTTTTACAGGTCTAACCCCATCTTTCATCATTCCTTTGCATTAAAATCACATACCGTGCTCTGATAGTGTGTCACGGTGAAGTGTTATGTTATTATAGCACGACTAAAAAAGACTTACAACAGAAAAATTAATTTTCTATTGTAAGTCTTTTTACCTTTGTTATTTGCTAAGCTGTAAAAGCTTGGATTTCAATTCGCCTTCCATCCGGCTTAACTCCACTTCCGCTTCCCGGCGTTTTGTCCTGCCCTCGGCCTGGATCCGGACCACTTCATCCAAAGTCGTTATAAGGGATTCATTGGTTTTCTTAAGGGTTTCCATGTCCACGATTCCCCGTTCTGATTCCTTTGCCGTCTGAATGGTGGCGGTCTTTAATACCTCTGCGTTCTTCTTTAAAAGCTCATTGGTCATATCCGACACCTCTCGCTGGGCCTTTGCCGCCTGCTCGGAATGGCTGATTCCGATGGCAAGCACCATCTGGCGCTTCCACAGAGGAATGGTGTTCACAAGGGTGGACTGTATCTTTTCCGTCATTAAGGTGTCATTGTTTTGAACCAGACGGATCTGAGGAGCCATCTGAATGGATATCATGCGTGTAAGCTCTAAGTCATGAAGCTTCTTCTCAAAACGGTTCAGCATGGAAGACAAGTCATTGGCTGCCTGGGCATCTTCCGGAAGCCCGCTTTTCGCCGCCCGGTCCAAAAGTGCCGGCAGCTCTTCCTGCTGCACCCTGGCAAGTTTCCTTTTCCCCGCCAGGATATACATGGTAAGTTCTTTGAAATACGTGGTGTTTAAGTCATACATCTTATCCAGAAGTGCGATGTCCTTTAACAGCTGGATCTGATGGTTCTGAAGGACCTTGCAGATCTGGCCTACATTGGCTTCTGCCTTTGCATACCTGGCCTTAATGCCTTCCACCCGGTTTACGCTTTTTTTGAAAAGACCGAAAAGGCCCTTTTCTTCTTCCTCCACTTCAATGCTTTTAAGCTCTACAACCACCTCTGACAGGATCTGGCCCACTTCCCCCAGATCTTTGGTCTTTACATTATCAAGGGCTGCTTCTGAAAAGTCGGCAATCTTTTTCTGCGCTCCGGCTCCATACTGAAGGATCAGATTGGAGTCCCTTAAATCGATTTTTTCCGCAAAGTCAGTAACTTGTCTTTCTTCTTCCGGTGTTAAGTCGGCTGCCGGCACTTCCTCCACCTCTTTAAGAACGCTTTCTGTCTGCACCAGCCGGGTCTCTTCCATTCCACCGGCCCCAAGGGGAGACAGTGTCAGTTCCGGCGCTTCCTTTAACATCTCTTCAATATCCTTACTCATTCTTCATACCTCCTGTAAAGTCACTTTCCGCCCAGCCATCCTTTTTTAACATAGTCTGGATTACCGAAGCATCTGTGGAAACATCCAAGGCGGCATCCTGGTAAAGATCATCAAGCAGCCGCTCAAAGGCCTGGTTTATAGTATCAAGAGTTCTCTCTATCTCCGCCTTTGCGGAAGAGATATTGGCTCCCTGGGATCCTACGCTGTCAAAATCCCGGTATGCGTTTACCAGCTTTACTGTTGTGGGAAGGTAATATTCCATAAAGCGCTCCATCTCCCCGATCCGTACCGGACGCTTGGAAACGGATTCAAAAATCCTGCGGATCACATGTTCCAGATTAGAAATCTTCTGGGAAATCACTTCCCCCGGAATGGCGTCATTGGCCTCCCTTAATATCCTTAAATAATTCTGGCCGTCGGCCATCATCTGTTTTATTTCCTCAGAAGGAGTATCTTCTTTTGTTTTTTCTCTGGCATCTTCAATCTCTCTTTCCTTAAGGGCCTTCTGGCATTCCAGATACTGCCTGTAAGTGGATTCACTTAAGATCAGGCATGTCTTTTGTTCATCCAGATACGCCTGTTTAAAGATTCTAAGCTTGATCATCTTTTGGACGTCCTTCAATACAAAATCACGGGATCTGCCAATGCTTACCGCCAGTTCCTCTATGCTGCAATACATCCGCTTTCCTGACTGCTTAGCATAAATCCTGGCCCTCTTTAACCGGTCCCGGATGGCAATTCCTGTTCGGAGCATGAAACCGGATGCGCCGCCTAACAGGAGCAAGAACACGGATGCTCCTGCCACCGCCCAGATGACCGGTTTCACCACCAGAGCCACAATCCAGACGACTAAAAGAAGAATCAGGATCACGCCGATGCCAATGCTTCCAAACACCGTATACAAAATACTCGATACACGGCCCGTCTGATTTAACTGTATCAACTCTCCCTGACCATCACCCGTTCTTTTTTGAACATCCCGGCTGGTCTGAAATGCCCGGTAACCCGGTCCGTCTTCACGGCTTTCTCTTTGGGCCGATGCTCCGCTCCACTCAGTCTTCCGGTATGTCTCCGTTCTTTTGCTGCTTTGGCTGCTAAAGCTGCCCGGCGGTGTTTTCTTTCCAAACTCCGCCCCCTTAATCAGCTGGCTCCTGGCTTCCTCCAGGGCAGAATTAACTGTATCGGATATGGTCCTGTTCAGCTGGTTAAAATCCATGGAGTCAATGGCATTCTGCACCGAATCCCTGATCTGGTCTCCTAAATTTGAAAATTCTCTATTATCCATATTCCCTGGTCTCCCAAAAACAATTTGTTGCATCAGACTATAATCATATCATGAATTGTCCTGATTTACAATTATGCATAACTGCAAAAAAATAGAAAGCCTCCAAAACCGGAAGCTTCTCCGGACTTTGGATCACTTTCTATTCTTTTAACTATCTTCTAGGAAAGCAGATGGCCTTTTTCTTTCATTACCTCTATGACCTGATCCACATAGTTCTCGCAGGTATTTAAGTCAGCGGCCTCCACCATGACCCGTACTACCGGCTCTGTGCCGGACTGGCGGAGTAAAATCCTTCCACTGTTTCCAAGACTTTCCGCCACTTTTTCCACTTCAGCCTTTACCGCCTCATCATCCTGGGCCGCCGTCTTATCGTGGACATGGACATTTTTAAGAACCTGGGGATAGATCTCAAGCTCGGAAACCAGCTTCCCAAGGCTTTCCTTCTTTTCCAGAATGACTTCCATCACCTTTAAGGAAGTTAAGATACCGTCTCCCGTAGTAGCGTGCTTGCTGAAAATAATATGGCCGGACTGCTCCCCGCCCAGACAGTTTCCGTTTGCCAACATATTTTCATATACATATTTATCGCCTACTGCAGTTTTCTCATATTCAATGCCTTCCCGTTCAAAGGCTTTGTATAGACCGAAATTGGACATGATGGTGGTAACCACCTTGTTATTCTTAAGGGTCCCCTGTTCCTTCATATACTTGCCGCAAATGTACAAGATAGAATCTNNTCCAGAGCTACCTTTTTGTTCTTAAAGGATCTGGTGGCTATGGAAATCAAATAACCGATATAGCGGTTTCTTCCGGCGGCAAAGTCTACGGTACGGCCGATCTTATCACGGTTTGCCAAAGGCAGCTCAACGATCTCACCATCCAGATACTTTTCAATTTCCAGGATCACGCTCTCTTCCAGCTTCTCGCCCTTTTCGTTAATTACCTTAATCCCATTGTCATAGTAGGGATTATGGCTTGCGGGAATCATGATTCCGCAGGAAAATCCTTCGGTGCGTACTA
>DJBG01000020.1 GCA_002429965.1 Hungatella sp. UBA5982
GCTGTTCATTGCCGGATCAACGGTTTCGGGATTTGGACCAACCTGTACAGCAAGATCAAGTGCTGTGGAAGTTCCATTCGCGGGAGCTGCAGTTTCGCCGCCGGCTGCCGCAGTTGTGGTTGTGTCAGAGCCTGCTTTTGTGCCAGCAGTATTATTTCCGCCGCATGCGGAAAGAATCATACCGGAGGCCATAACAGCAGCCAACACAAGTGACATTTTTTTCATAGATCGTCCTCCTAATAAAAATCATATTCTATCAACGCAATAACGCTTTAACCAGCTACTGCAGCGACTTATTCTTTAGCATAACATAAAAACAGAAAAATAGCAATGGGAAAATGGTTTATCAAATAATATTACACAAAAATAAAAATACCCAGGAATATTTCCTGGGTATTTTTAATAAACAATCTTTCTTATTCCATAGTAGCAAACTGGAAGAACCAGTATCCATATGGGGAATACCATGTTCCCTTTAACTTTGTATCCTGTAACCAGAATTCATTCCGATAATTAAGGGGTGCAATGGCAGCATCGTTAAGGATCATGTTTTCCGCCTCATGAAGCTTTGCATAATGTTCTGTAACATCAGCTGTAGAGTTGGCTTCATTGAGCAGCTTGTCAAGATCCGGATTATTGTACATAGCATTGTTATTTCCGCTTGTAGACATCATTAAGTTCAGCAGATTGGAAGGATCATCATAATCAAGGCTCCATGCATCACGCGCAATCTGATAATCACCTGCGCGGCGGGTAGGTGTAAAGGTAGCCCACTCGACGATCTTAATGTCCACTTTAATGCCAAGGGCTTCTTTCCAGCAGCTCTGTAAATATTCTGCAACCGGTTTGTTATAACCTGCATCATTGGTCATATACTCAACGATCGGGAATCCCTTTCCGTCAGGATATCCGGCTTTTGCAAGAAGCTCTTTTGCCTTTGCAACATCTGATTCATAATTTTCAACGTTAAAGAAGTCGCCGCCGTTATTCTTCCGTGTTACATCTTCAAAGAAGGTTCCGCCTTCCGCATCAGAAACACCGCGGGGAACAAAGTTTGCCGCAGGAGCACCAATACCCTGCATAACCGTATTGGCCAGATAATCACGGTCAATCGCAAGGCTTAAGGCTTTACGAACATCCGGATTGTTAAATGGCTCTTTCTGGTTTTGGAAATCTATATAGGAAATACCCATGCCTGGTTCTACATGGAACTCTTCTTTGCCCTTAAGCGCCGGAATCTCCTCTGTAGGCACATCCTTAATCATGGACACTTCGCCTGTCTGATAAGCGCTGTAAGCCGCATTGGCGTCTTCCATCAGGACGAATTTCAAAGTATTTAAAGTAATCTTATCTGCATTCCAGTAATTTTCATTTTTAGCGAAAGTAATATGAGAGCCTGGAACCCAATCGATCATCTTTAAAGGTCCATTGGAAATATAAGTCTCAGGCTTTAAACTCCACTGTTCCCCATTTGCCTCTACGGATGCNNCTGCTGCATAAGGAGCTGCTGTATTAGGATCTGCCAGTCTCTTCCAGGAGTACACAAAATCATTGGCTGTCAAAGGAGTTCCGTCACTCCATTTGAGACCATCACGAAGGTGGAACGTATAGGTCATACCATCCTCGGATACATCATAAGACTCCGCCTGACCAGGCACAATTTTGTTTTCTGAATCCACAATCATCAAAGTTTCAAAAGCATGTACGATTACGTTAGCACCATCAGCCGCACTATTTAAAGCGGGATCAATGGTTTCCGGATCCGGGCCAACCTGAACTGCAAGGTCAAGGCCTCCTGATGTTCCTCCTGGGGCAGTTGTCTCCCCGTTTGCCGAGGCAGTGGTGCCGCCTGCAGATGGACCAGCCGATTTATTCCCGCCGCAAGCAGTAAGAATCATGCCGGTTTCCATAACAGCAGCCAATACAAGTGACATTTTTTTCATAAATTCCCTCCTATAGAATATATTTATCGGCACAGCAACACGTTATCCGCTTGTTGTGCCGATTTGTTTTCAGCATAGCATAAAAACCATAAAATGGCAATGAAAATCAGTTCACCTTGTCCAAATGGTGGCATGCAGCATAATGACCGGTAGAAACCTCTCTCCACTCCGGCTCCTGGACAGCGCAAAGCTCATCTGCATAAGGGCACCGAGTGCGGAAACGGCAGCCGGATGGCGGATTTACCGGGCTTGGCACATCCCCTTCCAAGACAATTCTCTTGGATTTACGGCTGGTTTCCGGGTCTGCAATAGGAATAGCAGAAATCAGGCTCTTGGTATATGGATGCACACTGTGGAAGGTCAGTTCATAGCTGTCTGCAAGCTCTACCATTTTTCCTAAGTACATAACGCCGATCCGGTTGGAAATATGCTTTACAATAGAAAGGTCATGGGCAATAAAGAGGTAGGTCAGTCCCATTTCTTCCTGAAGCTGTTCAAACATATTGACAACCTGTGCCTGAATGGAAACATCCAGCGCCGATACCGGCTCATCACAGACGATAAACTGAGGGTTCACAGCCAGAGCACGGGCGATGCCCACACGCTGACGCTGGCCGCCGGAAAATTCATGAGGATAACGGTTTGCATGCTCTGAATTAAGACCTACGGTAGACAGTACGGAAATAATCTGTTCAGAACGATCCTTTTTATTGGAAGCCAGATGATGGATGTCAATCGCTTCGCCGATAATATCCCCAACAGTCATACGGGGATCCAGACTTGCATAGGGATCCTGGAACACGATCTGCATTTTCTGGCGGTAAGGGAGCATATTTACCTTGGTAATATCTTCTCCGTCAAAGTATATCTTTCCGGCGGTAGGCTCATAAAGCCGGAGCAGAGTACGGCCTGTGGTAGTTTTTCCGCAGCCGGATTCTCCAACCAGTCCCAGAGTTTCACCCTTTTTAATTCCAAAGGAAACGTCATCTACTGCCTTTACGACTTTTTTCTCAAATAACTTGCCTCCGGCAACAGGGAAATACTGCTGTAAATTTTTCACTTCTACAAGATATTTATCTTCCATCATGCATCTCCCTTCTGCGTCTGCTCATACTCCTGTTTCTGAAGCAGCCAGCAGGCACTATAATGAATATCAGATATATCCGTATATGGCGGCATTTCACGCAGACAAATCTTCATGCAAGCTCTGCATCTGGGCGCAAAAGGACAGCCAGCCGGCGGATTCAGCATATCAACAGGGCTTCCTTCAATGGGAACCAGCTTGTTGTGTTCTTTTTCCGTAAGCTTTGGAATGCTTCGGATCAAACCTTTGGTATATTCATGGCTTGGATTATAGAAAATATCATTTGTATTACCATATTCCACTACTTTTCCTGCATACATAACTGCTATGCGGTCGCACATGTTAGCAACAACACCCAAGTCATGAGTGATCATGATGATCGCCATTCCAAGCTTTTCTTTCAATTCCATCATCAATTCCAGAATCTGTGCCTGAATGGTTACATCCAGAGCAGTANNTCTGCGATCAGAAGCTTTGGCTCGCATGCAAGGGCAATGGCAATCATGACACGCTGACGCATACCACCAGACAGCTCGTGAGGATACTGCTTTAAACGCTTATCCGGCTCATTGATCCCCACCAGGGTCAAAAGCTCTCTTGCTCTTTCATTTGCCTGCTGATTATTCTTATTTGTATGAAGCATGACCACTTCAGTGATCTGGTTTCCAATGGTGTAAACCGGATTTAAGCTGGTCATGGGATCCTGGAAAATAATAGAAATTTCATTTCCGCGAATCTTTCTCATTTCCTTCTCTGTCCTCTTCTCAATCTGGTGGCCGTTAAACTGAAGGGATCCGCCAATCAAGCGTCCAGGATAAGCGGTAAGGCCCATAAGGCTATAGGCTGTTACAGACTTACCGGAACCGGACTCGCCAACAATGCCCAAAACCTCTCCCTCACGGAGATGAAGGGATACATCATTAAGAGCCTTAACTTCTCCTGCGGGGGTAAAGAAGGACAGACGTTCATTTTCAATATTAACCAAATATTCACTCATCACATCTCTCCTCCTTAATCTTTCAGTTTTGGATCGAATGCGTCACGCAGACCATCGCCCAACAAATTGAAACTTAAAATAATAATAGAAATCGCAAAAGCCGGTGCAAACAAACGGTGAGGATAGCTTTGCAGACCATTTAATGCAGCACTTGCAAGGCTTCCCAAAGAAGGCATGGGCGCAGCAACGCCAAGGCCAAGGAAGCTTAGAAAGCTTTCCGTAAAAATTGAGGACGGAATCTGCAGCGTAGTCGTAACAATCAAAGTACCAATACAGTTTGTAAGCAGATGCTTCTTAATGATATGGCCGCTGGAGGCGCCAAGTGCCCTTGCAGCAGTTACATATTCCTGTTCCTTTAATATCAGGATCTGGCTTCGCACGATACGCGCCATCCCCACCCAATAAAGCAGAGCAAATACAACGAAAATACTGATCAGGTTAACGCCGATGACCTGTATCCACTGAAAACCGGCCTTTTGAGACAAGGCTTTTAGAGGTTGGTCAAAAGCAACCGAGAGCAATACGATAATCAGAATATCCGGCACTGTATAAATCATGTCCACAATACGCATCATGATCATATCCACCCAGCCTCCGAAGAAGCCTGCGATGGAACCATAAATGGATCCGATGAGCAAAATGATACAGGAAGCAATCAGACCGACCATCAGGGATACACGGCTTCCCATCATGACACGGACCGCATAATCACGTCCCAGGTTATCTGTTCCTAGAATATGGGGAAATACATTCTCTCCTGCATCCATGGCAGTCAGTTCCTTTTGGGAATACTGCATGGGAGCAAGATTTTCGCTTCCGCGGATCTGTTGCTCATAGCTATATGGGTAGAACTGCGGAACAATAAAGGACAATACAAACACAATAATGATCACAGCAATGCTGATCATCGAAATCTTGTTCTTTTTAAGGCGCCTGATTCCATCCTTCCAAAATCCAACGCTCTTGCGCATGACAGTAAGGCTTTCTTTTTCTGCATCACTTGCCGGGAGAAAGTCTTCTACATTAAGCTGTAATGATAATTTATTCTTTGGCATTTCTTTCTCCTTTCCCTTACTTCAGATTAATTCGTGGATCGATGAATTTATAAGCAACGTCGACCAGCACATTCATGATAACCATTAAAGTAGCGAGGAAAATCGTAGTACCCATGATAAGAGGATAATCACGTCCTGTAATGGAACCAATGAATTCAGATCCCAGGCCCGGAATCGTAAATATCTTTTCAACAATAAAGCTTCCTGTTACGGTGTAGGCTAAAAGCGGACCTAAATATGTAACAACCGGAAGTATGGCATTACGAAGTGCATGCTTAAAGATGCTGACCGTCTGGGAAAGCCCTTTCGCACGTGCTGTTCTCATGTAATCCTGTCCCATAACATCCAACATGGAAGAACGCATCAGACGTGCGATATAAGAGGACGGATAAAATGACAGAGCAATTACGGGCATGATGTAGTTTTTCCACGATGCCAGTCCAAACGTGGGAAGAAGCCCCAGCTTCAAGCTCAAAACATACATTAAAATAGTACATACCACAAAGCTTGGTACCGCGATACCGCAAGTACTGAAGATAATAATAATATTATCAACAGTGGTTCCGCGCTTGAATGCAGCAATACTGCCTAATGGAACACCAACAATAACAGCAGTCAGTATAGCCATCCCGCCGATTCTTGCGGATACAGGAAACTTAGTTTCAATGATCATATTTACCGTACGGCCACGCTGTTTTACGCTCAATCCCAAATTGCCGTGAAGTAAATCCTTCATATAGGTCGCATACTGTTCGCTTAATGGTTTATCCAGGCCGTACTTTTCATTAAGGGCCGCCTGGGCCTGTGGACTGATAGCCTTCTCCGACATGAAGGGGCCGCCTGGCANNTACAAGATTACTGCATCTGCTTTGCAACCTCTTCTGCAAAGTTATCTTCCTTTTTTTCAAGGCCTTCACCAGTCTCAAAGCGTACGAACTTCTTCACATCTACCTTACCGCCGACTTCCTTAGAAACCTGCTCCAAGTACTTGCCAACTGTTAAATCTCCATCTTTTACATAAGCCTGGTCAACAAGACAGAATTCTTTTAATTCTTTGTTTAAACGGCCTGCGATCATCTTCTCAAGAATGTTATCCGGTTTATCCGGGTTCTCATTCTTAGCCTGTACCTTTAAGATTTCTGTCTCATGATCAATGAATTCCTGAGGAATCTCATCTCTCTTCACATATTTTGGTGTTAATGCAGCGATCTGCATAGCAATATTCTTTAAAGCTTCCTTTACAGTATCATTAACCACTTCTGCATCAGCTTCAATCAAAACACCGATTCTTCCGCCGCCATGGATGTAATTAACAACCACACCGTCAGTGNNATCTTCTGATGTTCATGTTCTCCCCGATCACTGCGATCTGGCTGGACAGTGCCTGAGCAACTGTTAAGGAATTGTCATTTATCCAAGCCTCTGCAAGGAATGTATCAACATCTTTTGCCTGGGAAGCAAGTGCCTGAGCTGCAACATCAGCAACATACCCCTGGAACTGAGCGTTTTTTGCAACAAAGTCTGTCTCGCTGTTTACTTCAACGATTGCTGCAGACTTTCCGTCTTCGGCCACAACAGTGGTAACGATACCCTCTGCCGCAATTCTTCCTGCCTTCTTAGAAGCAGCTGCAAGTCCTTTTTCTCTTAAGAACTCCACTGCTTTTTCCATATCACCATCTGTTTCTGCAAGTGCCTTCTTGCAATCCATCATGCCCGCGCCGGTCATCTCTCTTAATTCTTTTACCATTCCAGCTGTAACTGCTGCCATTTGTTTTCCCTCCATCAATTGATTCATTTCTTCTTCGATAATATCAAAGGTCGTTTTATTCACAGGAACCATTTTCCAGTATAAAAAAAGCTTCGACCCGCTTCTCAAAGCAGGTCGAAGCATCTAATCGCCTGAATAATTAAGCTTCTACAGTCTCTTCTGTTTCCTGAGCTGCTTCTGCTTCCTCCGCTACTGCTTCGCCCTGGTTTGCCTCGATCACTGCGTCTGCCATTTTGGATACAATCAACTTAACGGCTCTTATCGCATCATCATTACCTGGAATCACGAAATCAAGTTCTTCAGGATCACAGTTTGTATCAGCGATACCAATTAACGGAATTCTCAATGTATGAGCTTCCTGAACGCAGATTCTTTCTTTCTTAGGATCTACAACAAAAATCGCATCCGGAATCTTCTTCATGTCCTTGATTCCGCCCAAATTCTTCTCTAACTTCTCCCACTCTTTCTTAAGAGCAATAACTTCTTTCTTTGGAAGAACATCAAATGTACCGTCCTGGGACATAGTCTCGATCTGCTTTAATCTTGCAACTCTGGACTGGATTGTCTTAAAGTTTGTAAGCATACCGCCAAGCCATCTCTCATTAACAAAATACATTCCGCAACGCTCTGCCTCAGATTTGATGGCATCCTGAGCCTGCTTCTTTGTTCCTACGAAAAGGATCTTGCCGCCTTCTGCAGCAATATCGGATACTGCCTTGTAAGCATCATCTACCTTTACAACAGACTTCTGCAGATCAATAATGTAGATGCCGTTTCTCTCTGTGTAAATGTATGGAGCCATCTTAGGGTTCCATCTTCTTGTCTGATGACCGAAGTGTACGCCAGCTTCTAAAAGCTGCTTCATTGAAATAACACTCATATTACTACCTCCATTTGGTTTTACTTCCGCCCGCTTCTTATGCTTCCGGGGAGACCGGTATCCGGCACCTTCCTCTGGAATCCGCAGACGTGTTTTTTTATCAGCTTAGCCAGTATAGCATATCTTGCTACGCGATGCAAGTATTTTTTTATATTTAGTGTTCAATTCAAACACGTGATGCCATATTTTGTGTTTTTATGAATCAACTGGATGTGCAGGCATATCCGG
Source organism: Hungatella sp. UBA5982 (assembly GCA_002429965.1). Lineage (GTDB taxonomy): Bacteria > Bacillota > Clostridia > Lachnospirales > Lachnospiraceae > Lacrimispora. Next base: position 7,956 of record DJBG01000020.1, read on the forward strand.
CTGATTCACTAATTTAAGATTGAACGTTTTTTCATTCAACTAATATAAAAAAAGAGCAGTTTCTCTCCGCTCCTTTTTCATACTATATAGGGTTTTACATATCTTTTATTTCCCGGCGCTCCGCCGCACTTTTAATGGTTCCGGCTTTAATGGTTTTCAGTTCATCAAACACCACATCATTCAATACCTTGATATAAGTCCCCTTCATTCCGGAAGATCTGGATTCAATCACTCCAGCACTTTCAAATTTACGAAGGGCGTTAACAATGACGGAACGGGTGATCCCTACACGGTCAGCAATCTTGCTGGCCACCAGGATTCCCTCATTGCCATCCAGTTCCTCAAAAATATGGGTAATGGCCTCTAATTCAGAAAAAGATAAGGTACTGATTGCGGATTTGACAATCTGCACTTTTCTGGTTTCCTCTGCATTCTCCTCATTAACGGAACGCATCATTTCCAGCCCTACCACCGTAGTGCCGTATTCACTTAAAATGATGTCGTCTATATCATATTGGGAATCGGATTTATAAATAAACAGGGTTCCAAGCCTTTCCCCTGCAATGTCAATAGGTGTGATAATTGCCTGGTATTTTCTGATATCGTCACCAGTGAAACCCAGCGTTTCCAGATTAACGTTCTCCTTCGTTGATAAAATGCTGAGCAAACGCTCATTTAACATGGTATCAACATAACCGCCAACCTGGTCCGCGATCAGCTCCTGAATTTCCTCGATGTCCGGTGTCAGGCCTATGCCCAGCACCTTTCCCTTCTTGCTGATCACAAGAATATTCGAATTCAGGATCTCGGTCAGCACTTCACAGATATCGTTAAATACTACCTTATGCGAATTATTGTTATGCAATAATTTGTTAATTTTTCTAGTTTTGTCCAACAACTGTACGCTCATAGCCGAAAACCTCCTTAAGAATTTATGTGAAAAACTAAAATACACCTCTAATGATTAAATATTAACATTATTATTTTCAAATAACAATAGTTTTTTGAAGATTTTCGATTTTCTTAATAATTATTCTTTTTCCTGTTTGTCAGTGCTATATCCGCATTGCTCGTTTGAGCAAAGTAATTTGTTTCCTTTTTCAACCATGTAAGCGCCGCACTTGGGACAAGACTGGGTGGAAGGCTTCTGCCATGACATGAAATCACATTCAGGATTTGCCTCACAACCGTAATATATTCTACCCTTTTTGGTTTTCTTTATTACTACTTCTTTTCCGCATTTCGGACAAGGTACGCCAACCTTTTCCAGATAAGGCTTTGTATTCTTGCATCCCGGAAATCCGGGGCAAGCCAGGAATTTACCATGAGGGCCGTNNGGCCGTACTTTATGACCATATTCCGGCCGCATAGCTCGCAGATCTCATCCGTTACTTCATCGGCGATGGTCACGGATTCTAATTCCACAAGGGCTTTGTCTACCGCTTCTTTTAAATCCGGATAGAAGTTTTTCACAACGGTCTTCCACTGGACGGAACCATCTCCCACTTTATCAAGAAGGTATTCTAAGTTGGCAGTGAAAGTAATATCCACGATGCTTGGAAAGCTTTGCTTCATCATTCTGTTGACCACTTCGCCCAGCTCCGTCACATAGAGATTTTTATTTTCTTTTGCCACATAACGTCTGGCGATGATCGTCGTAATGGTAGGGGCATAAGTACTTGGGCGCCCGATGCCCTGTTCTTCCATGCCTTTTACAAGGGAAGCCTCCGTAAAGTGAGCCGGCGGCTGGGTGAAATGCTGTCCGCTCTCAAGTTTATCCAGTTTAAGGATGCTGCCTTTTACCAGATTACCCAGCAATACATTGTTGCCTTCCTTTTCATCTTCCTGCACATATACGGACATAAAACCGTCAAAGGACATTTTGGAAGCGGAAAGTGT
>DJBG01000206.1:0-35808 GCA_002429965.1 Hungatella sp. UBA5982
TTACTATTTCAGACATGCCGGAGAGGAAGCCTGCAAACGGCTTGCGGCATCAATCCGCCGGGGAGATATCTGCTGGCATGGACTGGCCTGCACCACCCATACGGAACTGCTGGATAAAGAACTTTTTGAATACGATTTAAGCCTTTCCGACAAATTGGATAAGCGGTTCGGAAAGAATACCATTTCAGCCAAGATGACAGATGTTCCAGGACATACGAAAGCCATCATCGGTCCTATGGCGGATCACGGCAAGGTTTACATGCACATCGGCGTCAATCCTTCCTCTATGGTCCCTCAAGTCCCCTTGACCTACCGCTGGAAGTCGGGAGATAAGGAGATTATCATCCAGTACTCTTTTGAATACGGTGCGCCTTGTTATGTGGAAGGAATGGATGAGGTGCTGGAATTCGCCCATACCGGTGATAACTTAGGACCTCAGTCCGTGGAAGCGGTAGAGGCTGAGATGGACCGGATACAGGCCATATATCCTCAGGCTAAAATCGTAGCTTCTACCATGGACAAGTATGCCGAGAGCCTGCTTCGATATAAAGACCTCCTTCCAGTAGTAGAAGAAGAAATCGGGGATACCTGGATTCATGGCATTGCCTCCGACCCGCTAAAGATTACCCGTTATCGCGGACTGATTGAATGGAAGGACCGTATGGAAAGGGAAGGAAAACTATGCCGTGAAGACAGTTTTTACGGAGACTTCATGGAAAACCTGCTTCTGGTGGCAGAGCATACGTGGGGGCTGGACTATAAAAAATACCTGGCTGATTTTACAAATTGGGAAAAGACTGGTTTCCAGGCGGCCAGAAAAGCGGATGTGACAACTCTGGATTTCCTAACAAACCGCAATGCCGGTATGTTAAAGGTCTTGCAGGAGGATTTCCACAAGTACCGCGGCGGGAAATTCGATGGATCCTATAAAATATATGAAAGTTCCCATGCGGAGCAGATGGAATACATCCGGAAGGCTGTCGATGCCCTTCCGGATGTATTGAAGGAAGAGGCGAAAGCGGAGCTTGACCGTCTGACTGTGAACTGCCGTGATATGGCGAGGAGAGAGGGCGGAAGAACAATATATCCTTATGAGCGGGTGGTTATTGGAGAATGGACTGTATCGTTTGATGGCAGCGGCACTATGGTGTATTTGAAGAAAGGTGAAAGGGAGTGGATTACGGATGGGGCTTTCGGAAGGCTATCCTATGAGACTTATAATGCCAGGAACTGTGTGGAGAATTACTACAGCTATAACCGGGCCTTCCGCCAAAACCAGTGCTGGTCGGAAGGAGATTTCTCTAAGCCGGGCCTTGAGTTCGCAGAGGATTTAGAGAACCGGAATTACGTATTCGGTGCGGAGAAAATCAAAGCAGATGGTAATGAAATCCACATTATGCTAAAAGGCAATGAAGAGGCGATTACAAGATATGGCTGCCCGAAGCGGGCCGTTATTACCTATACCTTTGGGGGAGATATTAGCGTAAGGCTCTGCTGGTCCGGGAAGGATGCCAACCGCATGCCGGAAGCACTTTGGTTCGATGTTTGCTTTGATGTGGAAAATCCATACTGCTGGAGGCTGAAGAAGATGGGAAATCTTATTTCTCCGGTAGAAATAGTGCGGGGAGGTAACAGAAGACAGCACTGTGTGGAGGAACTTTCCTATCACNNAGTTATAAACCACCATTCCCCTCTCGTCAGCGTGGGTGGAAAATGGATGTACGGTGATTACCGGAATCTTCCGGATATAAAAAAAGGATTTTCTTATAATTTATATAACAATAAATGGGGAACAAATTTCAAGATGTGGTGCGAGGATGACTGTTGTTTTGAATATACGGTCAAGATCACTGGGGAGGGCGAACCCGCTACATAAAAAAATAGTCGTCTCTGGTATTTCTCCTTAAAGCAGAATAACTGTACATACGATTCAAGAGCCAGCTGGTATGGTGTTCTGCCATCCAGACTGGCTCTTAAACTTAGTGTTATCGTTTACGGATTCCTCCCTCTTATGGAGGGGCTTCCGGATATTAGCTTTTGACATAAGTCAACTGGTATTTAGGCGAGTTAAGCGTCAACTCTGTATAATCCAATATCTGATTATTGGTAAGATAAGTAGTATTGGCAACTCTTAAAATAGGAGTATCCAGAGATATTCCAAACATTTCCGCGATATTTTTTGAAGGATGAATGGGTGTTACGGTATGGTCACTGTATGCGATTTTCATACCCTTTACCTGTTCAAAGTACTGATATTTAGATTGCTGCAGCACCTGCATTGAGATATCGGGATACAAACGGCTGGACATATAGGTTGTTTCAAACTGAAAAATCTCATCATTTGCATACCGGACTCTTTCAATAAAATAAATAGGTTCCCCTGTCTCAATCTTTAAGATGGAAGCAATATTTGAAGGTGCTTTCTGGATCATAAAGGTGGGAACTTCAGTCCGGACGGAAATTCCCTGTTCACACATCACTTCTGAAAATCCCTGGATGGAACTGGGGTTTAATGTAACGGAAGGGTGGCATACAAATGTCCCCACTCCGGCAACCCTAGTCAAAAGTCCCTTTGCTACCAGATTATCTGTGGCTTTTCTCACAGTCACCCTTGATACATGATAGGTATTGGAAAGCTCCAGCTCTGTGGGTATAAGATCGTCTTTTTTATAATAACCTAAATTTATTTTCTGAAGTAAGTCATTTTCAATCTGTTTATATTGTGCAATTCTTTTTTCTGCCATAAATATCACCTCATTTTATTATAAAGCCAGTTCTTTAATTGTATTATACTTTGAAATAAATGACAATACATTTTTGAATTATTAAGTGTATTACGCAGCATATTAGTAGAAACTGCAACATGTTCATGATAATACAATTGAATTAAATGTATTGACATTGCTATGGGATTGTAGTATATTATGTACATAAATGACAATACATATCGTGCAGTAATAAATACATTTTAACATCAGGAGGTACAAATAGTGAAAAATGTATTGTATATTCATACCCATGATTCCGGGCGGGTATTGAGTCCCTATGGTTATAAGGTTCCCACACCAAATATGGAATCCTTTTCCAGGACAGCAGCCGTGTTTCGGAATGCGTACTGTGCAGGTCCGACTTGTTCACCCAGCCGTGCGGCAATGCTGACAAGCACGTACCCACATCAGAATGGCATGTTAGGTCTGGCCCAGAGAGGCTTTACCATGGATTACAGCAAACATCTGGTCCACTATTTAAACCAGAATGGCTACTATACCGTTCTTTGCGGAATCCAGCATGAAGCAGGCTGGTATCTGGACAGGAAACTGGGAGCGGCTGAGATTGGCTATCAGGAAGAACTGACCACAGATAATTCCGGATATTCTCAGGAAGAGCTGGTGGACTGGGATAAGGAAAATGCACTTAAAGTCTGCCAGTGGCTGAAAGATCATAACAAGGAACAGCCCTTTTTCCTTTCTTATGGAATGTATGCAACCCATCGGCGGTTTCCTGATAAGATTGATGAAGATATTGACCCGGATTATGCCCTTCCCCCCTATCCGATTCCGGACACCAAGGATACCCGTAAAGATTTTGCCGGTTATCTGATGAGTGTTAAACGCGCGGATGCCTGTTTTGGCAAGGTGATTTCCTGCCTAAAAGAAGAGGGGTTGTGGGAAAATACCATTATTCTCTTTACAACAGATCACGGTTTGCCAAATCCCTTTTCAAAATGTACTTTGTTTGATAGTGGGATCGGTGTGAATCTGATGCTTCGGTCACCGGGAGCTTTGGCGAATGGAACCGTTGCAGACAGTCTTGTTTCCCATATGGATGTATTTCCTACACTTTGTGAGCTCCTTGAACTGGAGAAACCGGAATATTTAGAAGGAAAGTCACTGGTTCCTCTGCTAACAGGGGAGAGAGAGGAAATCAGGTCCGATGTCTTTGCTGAAATCAATTTCCACACGTCCTATGAGCCGGCACGCTGTGTACGCACTAAGCGCTATAAATATATCCGCTATTATGATACAACCTATTTGAAAACAAACCAGTCCAACATTGATGAATCTTTGACAAAAGATTATTTTATGAAGCAGGATCTGGAAAGCCAGACAAAGTATGAAGAAGCTCTTTACGATCTTCTTTATGACCCGGGAGAACGCAATAATCTGGCACATAACCGGGAATACGCTTCGGTTTTGAAAGAAATGAGCCAGAGATTACTGGCTTATCAGGAAGAGACAGGGGATCCGATTCTGAAAGGTGAAATTACAATAAAACCAGAATGGAAAATAAACAGAAAGGAGTGTAAGACTGCAAGTTCAAAAAATCCAGAGGATTATGTCAGCGTTGGAAAATGAAAGGAGGAAAAGGATGGTAGGTATGATTGTAACCGGCCATGGCAGTTATGCCGCAGGGATCACAAGCGGACTGAAACTGCTGGCTGGAGAGGCGGAGTATTATGAACCAGTGGATTTTCTGGAGGAAGATTCTCTGGAGATTCTAACCGGAAAATTAGCAGCGGCTTCAGGGCGGCTGTCCCAATGCACCGGAATTTTGATTTATACGGATTTGACAGGAGGATCCCCGTTTAATGTCTCCGTTCGTATGAAAATGGAACGGCCTGGCAAAATAGCTGTAATCGGCGGGGCTAATCTTCCGGCAGTACTGGAAGGGTATATGTCAAGAGGTTCCATGGACAGTGCTTCTGAAATTGCCGCAGAGAGTTTGACCGCGGGAAAAAATGCAATGATACAGTTTGAAGAATCTGCTGTCGCGGAAGGGGATTACGAAGAATAATAAAAGGAGGAATAAGGTATGACTTTTTTACAAGCTTTACTGATTGGATTATTTGCCTATCTTGGCAGTAAGCGTACACCTTGGTTTTTTGGGGTGACCGGAGGGTGGAATATGATTGGGCGTCCTCTTGTAGCCGGTTTGATTGTTGGTGTGATCTTAGGGGATGTAAGAGGCGGTGTTATTGCAGGAGCTATGGTTCAGGCACTTTTTATCGGACAGATCACGCCCGGAGGCGCTATGCCGGCGGATGTGAACTGGGCAGCCTATATCGGTATNNCCGGAGGTACCGGTGAACAGGCAGTGGCCTTATCAGTTCCTCTCAGCATGCTGGGACTTGGACTATTTAATTTTATCATGACGATCAATGCATATTTTCCTCATATGGGAGATCGTGCCGCAGAAAAGGGAGATGGGGCGGGAATTCACCGTGCTACTTACCTGGCAGCCGTTCCAAGCTTTATTCTCCGGGCAGGCTCTGCCATGCTGATCTGTTACCTTGGCACACCCCTGGCAGAGTTCCTGATCAACAGTATGCCTCAGGGAGTATTGCACTTTTTTGAGGTGGCCGGAAAGATGCTCCCCGCCATTGGATTTGCCATGCTGCTTAAGCAGTCCCTTTCAAAGAAATGGATGCTTGTATTGTTTCTGATGGGCTGGATCCTGATCGGCTCTACCAATATGTCTGTTACTGCACTGGCTATATTTGCAACTGCAGTTGCATTTATCTTTGTTATGGCCCAGGGCGGAACACAAGCGGCCGTACCGGCTCCGGTACAAAGCTCAGAGGAGGATGGCTGTTATGAAGAATAAAAGAGAAAACTCATTACTTACCAAAAAGGNNTATTAACAAAGCTGCCTGGACTTATATTTTCTTTATACAGGCAACCCAGAATTTTGAACGTATGATGGGACTTGCTTTTTGTCATGTGCTGGAACCGATATTAAAGAAACTCTATAAAAATGATTCTGGAGAATACAAAAAATCCCTTCAGCGCCATATGCAGTTTTTTAACACAGAGCCTCAGCTTGGCTCCCTGATTCCTGGTATTACCATTGCCATGGAGGAAGCCCGTGCCATGGGGGAAGATGTCAGCGAAGAGTTGATTGTTAATACAAAAAATGCACTTATGGGGCCTTTTGCCGGAATCGGAGACTCTATGTTAATCGGTACCTATAGTCCGATTCTTCTAAGTATTGCCATGAGCATGTGTATTAGTGACGGAAATCCGGTTGGTCCCCTGTTCTTTTGCGCAGTATGGCTTACCAGTATGGTTGGCCTGCAGTGGTATCTGTTTCATAAAGGATATGATATGGGTATCGGTGCGGCAAATTTGTTTTTCACCAACCGTTCGCTTGCCGATAAAATTACTACCGGGCTCACCATGATGGGGTTGATCGTAATAGGCGGAGTCGCCGCAACAACGGTAAAAGCAAATGTGATTTACCAGTTTGTAAGCGGTGAAATGTCTCTTTCTTTACAAGAGCAGATTTTTGATAAAATAATGCCCGGGATCCTTCCCCTTTTGCTTACACTGGCAGTGTGGTATCTGATGGATAAGAAGAAGGGGTCCGCCACAAAAATTATTCTCGGTATCGTTGGGTTTGCGGCTGTTATGGTATTTTTAGGAATCATGTAAATGCAGGATAATCAGAATCGGCCGGACCAGAGGAGATTTTCTTATGAAAGATATGGTTTTAATTATGTCAGACCAGCACGGCTGGGATTACACGGGATTTGCAGATGAACGGATTGATACGCCGGGTCTAAAAAAGATTGCAGAGGAAGGTCTGATGTTTGAACGCTGCTATTGCAATTCGCCCCTTTGTGTCCCTTCGCGCATGTCATTTCTATCTGGAAAATTGCCCTCACAACTGGGTGTTTTTAATAATGATGCCGCTCTTGGCGGTGATATGCCTACCATTGCCCATGAGATGGGACGCCTTGGATACCAGACCGTTCTGGCTGGCCGGATGCATTTTAAAGGGGAAGACCAGAAGCATGGATTTGATGAACGGTATTGCGGAGATATTACCTCTCAATTCTGGGGAACCGGCGGAAAAAAGCGCCTGGATTTTGGCGTGTATGCCGGAACAACGAACAGGATAAACTGCCTGAATGCAGTTGGAGGGGGGATTTCCCCGGTTATGCTTTATGACGAAATCGTATTCCAGTCAGCCATGGGTTTTCTTGAAGATTGGGGAAAGAAAAAGGAAAATGGAAAACCGCTGTTTCTGGTGATTGGATTCTATGGCCCTCATTTTCCTTTTACCTGCAGAAATGAGGATTACCTAAAGTACCAAAGCCGCTTTTCTATAGAGGAGTGTGAGAAAGAAGCAAGGCTCCCTTCTCTTTCTGCTTATAATGAATTTCTGCAGGAATGTGCACCAGAACATATGAGAAACTGCAAGGCCGCTTATTGTGGCCTGGTGGAGCAGTTAGACCGGTATGTAGGGGAACTTTATAATAAAATCCAGGCGGTCGAAGCCGGACGGGAATATCTCTTTCTCTACACGTCCGATCATGGGGAACAGCTTGGAAAACGGAAGCTGTTCGGAAAGCAGACCATGTATGAAGCTGCGGTCCGCATACCTCTTCTGGCAGCAGGAACCGGGATAGCTCCAGGCATCTCAAAAGAGCCGGCAGGGCTTTTGGATGTATCCCGTACACTTTTGGAAGAAACTGGAAGAAATGGAAATTACTCCTGGCATCAGGGAAATAAGCTTGATTTCAGTGGTTCCAGGAACGAAAAATCCAGACTCGTAAGAATCCAGCAGATGGTGGGTAGTGATGACAGCCCGCAGTTGATAGAAGCGGTGGTTCTGGGACAATACAAAATAGTTAAGTCAGGAAATGAAACCATATATCTTTATGATTTACAGGAAGATCCCGATGAAGAACATGATCTGTCATTGACCAGAGAGGGCTTATTAAAAAAGCTTATGAAACAGATAGAAGAAAGCGGCGGCTTCCTGAGTAAACATGAGGTTAAATATTTATCTGACCGGGAGCGGGAGGCCAGAGACGGGCAGCGACGGCTGAAAGCATGGGGACAGGCGAAAAAACCGGAAGAATGGGCAACCATGAAAATAGATAAAAACACACTCATAAATCCAAGAGAGTAGTTGGGAGGATTCCATGAAATACAATAAGTTTTGGACAGACATGCATAGTAATATCCACCATGAGCAAATGAATGAGCTCCCGGTGTGGTATGAACATATAAGAAAACATATGGATTTCTGGCCGGTGGCTTATTATCCGTTTTACATGCGGCCCACACCGTCAGGGCTTGCGGTCGAAGACCGGTACGATGATGAAGCAATTGCCAGGGACTGGGAATTATTAAGAAGTTTTACCGAGGAAGCCAACAGACAGGGCTTTCCGATGTTCATGGGTTATGAATGGCAGGGAGCCGGGTTGGATGGAGATCATAATGTATTTTTCCTTCACAATAACGGGAAGCAGGAGCATCCGATGCGCTATCAGGATCTGGCCGCCGCCTATGAGGGGCAGGATGTCATTGGTATCCCACACCATCTGGCATACCAGCCGGGCTCCAGAGGTAAAAATTGGGATACCCATAACGAGACGTTTTCCCCTATAGCAGAAATTTACTCCAGCCACGGCTCCAGTGAAAATGACGATGGACCTCTGTCCATGGACCGCCATGTCCATATGGGACCGCGGACAGGAGAGACGACCTATGAGAAAGGCCTTGATCGGGGATATAAAATCGGCATCATTGCGGCAGGTGATAACCACAGTATTCCCGGAGTATTTGAAAATGGAAGCATGTGTGTACTTGCAGAGAACGGTACAAAGGAAGCCATCTGGGAAGGATTGACAAAGCGGAGAACCTATGGGGTATCCCGGAGCAGGATTGAAGTTGACTATTGTGTGAATTCAGCACCAATGGGATCTGAAATTGAAGCAGGCAAAGAAGTAGAATTGGAATTTCAGATAAAAGGTACCGGAGCGGTAGACAGGGTGGAGATTTTAAGAGATAATGTCTTAGAGGAAATGGTTGTGCATTCAGGCACATGGGAACGGGAGAAGCAGGTTGGATTGATCCGGTTCAAATTCCGTCTCGAGCTTGGCTGGGGACCGGATACCAGGGTCTACCATAACCACCTAAGGAAAAACTGGGAGGGACGTCTGGAAACGGACGGAAAACTGCTTTCCGCCCAAACGTGCTGGAATCACTATGGTCAGGAAATTTTTCAAGATGACGACAGGAGCTGCCGCTTTACCATGACCACATACCAGTCTCCGGCTTCCGGTAAATGGATGGGGTCGGAGAAGGCAGCAGCAGAGGGCTTTATCTTTGAAGTGGAAGCGGATGTGGACAGTGTTCTGCGTCTGCTCATCAATGGAACGGAATATCTCCTTCCCGTGAGGAAAATACTTAACAGCTCTCAGGTTATGGCACTTTGGGATGAGGTGAACTCCCTGACTAAGGAAAACTGGGGAGATATCACTCATTACCGGAATGATCCATGGTGGCACAATGCCTATAAAATCCGCATAGGCAAGGCATATCCTGAAAGCTCCTATAAACTTACCGGAAAAAGAAAGATCCGGATGGAGCAAAGCGGAAACTTACGGCTTCGCATCTGGCAGAAAAATGGAGATGCCGCCTGGACCTCACCTGTATTTATAACCGTAAAAGACTAACGAAAGGGGACTATTTAATGATGGAGATTGTAAATGTCCGGATTGATGACCGTCTGATTCACGGACAGGTAGCAACTGTCTGGAGCCAGGTTACAGGAGCAACCAGGATTATGGTGGTCGATGATCAGGTTGTAAAAGATACAATTAATAAGGAGGCTCTTAAGCTGGCCTGCCCGAAGCAGTGCAAGCTGTCAATTCTTACCGTAGAAAAGGCTGCCGCTAATCTGTGCGCCGAAAAATACGAAGGGGAAAGGGTCTTCCTGGTTGCCAAAAGCCCAAAAACGATATGCAGGCTTTACGATGCGGGCTTCCACATGGATAAAGTGAATGTGGGAAATATGGGAGGTAAGCAGAACACCCGAATGTTAAAAAAGGCCGTCAGTGTATCAGAAGAAGATATTACAGATTTTCTGTATCTGTCGGAACAGGGAGTTACAATTACGGCCCAGATGGTTCCGGCCGATGAGGTACTGGATTTCATTAAACTAATCAATGAGCGGTAAAATGCAAACGTAACCAGATACGTGTTCCCCTGGACCTTGCAGCATTATAAGACAAAAATCCATAACTAAATCTCGTTGTAATATTAGCAATATTTTAGCATCTGAAATTCCTCATTATATGATAGAATTAATGATGTTACAAATACTAGTTACAAAGGAGAAAAGTTATGGATTTTTCACTGCTTATTGGTATCTTCATCGGAATCGGTGCTCTTTTGACAGGTTTTGTTCTGGAAAAAGGCGCCATATATTCTCTGTTTCTCTTAAGCCCTTTCATTATAGTGGTAGGAGGAACAGCCGGCGCTGTCATTGCATCCTATTCCCTCAATGATATAGCTATGGCTATGCGGGCCATGTTTCGAAGTTTTAAGCATCCCCATTCCGCCAGTATGGAAAAAATGATTGCCAAAATATCAATGATTGCAACCCGCTACCGGGCGGAAGGAGTCACTTGCCTGGAAAATATAAGCAGGGATCCGGAACTGAATCAGGAGGAATATCTGCTTCTTAAGGAAGGCCTGGTTCTTATACAGGAAATGAAGACGCCGGAATCCATCCAGTACACCCTGGAATCTGATATCAGAGCCTATGTTCAGCAAAAAAGCATTGAGGCAAGTGTATTTGAGGCTGCTGCGGGGTTTTCTCCTACCATGGGAGTTATCGGTACCGTTATGGGACTGATCATGGTACTTGCTTCCGGTTTTGAGGATCCGTCAGAGCTTGCAGGTTCCATCGGTACTGCGTTTGTGGCAACCCTCTATGGTGTGTGTTTCGCCAATCTCATTTACATGCCAATTGCGAACAAATTAAAAACGCAGCTTAAGAGAAAGCATATTCAAAAAGAAATGATCGTGGATGGCGTCTGCATGATTGCCAGCGGTAATACCTCCCGAAATATTGAAAATGAACTCGCCCTTTATTTCCAGGCTTTTTCAGATGGAGCCAAACGATACAAACAGGGAATTGAAAACTAAAATTGGGAGGAATAAAGGATGCGCAGAAGAATCCTTGAATCAGAAGGAGAAAAAGACAATTCGGAGCGCTGGCTTCTTACATATTCTGATATGATTACCTTGCTTTTGGCTTTGTTTATCATCCTGTATGGCATGAGCTCAGTTGATACGATGAAGCTAAAAGAGATGTCACACGGGCTGGAGCAGGTTTTAAACCATACAGGTCAGACGAACAGTTCTGCGACAGGAGACAATATTTCTGTTTCTGCGGATAATTTAGACAATGTCTACCTGGCCTTGAAAGCTTATATCGCCGAGCGCAATCTGGGGGAGATGGTCGATGTATCTTCCAACGGATCAGCCGTAAGCATTCATTTAAAGGATGCCATGCTGTTCCAGCCGGACACAGCCATCCTGCTTCCGGNNGGAGGCCATTTACGGTGAAATCAATCACATTACGATTACTGGCAATACGGCAGATTTAGGCCACTATGATGCTGCTAATGAAGCGGATTCCTGGCAATTGTCCGTAAATAGGGCAGTGGCAGTCTTAAACCAGATGACTGCTATGGGACTGGAGCCGGCTAAGATGTCCATTGAGGGAAATTCTCATTACAATCCCATCGCCTCCAATGATACGGATGAGGGAAGAGCAAAAAACCGACGGGTAGAAATTACCATTACAGGACGGGCTAATTAAGGGGTATTCGTGTATACTATGCATTATCTCTTGCATTGTCTGATTATTATTTGACAATATTTTATATTTATGATAGACTTCGGGCATATAAAACGAAATGAGGTGAAAGGATGAAATAATTTTCTTGCTAAAGTAACTGCATGATTAAGAAGGAAAGGACATTGTCTTTTTTTTGTCATGCCTGTTTATGCAAGAATATTATTTCATTCTCATACCTTTTATATTTCGTAAACGGCCCGATGGGCTTGTTTTGATGCAAACGGCTGTGAGAAAAAGGATTCTTGCAGTCGTTTTTTGTGCGGAAATTTTATTTCCTGCCTGAATGGAGGAATGGAAGCCCAAGTCCCGTCTTCGAGCACGTTTCCTTTCAGATCGATACGGATTGGAAGCTGGGTTTTACAGGAAGGAACGGAAGAGGAAAAACCACGTTTTTAAATCTTCTGATGAACCGTTTTAAATACACAGGAACCATTGTTTCAAATGTCATGTTTGACTATTTCCCTTATCCAGTGCCGGATGAGGAGCTGGAAACTCTGGAAATTCTGAATTCTCTCCTTGGAGAATATCCATTCTGGGAGCTTAAGAGAGAGCTGTCCAGATTAAAGGTTTCTGAGGATGTTCTGTACCGGCCCTTTTTCACATTATCAAACGGAGAGAGGACCAAGGTTTTGCTGGCTGCTCTTTTCTTAAGAGAAGGCCATTTTCTGCTGATCGATGAACCTACCAACCATTTAGACCGGGAGGCCAGAGAACTGGTAAGCCAGTATTTAAACAGCAAAAAGGGATTTATCCTGGTGTCTCATGACCGGAAATTCCTGGATGCATCCGTGGACCATATTCTGTCCATAAATAAAACCAATATTGAAGTTCAGAAAGGCAATTTCACCTCCTGGTATGAGAACAAACAAATGCAGGACCAATTCGAACGGTCCGAAAACGAGCGGTTAAAAAAGGACATTCGTCATCTGGAGGCGGCCGCAAGGCAATCAGGGGACTGGGCGGACCAGGTGGAATCAACAAAGATCGGTAAAAAATCCATGGTCCGTGAAAAATCCATTGATACTAGGGCCTATGTAGGCGAAAAATCCCGGCGTATGCAGATGCGCAGAAAGAATTTGGAACACAGGCAGGACCGTGCCATTGAGGATAAAAAAGGACTGCTGAAAAATATAGAAGATGCGGAAAATCTTAAGCTTTATCCTTTAAAGTACCGCTCGGCCAGAATTCTTTCATTAAAAGAGGTTGTTCCATACTATGAAGGGCCTGTCTGCGAACCGGTCAGCTTTACCCTGGAACAGGGACAAAGGATATCCCTGCAGGGGAAAAACGGCTGTGGAAAATCCAGCATTTTGAAGCTGGTCGCCGGCAGCGAACTTACGGGGGAGAATATTTCCTTTGAAGGATACGAGGAAATACCCAGCGGTCTTAAGATATCCTATGTATCTCAGGATACTTCATTTTTAAAAGGGAGCCTGACAGAATACTCCCGGGAAAGCGGTATCGAAGATCATCTGTTTAAGGCGCTTCTTCGCAAGCTGGACTTTTCCAGGGAACAGTTGGAAATACCCATGGAATCCTATAGCGAAGGACAGAAGAAGAAGGTTCTTATTGCCCGCAGCCTCTGTGAGCAGGCCCATCTGTATATCTGGGATGAACCTCTTAATTTCATTGATGTATATTCCAGGATCCAGATTGAGGATTTAATCCTTAAGTTCCAGCCGACCATGCTGCTTGTGGAGCATGACGATGCATTTACCGGGAAGGTGGCAACCGGAGTGGTGAAGATGATTTCACTTTAAAAAACGAATGTTAGATCGTCTGCTGCCTGAAGAAACAGCTTAATCCATACTACGTAATTATCGGCATTCGTTATAAAACCCACAGAGGACAGGGCATTCACACCCTGTACACCAGAAGGGTATTTCAACCAGAAAAGCCCATTTTGTTATTTGCAATAAAAAATATTTATGATATAATGGGAAAACCGAATAAAAATTAAGAGGTTACGCAAATGGATTATATAAATTTGACTTATGAGGAAGCCCTCAGCCAGGCACCAAAAGAAGAACCTGCAAGACAGTACTATTTTATAGAGCGTTACCGGGAAACTCTTGATAAATTAAAAGAATTATCAGGAAAAGAACAATTTACCTTTCACATCGCTACCTTTGGATGCCAGATGAATTCCAGAGATTCTGAAAAGCTTCAAGGAATTTTAGAAGCAATCGGCTTTGTAGAAACCGATACGGAAGAGGCAGACTTTGTTCTATATAATACCTGTACAGTCAGAGAAAATGCCAATGACAGAGTCTACGGACGTCTTGGATATTTAAACAGCTTAAAAAAGAAAAATCCTCACATGATGATCGCTCTTTGCGGCTGCATGATGCAGGAAGAGAAAGTAGTTGCCAAGATTAAAAAAAGCTACCGCTTTGTGGATATTATTTTCGGTACTCACAACATTTTTAAACTGGCAGAGCTTATGTATGAACGCCTGGAAGAAAAAAAGATGGTTGTAGACATCTGGGAAGGAACGGACCGGATTGTGGAGGATCTCCCTACGGACCGTAAGTACCCTTTTAAATCCGGCGTTAACATTATGTTTGGCTGCAACAATTTCTGCAGCTACTGCATCGTGCCCTATGTGCGCGGCAGGGAACGGAGCCGCGGCCCAAAAGACATTCTGGAAGAGGTAAAACAGCTTGCAGATGACGGCGTTGTGGAGATCATGCTTTTGGGACAGAATGTTAACCCATATGGAAAAAACCTGGAAACACCCGTAAGCTTTGCGGAACTCCTGACCCAGATCGACCAGGTAGATGGCCTGGAGCGGATTCGTTTCATGACTTCCCATCCAAAGGATTTGTCAGACGATCTGATCGAAGCCATGAAAAATTCAAAAAAGGTTTGCACCCATCTTCACCTGCCTCTTCAGTCAGGCAGCAGCCGTATTTTAAAGGTCATGAACCGGAAATACACCAAGGAACAGTATTTGGAGCTTGTAGAAAAAATCCGGACAGCCATTCCGGATATTTCTCTGACCACTGATATCATTGTAGGTTTCCCGGGAGAGACGGAAGAGGATTTTAACGAAACCCTTGAAGTGGTGAAAAAGGTACGTTTTGACAGCGCCTTTACCTTTATCTACTCCAAGCGTACAGGTACACCGGCGGCAAAGATGGAGGAGCAGGTACCGGAAGAAGTGATAAAGAACCGCTTTGACCGTCTGCTGGCTGAAGTCCAGAAAATCTCCTCCGAAGTCTGCGGAAGAGAGGAACACACCGTTCAGAAGGTACTGGCAGAAGAAGTGAATGATCATGAGGAAGGTCTTTTAACCGGCCGCTTGAGCAATAACACTACTGTTCATTTTAAAGGGGATTCTTCTCTTATTGGAAAAATCGTGGACGTATATTTGGATGAATCCAGAGGATTTTACTACATGGGAACTTTAAGACCATAAACAGAAGAAAAAGGAAGTGAAAGAGCATGGCTGGACTGTCACCAATGATGACCCACTACATGGAAACAAAAAAGGAGTACCCGGACTGTATCCTATTTTACAGGCTGGGGGACTTTTACGAAATGTTTTTTGATGATGCGGTTACCGTATCAAGAGAGCTGGAAATCACCTTAACCGGGAAAGAATGCGGACTGGAGGAACGGGCGCCTATGTGCGGCGTTCCTTACCATGCCGTTGATACATATTTAAACCGTCTTGTCCAGAAAGGCTATAAAGTTGCCATTGCCGAGCAGATGGAGGACCCCAGACTTGCCAAGGGTCTGGTAAAGCGGGAGGTTATCCGTGTGGTAACACCTGGAACCATCACAAGCACACAGGCTCTTGATGAAACAAAAAATAATTACCTGATGGGAATCGTCTATATCGGCGAAACCTTTGGGATCGCAGTTGCGGATATCAGCACCGGTGATTTTCTTGTAACAGAGGTAGAATCGGAGCGGGAACTGATAGATGAGATTAATAAGTTTACCCCCTCCGAAATCATCTGCAACGAAGCATTTTATGTTTCCGGGGTGGATGTTGAGGAAATAAAGAACCGTCACCAGGCGGTCATTTCATCTCTGGATCATCATTTCTTTTCCGATGAAGTCTGCCGGAAAATTCTAAAAGAACACTTCAAGGTAGGCGCACTTACAGGACTCGGGCTGGAAGATTATGACACCGGAGTTATAGCTGCCGGGGCAGTTATGGAGTACTTGTACGAGACCCAGAAAAACAGCCTTTCCCATATAACCACCATTACCCCTTATTCCACCGGGCAATTCATGATTATTGACACTTCTACCAGGCGGAATCTGGAGCTTTTGGAGACCTTAAGGGAAAAGCAGAAGCGGGGAAGCCTTCTCTGGGTCCTGGACCGGACGAAAAAGGCCATGGGCGCCAGAATGCTGCGCACTTACATAGAACAGCCTTTGATCCATAAATCAGAGATCATAAAACGCCAGAACGCCATTGAAGAGCTGAATATGAATTTCATTTCAAGGGAAGAGATCTGTGAATATTTAAATCCTATTTATGACCTGGAACGTCTGATCGGACGGATCAGCTATAAGACTGCCAATCCCAGAGATATGATCGCATTTAAAAGCTCCCTGGAAATGCTTCCGCACATCAAGAATCTTTTAGAGGAATTCACCAGTGACATGCTGAAGGACTTGTGGGGAGAACTGGATCCGTTAGAGGATGTCAGGGAACTGATTGACAATGCCATAATTGACGACCCGCCGGTCACCTTAAGAGACGGCGGAATCATTAAGGATGGTTTCCATGAGGAAGCCGACAAACTGAGAAGCGCCAAAACAGAGGGCAAGAACTGGCTGGCTGATTTGGAAGCAAGGGAAAAAGAAAAAACCGGGATCAAAAACCTGAAGGTAAAATTTAATAAAGTATTCGGCTACTATTTTGAAGTAACCAATTCCTTTAAAGATCTTGTGCCCGATTACTTTATCCGTAAACAGACCCTTGCCAATGCGGAGCGCTACACCACCGATGAGTTAAAGGAGCTTGAGAATGTAATACTTGGCGCTGAGGACAAGCTGTTTTCCCTGGAATACAGTTTATTCTGTAAAGTCCGGGATTCGGTGGCAGACCAGGTTCTCCGGATCCAGAAGACCGCAAGAGCCATAGCAGGAGCCGATGTCCTGGCCTCCTTATCCTCTGTAGCCACAAGGAACAACTATGTCAAGCCCCAGATCAATGAAAAGGGACTGATCGACATTAAAAACGGACGCCATCCTGTCGTGGAAAAAATGATGCGGGATGATCTGTTTGTTTCCAATGATACCTAATTGGATAACGGGAAAAACAGGGTTTCCATCATCACCGGCCCTAACATGGCAGGAAAGTCTACCTACATGCGCCAGACCGCGTTAATTGTCCTTATGGCCCAGATCGGAAGCTTTGTTCCTGCAGAGGAGGCAAGCATTGGAATCTGCGACCGGATTTTCACCCGGGTAGGCGCCTCTGATGATCTGGCTTCCGGCCAGAGTACTTTTATGGTGGAGATGACGGAGGTAGCCAATATCCTCCGGAACGCCACAAAAAACAGCCTGATCGTCTTAGATGAAATCGGTCGGGGTACCAGCACCTTTGACGGTCTCAGCATTGCCTGGGCCGTGGTGGAACACATCAGCAATCCGAAAATCCTGGGAGCAAAAACCCTGTTTGCCACCCACTATCATGAGCTGACCGAGCTGGAAGGAACCATGAGCGGGGTGAATAATTACTGCATCGCGGTAAAGGAACAGGGCGACGATATTGTTTTCTTAAGAAAAATCATAAAGGGCGGAGCTGATAAAAGCTACGGCGTCCAGGTGGCAAAGCTGGCCGGCGTACCGGATACCGTCATTATAAGGGCCAAGGAGCTGCTGTTGGAATTAAGCGATGCCGACATCACAGCCAAGGCCAGGGAGATTGCAGGGATCAACGCCAATATTACCCAGAGAAAGGCTGTTCCCAAGCCGGACGAAGTAGATTTACAGCAGATGTCCATCTTTGATACCGTAAAGGATGATGACATCATCAAGGAATTAGGCGATATAGAGCTGGGTAACATGACGCCCATTGACGCACTCAATACCCTGTACCGTCTGCAGACTAAACTAAAGAACCGTTGGCAGTAAGGCGTATCTGCAAACTCGTTACCCAAATCTGCACACTCCGCTTTTCGGAAGATTTGTGCTGCAAATCCTGGGACAAGCAGTTTTCTGAAACGCCCTAGAAAAAGGAGCAAGTGCCATGCCGAATATAACCGTACTGGATCAGAACACTATTAATAAAATAGCGGCAGGAGAGGTCATAGAACGTCCTGCCTCCGTTGTAAAGGAGCTTTTGGAAAACGCCATTGACGCTAAATCCACCGCAATTACCGTGGAGATAAAAGAAGGGGGAACCACCTTTATCCGGGTGACCGACAATGGCTGCGGAATCCCAAGAGAGGAAGTATCTCTTGCTTTTCTGAGCCATTCCACAAGCAAGATCAAATCCGTCGAGGATCTGTTTACCATTTCCTCTCTTGGATTTAGGGGAGAGGCTCTTGCAAGCATTGCTGCCGTCTCCCAGGTGGAACTTATTACCAAGACCAGCGCAGGGCTTACCGGAACCAGATATCAGATCGACGGTGGCGAGGAACGGACCGTAGAAGAGATCGGAGCACCTGAAGGAACCACCTTTATTGCCAGGAACCTGTTTTACAACACTCCGGCCAGAAAGAAGTTTCTAAAGACACCTGCGACAGAAGGGGCTCATGTGGCGGAACTGGTGGAAAAACTGGCACTTTCCCATCCGGAAGTATCCATCCGATTTATTCAGAACAACCAGAATAAACTTCACACTTCCGGAAATCATAATTTGAAGGATATTGTATACACTGTGTTTGGACGGGAGATTGCATCGAACCTTTTGGAGGTTACGGTGAAAAAAGATCAGATCTCCATTCATGGCTACATCGGGAAACCGGTGATCGCCAGAGGCAACCGTAATTACGAAAACTATTTCATCAATGGCAGGTACATAAAAAGCAGCATTATTTCCAGGGCAATTGAAGAAGCCTACCGGCCATTTATGATGCAGCATAAATATCCCTTTACCATGCTTCATTTTTCCATTGAACCGGAAATGCTCGATGTAAATGTCCATCCTACCAAGATGGAGCTTCGGTTCCGGGATGGGGAAATGGTCTATCACATGGTATATCAGGCAGTATCAGGTGCTTTGGCACACAAAGAGCTGATTCCTGAGGTGGAGTTAGAGAAGAAAAGGGAGGAAAAGCAGGGGTTTGCCGGAAAAAAATTCGAACCCAGCCCGGAGCCTTTTGAAAAGCGCCGGCTTATGGCTATGGAACAACAGGCTGTCACGGAAGAAAAGAAGGAAACTGCCGATTCTTTTCCTAAAAGATTAACTCCGCCCCAGCCTTCCTTTGTAAAGGAAAGGAATGAGCTGTCGGAGAACTGGTTAAAACCACAGACACCGGCCATTAACAGACTGGCGGAGGTTCCAGCCCAGGATGTGATTCCTAAAAGTGAAAAGGTGCCGGAACAACTGGATCTGTTTGACGGAAAGCTTCTGGAACCAAAGGCCCGGACCAGGCACAAGCTCATCGGTCAGCTGT
This sequence comes from Hungatella sp. UBA5982, assembly GCA_002429965.1. Taxonomy (GTDB): domain Bacteria; phylum Bacillota; class Clostridia; order Lachnospirales; family Lachnospiraceae; genus Lacrimispora. The sequence continues at coordinate 19,254 of DJBG01000206.1, forward strand.
TTGATACCTACTGGCTGGTGGAGTTTAACGAACAACTTTTTATTATTGACCAGCATGCCGCCCATGAAAAGGTTTTATATGAAAAAACCATGGGAACACTTAAAGAAATGGAATGCATTTCCCAGTTGGTAAGCCCCCCTATCATCCTTACTTTAAACCAAAATGAAGAAGTTTTATTAAAACGCCATTTAAAATATTTTACGGATATGGGCTTCGAAATCGAGCCCTTTGGCGGCAGGGAATATGCAGTCAGAGGGGTTCCTGCCAACCTGTTTTCCATAGCAAAAAAAGAACTTTTAATCGAGATGATAGATGGATTGTCCGAGGATGGCTCATCCCATAACCCGGATATCATTTATGCGCGGGTTGCATCCTTGTCCTGCAAGGCAGCAGTAAAGGGAGGACACAGCTTATCTGCTGCGGAAGCCAACGGGCTTATCGACCAGCTTTTGAGCCTGGAAAATCCCTATGCCTGCCCTCACGGCAGGCCAACGATTATTTCCATGAGCAAATATGAGTTAGAGAAGAAATTTAAGAGGATCGTATGATGAGACCGCTGATTATTATAACGGGGCCGACGGCAGTGGGAAAGACCGCTCTGTCGGTCCGTCTTGCAAAGGCAATCGGAGGAGAAATTATAAGTGCTGATTCCATGCAGGTGTACCGCCATATGGATATCGGGTCTGCAAAGATTACAAGAGAAGAAATGGAAGGTGTTCCTCATTACCTGATCGATGTTCTTGATCCGGAAGAGGAATTTAATGTGACAGTTTTTCAAGAGATGGCCAAGGAAGCCGTGGAAGAGATTTATTCTCATGGCCATATTCCCATTGTGGCCGGAGGAACCGGTTTTTACATCCAGGCCCTTCTGAATGATATTGATTTTACGGAAAACGGAGAAGATACCTCCATACGCATGGAACTGGAAAAACTGGGACAGGAGAGAGGCGCAGAGTTTCTTCATAGCCTTCTCCGGGACATTGACCCGGATTCCGCCGCCCGGATCCATGAGAATAACATGAAACGGGTGATCCGGGCAATTGAGTATTACCGGCAGACCGGAGAGCGGATTTCTGAGCACAACATACGGGAAAGGCAGAAAAAGTCTCCTTATGATTTCCTCTATTATGTAGTAAATACGGACCGGGCCTGTCTCTATGACCGGATTGACCGGCGCGTGGATTTCATGTTTGAGCAGGGACTTGTAGAAGAGGTAATGCATTTAAAGGACATGGGCTTAACCAGGGACATGGTTTCCATGCAGGGCCTTGGATATAAGGAAATCCTGGATTATTTGCAGGGAATATATACACTGGAAGAAGCCCTCTATGTTCTGAAGCGCGACACCAGGCATTTTGCAAAGCGCCAGATCACCTGGTTTAAACGGGAACGGGATGTAAGATGGCTGAATCTTCCTGATTTTAACAATGACTTGGAAAAAGTGCTTTTAAAAATATTACAGGACACATATGAGATGTACGGATTGGAGAAAAATAAATAATGGAAATAAATGAAATGTATGAAAACCTGGGAATCAGCCGTCAGGTTATGGATTTCGGGAAAGAAATCGAAGAAACTTTAAAGGAACGTTTTAAAGAGATCGATGAAACGGCCGAATATAATCAGATGAAGGTCATTAAAGCCATGCAGGAGAACCGGGTCAGTGACATCCATTTTGCGGCAACCACAGGCTATGGCTACAACGACTTGGGCCGTGACACTTTGGAGGCAGTTTATGCCAGCGTATTCCATACGGAAAGCGCTCTCGTAAGGCCGAACCTGATCAGCGGGACCCATGCCCTGACCGTTGCCCTTTCCGGAAATCTCCGCCCTGGCGATGAGCTGCTCTCACCAGTTGGAAAGCCTTATGATACCCTGGAAGAAGTGATCGGCATCAGGGACAGTGTGGGTTCCTTAAAAGAATATGGAGTGGTATACCGGCAGGTGGACCTTCTGGCCGATGGAACCTTTGACTACGAATCTATTAAAAAAGCAGTGAACGAAAAAACAAAGCTGGTCACCATCCAGCGTTCCAAAGGCTACGATACCCGTCCTACCTTTTCGGTTTCCCAGATCGGAGAACTGATTTCCTTCGTGAAAAAGCTGAAGCCGGATGTGATCTGCATGGTTGACAACTGTTACGGGGAATTCGTTGAACGGATTGAACCGTCCGATGTAGGAGCCGATATGGTGGTTGGCTCTCTCATAAAGAATCCGGGGGGTGGCATTGCCCCCATCGGCGGCTACATTGCAGGAAGAGCAGACTGTATTGACCGGGCTTCCTACCGTCTGACAGCACCTGGCCTTGGAAAGGAAGTTGGAGCCACTCTGGGCCTTAACCAGTCCTTTTTTCAGGGACTATTCTTATCGCCTACCGTAGTGGCAGGAGCCTTAAAGGCCGCTGTTTTTGCTGCCAATGTCTATGAAAAGCTGGGCTTTTCCGTGGTGCCCGACGGTTCCCAGTCCCGCCATGATATTATCCAGGCTGTTACCTTTGGAAAGCCGGAAGGTGTCATTGCCTTCTGCCAGGGAATACAAGCGGCAGCCCCTGTTGACAGTTTTGTCACACCGGAACCATGGGATATGCCGGGTTATGACGCCCCTGTCATCATGGCGGCAGGTGCCTTTGTACAAGGCTCATCCATTGAGCTGAGCGCCGACGGACCTATCAAACCGCCTTATGCGGTTTATTTTCAGGGAGGTCTTACCTGGTACCATGCAAAGCTGGGAATTTTAATGTCAGTGCAAAAGCTTTTGGAAATCGGTTTGATCCGGGTGTAAGAATATTCACTTAACCTTGGAGGCAAATTATAAAAAAACGGTATACACAACTGCAAAACTATGTTAGAATGATTTGATAGGTATGGACAATCCTGTCATAAAACCAAAAGGGGTAGCATAGCAGATGAAATACAAAAACTGCTGGGTACTGCTTCTTCTTATGCTGGCTGGCGTAGTTCTCGGAGGCTTTGTCGGAGATCTGACCCGGGGAATTTCCTGGCTGTCCTGGTTGAACGCGGGACAATCCTTTGGATTTGACACCCCATTGATCGTCAATCTCGGAATTCTGGTAATTACCTTTGGCATTAATATTAAAATCACCATGGCTGGCATTATAGGAGTGGCGGCAGCCCTCATTACGTATCGGTTTATTTGAACGCCTGCGTTCATGTGCAAGTAACAAAGCGGATTGCGAATAACCGCTTTACCCTACATATGTCCTTTCTTAAAGTGCCTGGAGAGTAACGGTCAGGAGGCATATGAAACGAATAACGATGAAAGACATTCCTGCGGATGAACGGCCCTATGAAAAGTGTTTAAAGGAGGGGCCGGAAGGCTTAAGTGATGCGGAGCTTTTATCTATTATTATCCGCACAGGTTCCAGGGAGAGCAACTCCCTGGTGCTGGCACAGAAGATACTGGCCTTAAATTATCCCAAAGAGGGTATTTTAGGGCTTTTGCATCTTTCAATGCCGGAGCTTATGTCAGTTAAGGGAATCGGAGCTGTCAAAGGTGCCCAGCTTTTATGCGTGGGAGAGCTTTCCAGACGCATCTGGAAGAGAGCCGCCCGCTCCGATGGCGAGTCATTTAGCAATCCCCTTGATATTGTAAATTACTTTGTGGAGGACATGCGCCATAAAGAACAGGAGATGGTTTATATCGTGCTCCTGAATACAAAAGGAGCCCTGATAAGGGACATTATGATCTCTCAGGGAACGGTGAATTCTTCCGCGGTTTCTCCCAGGGAGATTTTCATTGAGGCTATGAAATATCATGCAGTAAGCCTGGTACTGGTCCATAACCATCCAAGCGGAGATCCATCCCCCAGCAGGGAAGACTTAAGCTTCACCCGCAGGGTAAAGGAAGCAGGAGATTTGGTTGGCATCCGGCTGTTGGATCACATTATCATAGGAGATAATTCCTATATCAGTTTGAAGGAACGGGGAATCTTATAGATGGAATCAAAGCGCAGCAAATATGTTCTTATTGCTTTAACAGTATTTTGTGTCCTGCTGATCGGGCTGACCTCCATTCGTGACGAATGGCTGACGCCCCTTAGGACCGGAGTGGGTTATTTACTTATCCCGGTGCAATCGGGTGTTAATGCAGTTGGCTCGGCCATTTATGATGAAATTATCGATTATACAAAGCTTCATGACGCACTGAATGAAAATAAAGAGATGAAGGATATTATCACACAGCTGACTGAGGAAAACACCAGGCTTCAGTCAGAAGAATTTGAATTAAAACGGCTTCGCCAGCTTTACAGCCTGGATCAGGAGTACGGGCAATATACAAAGGTAGGGGCTAGGGTCATTGCCAATGACTCAAGCAACTGGTTCCAGATATTCCGTATCGACAAAGGCTCAAAGGATGGCATTGCCCCGGATATGAATGTTGTGGCCGGGGGCGGCTTAGTGGGCATTGTCACGGATGTGGGGGCGAATTATGCGACCGTCCGTTCCATTATTGATGATTCCAGCCGTGTGAGCGGCATGGCCATGCAGTCCGGAAACAGCTGCATCGTTGCCGGTGACTTAACCCTGTTTAAGGAAGGAAGGCTCCGGATCACCAATGCGTTAAAGGAAAGCGATGTGAAAGACGGAGATAAGATCGTAACCTCCAACATCAGTTCCGTATTCCTGCCCGGCATCCTGGTTGGGTATGCTTCCGGCATTACCAATGATACCAACAACGTCACCAAATCAGGTTATTTAATTCCGGCTGCAAAGTTTGACAGCCTGCAGGAGGTTCTGGTTATCACGAAACTAAAATCTGACATGATGAAGGAAGAAGCTGCAGCCTCCCAGGAGGAAACAGCTATCCAGGAGACGGCTTCCTCAGAAGCAGAAACAACAGAGACCAATTCTCAATAAAGGAGTAACATGAGACGGATACTTTTTAATGTGCTGATGATAATTTTGGCATTTACCATTCAAAACTGCCTGTTTCCGTTGCTGCCGTTTTTATCGGCCGCTCCCAATCTGCTCTTAATCCTCACCTTTTCCTTTGGCTTCATGCATGGGAAAGAGTCCGGGATGTATTACGGGCTTTTGGCAGGGCTTCTCATGGATTTATTTTACAGCGGGCCTTTTGGCTTTTACACCCTGATTTTTATCTATGTAGGCTATATCAACGGAATTTGTACGAAATACTATTATGAAGATTACATTACGCTGCCTCTTATCCTAAGCGTACTGAACGAGTTGGCTTACAACTTATATATTTATGTTTTCCGGTTCCTGATCCGCCAGAAAGTCAGGGTTGGGTATTATTTTATTAATCTGATGCTTCCGGAAATCATTTTTACCGTTGTAACGACCCTGCTTCTTTATCGGGTATTCCTGATTTTGAACAGGCACTTGGAAGAGATAGGAAAAAGAGGTGATTCGGCAATTGTTTAGTGATTTGTTAGATATAATAAAGGAGTTTTTTAGAAAAGCGGTAACTTCACGGCTTTTTATACTTGGAATCATCTGCTTTTTTATGTATGCAGGTTTAATAAATAAACTTTTTGCCATGCAGATCGTCAATGGGGAAGAGGCTCTAAACGAATACTTACAGCTTACTGAACAGACCATTACAACCGCCGGAACAAGGGGCAATATCTATGACAGGAACGGCAAAGTCCTGGCTTATAACAAGCTCGCCTATTCCGTTACCGTACAGGATACCGGAGTTTATAAGAATGTTGCCGCCAGAAACAGTATGTACTTAAGACTGGTGCAGATCCTTGAAAAACATGAGGAATCCATACAGGGGAAATTTGAAGTCGCCATTGATCCCAACGGCGACATGGTTTATACTTCCTCCTCCGAAGCCTCCAGAAAACGCTTTCTGAGGGATTATTACGGCTTAAAAAAGGTGGAAGACTTAGATGATGAAAAAGGCGTTTATCCCTCCAATTTAAGCGCAAGAGAGCTGTTTGAAAAGGCCTGCAAGGACAATGGCCTGACGGACATGAAAGACCCGGATGGAAAGGTCGTTCCCCTGACAGACCAGGAGGCACTGGATATCATCAACATCAAATACGCCCTTCGCCTCATGTCCTACCGCAAATATGAATCCACGACGGTTGCCAGCCAGGTAAGCGATGAGACCGTGGCGGATATCCTGGAACATATCGGGGATATGCAGGGAGTAAGTGGGGAGGAAACCACGATCCGTGCCTATAACGACAGCATCTCCTTTGCTCCGGTCGTCGGTTATACCGGAAAGGTCCCGGAGGACCAGCTGGAAGGCCTTCAGAAGAAAAAAGACGATTACGACATCAATGACATTGTAGGACGGGCTGGAATTGAATATACCATGGAGCACGAGCTGCAGGGGACAAAAGGAAAAAAAACGATTTACAAGGACAGCGTAGGTCGGATACGTGAAACAAAGGATGAAACCGATGCCTCTGCAGGGAACGATGTGTATCTGACCCTGGATGCAGACCTTCAGAAAGGTATCTACCACTTAATCGAGCAGTCTTTAGCCGGAGTACTTATTAAGACCATCGTAAATGGTGATTACAGTTCAAACAGCACAACCGATGGCTCCAATATGAAGATACCTGTTAAGGATGCCTATTACCAGCTGATCAACAACAATGTCCTTTCCTTAAAGGAAATGGAAGGGGAAGACGCTTCTGAAACCGAAAAAAACATATACCAGAAATATATGTCTTCCCAACAGCAGATTTTCAACAATTTAAACAATGAACTGATGAGCACTCATGCCACGTCCATGAAGGACCTTTCGGAAGACATGAAGGCCTATATGTTTTATATTTATACCTACCTTTCAGGTCCTACGGTGGGGATTATCAAGGAAGACGCCATTGATACCTCCAGCGGGGAATATCAGGCATGGAAAGCGGATGAGATCAGTTTAAGGAACTATCTGTATTATGGAATAGCCAATGGCTGGGTAGATACTACCAAGCTGGAAACCGGTTCCAAATATTCAAACGCGGATGACACTTTTGAAGCACTTGTGGCTTATGTACTGGACAAGCTGAAAGATGACCGGAACTTTACCAAAAAAATATACAGGTATCTGATCAATGACGATATCATTACAGGGCAGGAGCTATGCCTTGCCTTATACGATCAGGGGGTTTTAACAGACAACGGCCAGGATGCCGCAGAACTGAGAGCCACAGGGGATGCTTATGCCTTTCTGATCAAAAAGCTGTCCACCATGGAGCTCACTCCCGCCCAGCTGGCTTTATCACCCTGTAATGCGGGTGTTGTGGTTACGAATGACAAAACAGGAGAAGTGCTTGCTCTGGTATCCTATCCGGGATATGACAACAACCGGATCGGCGACGGCACCTATTTCAGCCAGCTGCAGGCAGACTTGTCCCTTCCGTTATACAATAATGCAACCCAGACGAGAAAAGCGCCTGGTTCTACCTTTAAACCCATTACCGCGGTAGCTGCTCTGGAAGAGCGTGTCGTTGCAACGGATGAGACCATTACCTGTACCGGTATTTATANNCCCATTAAGTGTTGGATTTATCCAGGCCAGCATGGTCCTTTAAATATTGTGGGTGGAATCGGGAATTCCTGTAACTACTTCTTTGCTGATCTGGGACACCGTTTATCAATGGATGCCAACGGTGTATATTCTCCTGACCTGGGACTGGACGCCTTACGGAAATATGCAACCATGTTCGGGCTGGATCACAAATCCGGGGTAGAGATCGCAGAGCTTGATCCCCAGATTTCAAAAGAAGCGCCGGAGCGTTCTGCCATGGGACAGGGAAGCCATGCTTACACCAATGTCCAGCTTTCCAGATATGTAGCTGCCATCGCAAACCGGGGAACCGTGTTTGAACTCAGCTTATTGGACAAGACTACAGATTCTGAAGGCAATCTGATACAAGATTATACCCCTAAGATTTCTTCTCATATTGACGCGGCGGCTTCAACGTGTGATACTGTACAACAGGGAATGAGAGAAGTGATTGCAAACGGTTCAAGTAAAAGGCTGTTTTCAGACCTCGAAGTGGAAATTGCCGGTAAAACCGGTACTGCCCAGGAGGCCCGCAACAAGCCCAATCACGCATTCTTTATTTCTTATGCGCCATATGACAATCCGGAAATCTGTGTTACCGTGAATATTCCGTATGGCTATTCATCATCCAACGCCGCCAATATTGCGAAGAACGTCTATAAGTATTATTACGGCTATACGGACTTAGAATCCATTGTAAATGCCGGCGCCCTGGATGCAGCGAAGGTCAACATTCGCGATTAACTAGGATAAGAGGTGATATGATGCATAATACCGTAGTAATTAAAAGCAACAGAGCAGGTATGACTGTCATCCTGGACCCAGACATCCCCTTCCCTCAGCTTCTTTCTGATATCGGGAAAAAATTCGGGGATCATGCCAAATTCTGGGGATCTGCACAAATGACCCTGACCCTGGAGGGTCGGGAACTGACTTCCGAGGAGGAGTTCGCAATTATCAACCAGATCACGGAAAACTCCAATGTGGAGATCATCTGCCTGGTTGATACGGATATAAACCGTATGGAGCGCTGCGAAAAAGCACTGAACGAGAAACTCATGGAGCTGTCCTGCCAGACCGGGCAGTTCTTCAAAGGCAATCTACAAAGCGGAGAGACTTTGGAATCTGAAGCCAGCATTGTTATTATCGGTGATATAGGCAAGGGAGCAAAGGTTTTGGCAAAGGGCAACGTAATCGTTCTTGGAAAGCTTTCCGGAACGGTATGTGCAGGTGTGGCAGGCAACCGGGGAGCGCTCATTACAGCCCTGGATATGGCTCCAACCCAGCTGCGAATCGCAGATTGCACCTCAGGCCTGGACGGAAGAGGCAAGCGCCTTGGACGGGGTCCCATGAAGGCTTATATGGAAAATAACAAAGTCATAATTAAACCAATGAAAAAAAGTGTGGAAATATTCCAAAAACTAAGGTAGAATATAAAAAGGAAGTTCGATTCGCCTTTGGCTCATCGAACGGATAATTTACTAAATTCAGGGGGGCACATCATTTGCCTTCGTTAAGTAAATTATACCTTAAAATCAGGAGGATATGGTATGAGCGAAATTATCGTAATCACTTCTGGAAAAGGCGGGGTAGGCAAAACAACAACCTCTGCTAATGTTGGTACCGGACTGGCTATTCTGGGCAAAAAAGTAGTCCTGATTGATACGGATATAGGACTTCGGAACCTGGATGTTGTCATGGGTCTGGAAAACCGCATAGTCTACAATTTAGTAGACGTGGTAGAGGGCAATTGCCGTATGAAGCAAGCCCTGATAAAAGACAAAAGATATCCAAACTTATTTTTACTTCCCTCGGCGCAAACCAGGGACAAGACGGCAGTCACTCCCGAACAGATGGTGAAGCTGGTTGATGATTTAAGGGAAGAGTTTGATTATATCCTGCTGGATTGTCCCGCAGGCATTGAACAAGGCTTTCAAAACGCCATTGCAGGCGCTGACAGAGCCATCGTTGTTACCACTCCGGAGGTTTCCGCAATCCGGGATGCTGACCGGATCATCGGGCTTTTAGATGCCGCCGACATGGGAACCATTGAACTCATCGTAAACCGGATCCGTGCGGATATGGTGAAAAGAGGAGATATGATGTCTCTGGACGACGTCATGGACATCCTTGCCGTTGATATTATCGGCGCTGTGCCGGATGACGAGGATATCGTCATTTCCACAAACCAGGGAGAACCTCTCGTTGGTATGGGAACCCCGGCCGGACAGGCCTATATGGATATCTGCAGGCGGATTACCGGGGAAAACGTACCGCTTCAGAATCCAGCAGTACGAGAAGGCCTGTTCTTTAGACTCTCCCATCTCCTAAAGAGAGCATAGGAGGGTGTGATATGAGACTGTTTCCTGTATTCAGCAAGAAGAATTCAGGAGAAATTGCAAGAAATCGTCTGAAACTTTTGCTGGTTGCGGACAAGGCTGATTGTTCTCCTGAGATCATGCAGATGATAAAAGACGATATGGTCCGTGTTGTTTCAAGATACATGGATATAGATTCCGACGGAATAGAGATACAGATGAAGAAGCTTAAACAGCCGGATTGCGAACGCTTTATACCGGTTCTTTATGCAAACATCCCTATTCGCGACGTACCTGATAAGGGGATATACTAATTATGTTTTCTGACTACAATTTTAAATACTATAATTACCGGTTAGTTTTGTACATGCTGTCGCTGTCCGTTATCGGGATTCTTGTGGTGGCCAGCGCCTCCAACCAGGACTCGAGTACAGTGACGAAACAGATTATCGGCGTAATGGTGGGATTTGCCCTGGCTATCGGGCTTTCCATCATAGACTATCATAAAATCATCAAGCTTTATGCTTTGGATTATGCGGCCTGCATCCTTTTGCTGGGTGCTGTTCTGGTTATGGGACATACGGCTGGAGGGGCTACCAGATGGATCAACCTTCCAGGTATCGGACGGATACAGCCGTCTGAGTTCGTAAAAATCGGATTAATCGTGTTCTTTTCCTGGTATTGGAACAAATACCAGGAAAGTCTGAACACGCCGGTTATGATAGGGCTGGCTGCTTTGCTTGCGGCCATTCCCATCGGCCTTATTTTTGCGGAACCGAATTTATCCACCAGCCTAGTGGTTTCCATCATTATCCTGTGTATGGTATTTTCCGCAGGAATAAGTTACCGCTGGATTGGGGGCGTCCTTGCCATAGCAATACCGGCAGGAGCGCTTTTCATATTTCTGCTGACCAAAGGGCTGATCCCTTTTATCCACGATTATCAGGCGCGGCGTATCCTCGCATGGATTTATCCTCATGCAGAGCAGTATGCAGAAAATCTGTACCAGCAAAAAAATTCAATTATGGCAATCAGTTCCGGACAGCTTCAAGGGAAAGGACTTTTTAATACAACCATTGCATCGGTGAAAGATGGAAACTTCTTATCAGCCGGAGAAACTGACTTTATTTTCGCCATTATCGGCGAAGAGATGGGATTTCGAGGCAGCGTTATCGTCATTGTTCTTATTGGTTTGGTTGTATTTGAATGTCTTTATTTGGCATCCAAAACCAAGGATATGTCAGGAAAACTGATTTGTACCGGCATGGCGGCCCTGATTGGCTTCCAGGCCTTTGCCAATATCGCCGTGGCAACGCAAATATTTCCCAATACAGGCCTCCCGCTCCCCTTTATCAGTTCGGGAGTCAGTTCGCTCATCAGCATCTTTATGGGTATGGGACTGGTGCTGAATGTTGGACTGCAGCGCAAAATCGGTAATTAAAAATCGGTAATTAATAAGGAGGTATATCGTCATGAATATAGGACTAGTTGCACACGATTCAAAGAAAAAACTTATGCAGAACTTCTGCATTGCCTACAGGGGTATTTTAAGCAAACACATGTTGTATGCTACCGGAACCACCGGACGCTTGATTGAAGAGGTCACGAACTTAAATGNNAGCTGGGGTCCCAGATTGAGCATAATGAGATCGATCTGGTCATCTTTTTAAGGGATCCGCTTACACCAAAGTCCCATGAACCGGACATCGTAAATATCATGAGCACTTGTGATATGCACGACATTCCTCTTGCAACCAATCTGGCTACCGCAGAGCTTTTAATCAAGTCCCTTGAGCGCGGTGACATGGAATGGCGTGAGATGTACAAATAGCGGAGGTAGACTCCGTGAAAAAAAGTGTTTTTGTAAAAACAGGCTGCATTGCCTTATGTACCGTGTTTCTGACAGGCTGCGCCGGTCTGAAGGGCCTTGATAATCCGTATGTATATTCGGAAAGGACCACCCTTTACCAGTCCAGTGCAGTGTCTGGCAGAGCAGAACCTTTTGCTCATGATCTCTGCATTGTTTCAGAAAGTACTTCCAGCCAGGACAATGCGGTCACTGCCGAAGCTGCCGCTGTTTTTGACCTGACGGATAAGAAAGTACTGTTTGCAAAGAATCCTTTTGAGCGTTTGTATCCAGCAAGCATCACAAAAACCATGACAGCTCTTATTGCCTTGAAATACGGAAATTTAACGGATGAAGTCACAGTGACCAAAGATGCTGTCATTACGGAAGCCGGAGCCAGTTTATGCGGGATAAAGCCGGGAGACAAGCTGACTATGGAACAGCTTTTATATGGTCTTATGATCCCTTCCGGTAATGATGCCGGAGCCGCCATTGCAACCCATATGGCCGGCGGAATCGACCAGTTCTCTCAGATGATGAACGATGAAGCGGTAAAGATCGGAGCTACAGGCACTCATTTCCTTAATNNCCTGTATTTAATCTTTAATGAAGCTTTAAAGTATCCCGAATTTCGCAAGATCATCGGTACAACCGAGTACACCACCACCTATCAGGATGGAGCGGGAAAACCGGTAAATGCAACCTGGAAAGGTACCAACTGGTATATGACAGGAGAGCGCCAGATGCCGGAGGGACTTACCGTTCTGGGCGGAAAGACAGGTACGACAAAGGCGGCAGGAAGCTGCCTGATCATGGGAAGCTCGGATTCCTCTAAGCGGGAATATATTACCGTAGTTTTGAAAGCGCAGAATCATGCAGGCGTCTACGATAATATGACAAATATATTGAATAAAATTGTAGAATAGTCATTGCCTTTCTTATGGATTTGTACTATAATTATATTAATCCGAATAGACTTTTTATACAAATTATATAACGCAAGGAGGAGATTGCTATGGTGCAGATAATAGCAGGAAAANNAAAAAAGGGTAAGGGAAAAACAAAACATCTGTTAGACAGAGCTAATTCCATTGTAAAAGAATCAACAGGTTCTATCGCCTACCTGGACAAAAGTTCCAAGCACATGTACGAATTAAGCAACAAGATCCGCCTCATTAATGTCAATGAGTATCCGATTACATCCAGCGAAGGATTTATAGGTTTTATCTGTGGTATTATATCTCAGGATCATGATTTGGAAATGATGTTCTTTGACAGCTTCTTAAAGCTGGCCTGCCTGGAAGGGGAAGACATATCTGAGACCATTGCAACTTTGGAAAAAATCGGTGAAAAGTATCACGTAACCTTTGTTCTCAGTGTTTCCATAGATGCGGAGAATATGCCTGAGAATGCCAGGGCTAATGTGGTTGTTTCATTATAATCATACATAAAGATAAGGGGGCTGCACGGCAGTCCCCTTTGTTTTGCTTGAATTTTTTGGATTTTCCTTTTATAATACTAGAAGGATCGCCCTGGGGGCATACCTCTATGCCCGGAAAACGTAAGCAGGAATAAGGAAAGGAGGCGTCAGGATGGCAAAACCAAAGGCACCGCGGCCATTAAAACGGGCTGCCCGACCAAAGAAGAATAAAAAAATCATCCGATACCGGCGGCCTCTGAATATTAATGTTGGCATGATCATCTTTGCGTTGATCTTTGTTTATATGGTGTTCAGTGTATCTGCCTATATCCGTAGAGATAAAGTACAGTTTTATGAAGTACAGGAAGGCAGTATCGTCAATAACAAGAATTACACGGGGATTATTCTCCGGCAGGAAGAAGTGAAGAATGCAGACCGTTCCGGCTATGTCAATTACTATGTAAGAGAAGGGAAACGGGCTTCTAACGGTACCCGGGTCTATTCCATTGATGAGACAGGAAATCTTACCTCATTTCTGGCGGAAAATTCAGAGGATAAGGTCACACTGACCCCGGAAAACCTTGGTGAGTTAAAAAAGCAGCTGACCGCATTCAGCCTTACTTATGACAACGACCAGTTCCATTCTGTCTATGATACCAAATACGCTTTAGAAGCCGAAGTCATGGAATACATGAATTTTAATGCATTGGACAACCTAGGAGGCCTGATGGATCAGGCAGGCATTAACTTTGAACAGGTAAAAGCGGACCGGGCAGGTATCGTCTCCTATGGGGTGGATTCCTATGAAGGTCTTCAGCCAGCGGAGGTCTCGGAAACCGTATTTGACCGCAGCGCCTATACGAAGACAATCACCAAATCAGGAAAGCTTATAGAAAAGGGCGCTCCGGTTTATAAGATCATCACTTCCGATTTATGGTCTGTTGTGTTCCCAATGACGGAAGAAGATGCCAAATCTTACGGAGACAAGACAAGCCTTACCGTAGAGTTTTCCGGGCGGGATTTAAGGGCTTCCGGAAGCTNNTTGGATTTTGATAAATACATGGTTCAATTCGCTTCCGACCGCTACGTTGATTTTGAAATCGTTTCCGACCGGGTAGATGGATTAAAGATTCCTGTAACATCCATTACAAAAAAAGATTTTTATCTGGTCCCCATGGACTACGTCACCCAGGGCGGTGACAGCCAGTCCACCGGTTTCAACAGAGAGATATATTCTCAATCCGGGACCTCAGTTGTCTTTGTTCCTACCGAGATTTACTATTCCGAAGGGAATAATTACTATATTGAAATGGGTGGGGAAGACGGCTTTAATGCCGGAGACTATATTGTAAAGCCTAACTCCACAGAACGATATCAGATTGGGACAAGTGCATCCCTTCAGGGTGTATATAACATAAACAAAGGGTACGCTGTATTTAAACAGATTGATGTGCTGGTTTCCAATGATGAATATTACACAGTGAAAAAGAATATGACTTATGGGCTGGCGGTATACGATCATATCGTTCTCAATGCAGGAACTGTCAATGAAGGGGAATTAATTTATAAATAAGAGGTGATTGGTTTGATTAGGGAAAATCTTAAAGAAGTTAATAACCGGATTTTAGCCGCCTGCAAGAAGGCGGGAAGAAATCCGGAAGAAGTAACCCTGATAGCAGTAAGCAAGACAAAACCTGCTGTCATGATATCAGAAGCATACTCTGCCGGTGTCCGGGATTTTGGAGAAAACAAAGTGCAGGAACTCTGCGAAAAGCACCTTGCACTTCCGGAAGATATCCGCTGGCACATGATTGGGCATCTGCAGCGAAATAAAGTGAAACAGGTTATTGGCAAAGCTGTGCTGATCCACAGTNNGGCGGAGCAGATCGAAGAGGAGGCAGCCAGAAAAAATCTGATTGTGGACATCCTTTTGGAAGTAAATGTGGCAGAAGAGGAAAGCAAATTTGGATTTCATTTAGAGGAGACGGAAAGCGCTATTCGTAAAATCGCCAGCCTTCCCCATGTAAAGATAAAAGGTCTTATGACTATTGCGCCTTTTGTAGAAAATTCTGAGGAAAGTCGTCCTGTTTTTAAAAAATTAAGACAATTTTATGTTGACATGCAAAGCAAAAACATTGATAATGTTAGTATGAATATGCTCTCAATGGGTATGACCGGAGACTATGAAATTGCCATAGAAGAAGGTGCTACTCTGGTAAGAGTCGGTACCGGAATTTTCGGTACAAGATATTATATGAACACTTAAGGAATGCAGGAGAAGCGAAGCATAGCCTGCCACGCATGATCGGGCATGAATTTAGTGAGAATATTTGCCTTGGCCCTGAGAAGATCTTTTCTGCCTTAGGAACCATGGTGTAAGATTGGAGAGAATGAAGTATGAGCATTTTAGGCAAACTGATGGATAGCATGCGCTTAAATGATACAGAAGATGACGATTACTATTTAGATGATGATTACGAGGATGAAAACGATAAACCTGCGAAAAGGACCCTTTTCTCGAAAAAGAATGAAGAGGATTACTACGAGGAGGAGGAGGACTATGAACAGAAGCCTCGTTTTCTTTCCCGTTCCCCTAAAGTAGTGCCCATGAAGCAGTCGCGTATCATGGAGGTATCCATGGTAAAACCAACCTCCATTGAGGATGCAAAGGAAATTTGCGATCATATGCTGGCTGGAAAGGCTGTTGTCCTTAACATGGAAGGCATCCATACAGAAGTCGCCCAGAGAATCATCGACTTTACCTCAGGCGCCACTTATTCCATGAATGGTAATTTACAGAAAATATCAAATTACATATTCATAANNATCTGTTAAATAGTGGAAGCCTGGATATGGGCGGAATGAATTTGCGCCTTTAACAGATTTTCCCCACAAGACATCATACATTTCTTTGAATGGTACAAGCAGACGATTTTCCACATCACACGCTTCCTTAAATCGTTGCAGCATTGCAATGCGGGAAGCGTGAAGGAAGATTGTTTGCTTTCTTCCATGATATAGGAATAAATATAATACAGCGGAGGAAAATACCATGGGATATAGAATTCCGGTACACATGAACGATAACTTCATTTATGAGATTGTCATGGAAACTGGGTTTGACGGGCTAAAGGAAGAGCTGAAAAAGCTGAACCTGGGAGACCGTAAAGTCTGTATTGTCACAGATTCCAATGTGGCCCCTCTTTACCTTGAGGAAGTAGAAGCGATTGTTACTGCTTGCTGCAAAAAGGCAGAACACTTTATCTTTCCTGCCGGAGAAGAAAATAAAAATCTGGATACCGTCAGAAATTTATATGAAACCCTTATTTTAAAACAATTTGACCGCCATGATTATCTGCTTGCTTTAGGCGGGGGAGTTGTGGGGGATTTATGCGGTTATGGAGCAGCCACCTATTTACGGGGAATATCCTTTATCCAGGTACCTACGACCCTTCTGTCCCAGGT
>DJBG01000206.1:35908-63578 GCA_002429965.1 Hungatella sp. UBA5982
ACGGAACAGGGAGAACGCGCTCTTTTAAATCTGGGCCATACCCTGGGCCATGCCATTGAGAAGCTTTCAGACTTCCGGCTGGTACACGGTCACTGTGTTGGACTTGGCTGTATTGCTGCCATGGCAATTTCCGTAAAAAGAGAAATGATCCGGGAAGAAGAGCTTCCAAGACTGATAACGGCAATGAAACAGTTTGGCATGCCTGTTACGGTGAGCGGACTTTCTCCTGAAAATATAGTTCTCACGACCAGAAGTGATAAAAAAATGGATTCCGGCACCATCCGGTTTATCCTGTTAGAACAGATTGGCAAAGCCTGCACCTGCAAGACCGTCACTGAAACGGAAATGTCAGAAGGACTTCGCCATANNATCTTAGCTTAAGGAGATTTACATGAATCATAAAATAAAACTGATCATTGGAATGATCATCGGCTTCTTTCTTTCCATTGGCCTGGATCAATGGACAAAGCTTCTTGTGGTTAAGCATCTCATGAACCGGCCTGCCTTAGTCATCTGGGATGGCGTTTTTGAACTTTATTATTCCGAAAACCGGGGGGCAGCTTTTGGAATGCTTCAGGGAAAACAGACGTTTTTCCTATTGGTTGCTCTGGCAGTGCTTTCAGCAGCGGCTTTTGCCGTAAGCCGCATGCCTGCCGACAAAAAATATATGCCGCTGCACCTTATCGCCATGTTTCTATCGGCCGGAGCGGTGGGTAACATGATTGACCGCTTTGCCAGAGGTTATGTGGTAGACTTTTTGTATTTTAAGCTGATCGATTTTCCGATCTTTAATGTTGCGGATTGCTACGTTACGGTTTCCATGTTCGTTTTCATGCTCCTGTTTCTGTTTTATTATAAAGAGGAGGACTTATCCTGTCTTTCTCTTCATAAAAAGGAGGAGCAGGCTTGAGTCAAGAGTTTGTAGTCGCTCCTGAGGAAGCCGGAGTCCGGATCGACCGGTATTTATCCGACCAGTGCCAGGATATCTCCCGATCTTACCTTCAGAAGCTTTTAAAGGAACAATCCGTGCTGGTTGAAGAAAAACCGGTAAAAAGCAATTATAAAGTAAATGCAGGGGACCGGATCTCCCTGACCCTTCCCGAACTAAGGGAACCGGAAATTCTGCCGGAGGAAATCCCTCTTGATATTGTCTATGAGGATAAGGATATNNCCATTACAGCGGAACCCTGGTCAATGGACTGATGTCCCATTGCCGCAGTGAATTATCTGGAATAAATGGAGTTATGCGCCCTGGAATCGTCCATCGGATTGATATGGACACCACCGGGGTTCTTATTGTATGTAAAAATGACATGGCTCACAATTCCATTTCCGAGCAGCTGAAAGAGCATTCCATCACCAGAAGATACGCTGCAATCGTACACGGAGTTTTAAAGGAAGACGAGGGGACCATCAATGCCCCCATTGGCCGTCATCCAATAGACCGGAAAAAAATGAGCATCAATGAGAAAAATGGAAGAGAAGCGATAACTCATTACCGCGTCCTTGAGCGGTTTAAGCAGTTTACCTATATAGAATGCCAGCTTGAAACGGGGCGCACCCATCAGATCCGCGTCCATATGGCAAGCATTGGCCATCCGCTTTTAGGAGATTCCGTCTACGGCCCTGCAAAGTGCCCATTCCGCCTAAACGGGCAGACACTTCATGCCGGTGTGCTGGGAATTATCCATCCCAGAACGGGTGAATATATGGAATTTACAGCGCCTCTTCCCGACTATTTTGAAGAATTATTGAGAAAACTGCGGACAACTTAACAGGCTAACCATAAGATTCCTTCTTAAAAAACAGTTAAATCGAAATATAAATATAGATTTTTCAGAAATTTTAAGGTATAATATAACTATAAGATACCGGAAGGAGCTGTCTATATGAGTGGAAATTTAGTGATTGCAATTGGAAGACAATGCGGAAGTTCTGGAAAAATCATCGGACAGAAATTGGCAGAAGAACTGGGAATTAAGTGCTATGATAAGGAGCTTTTGGCACTTGCAGCAAAAAACAGCGGGTTATGTGAAGAATTATTTAAGACACATGATGAAAAGCCAACCAACAGTTTTCTCTATTCCCTTGTGATGGATACATATTCCATGGGATTCACTAACTCTGGTTACATGGATATGCCGATTAATCATAAGATCTTTTTAGCACAGTTTGATACTATCAAACAGCTGGCGGATGAAGAATCCTGCATAATCGTGGGAAGATGTGCTGATTATGCTCTGGAGGATTATCCCAACCTTGTTTCCGTATTCATTTCTGCCGATGAAGAAGACAAGATTAAATCCTTGAAAGAACTCTATCATGTTGACGATACCAAAGCAAAGGATATTATGGTCAAAACGGATAAAAAGCGTTCCAGCTACTATAATTACTATTCCAATAAAAAATGGGGAGATGTAAGAAGCTACGATTTGTGTATTAACCGAAGTTCCATAGGAGTGGATGGGACCGTTAAGCTGATCCACAATTTTGTTGACGCAAAAATGGATTGGAACAAGGCGAACCGTTAATGGATGAATTTCCTTTCGAAACCGTTATTATTATTGATTGAATCGTAAAAAGGCGAACATTTCTGTGATTGGACAGAGATGTCCGCCTTTTAGTTTATGAATTTGTACTTTCTGTACAAGAAATAAAAATATATGGGATAATATTGTTGACATTGTACATGGCGTATGGTATTGTTTGAATATACAAAATAATGTAAATTGCTAAAAGCGAGTGATCTAATGAATAACAAATGTTTAGAAGCAGGAAACCTATATCANNGAAATTCTGGGAATCATGCCCCTTCCCTATTCAGTGACTTATGAGGGGTTCGCCACGGCCATGTACATCCAGTTTGCTCCGCTTAACTTTAATATGGCTTACGCCAGAGGCGCGGTTGGGCGTATTGAACTGGTAGAATCAGGAACCTATCAATTTGCGGTCTGCTCCCAATATGCGGCGGAACAATCCATAAGAGAGGGAAAGCAGATTGAGGCTGCAATTAATTTTGGGCCGGGCAGCTTCCTTTCCAGGCACGTGCTTCTTTTGGCGGATTCCAGATATGACAGCATTCAGGATGGCATGAGAGTGGCATATGACAGCAGTTCCATTGACCAGAGCTGCATTACCAGAAATATTATACACGGCAAAAAGGTTACCCTGGTCCCCATCCGGGCCCAGCAGACCGTCAATGCCCTGATGGATGGTATTATAGATGCCGGCGTATGGAACTATGACGATATCCAGGAACATAAGCATGAACAATTGAACGTAGTTTTTTTAGACGAATCTGATTATAACAATCTGTTTTCTACGGCTGTCATGGTAATCAGAAAAGAGGATGAGTATCTAAAAGCACTGCTGGAAAAGTATGTGAGCGTACCAAAAGTAGTTGAAATCATCCGGGAGGTAAGGGAGAAAAGAAGAGAGCCTTATTTTTAAAAGGGCATCTTTTTGAAGCAAAGTACAAAATAATGTATATTGGGGCAAGGAGGAAATCCAATGGAATTAAAAGATATTTTAAACCAGCGACTGGACATTCTGGAGGAGAATCATGTGATATGCAAAAAAGTTGCGGATTATTCCAGAAAAGCAGTGGAACGGATCCTGGAAGAAAAACCTGATACAGAGGAGAATAAAGCGGCAATGTTCATTACCCATCTGGCCATGGCTGGGCAGAGGGTTTTAGACGGAGCCGTGGAGCACCCTCTGGATAACATACTCTTAGATGGAATTAAAAAGGAACCGGTTTACCAAAGAGCAGCAGCGTTAAAAGAAGAGCTGTTAAAGGAAACAGATATCCAGTTCCCGGAAGCAGAGCGGGATTTCCTGACCGTTCATCTATGCAATCTGCTTTCATAAAAAGGTATCAGGGCCGAATGGCCTTTATATGAAATGATACAAGGATAAAAAGGAGGATAGAAGCAATGAAGATTGTGGTTGGTGGTCAGATTGACAAGGAAGAAATTGCCAGATTGGTGGCCCTGCAGATGAATGACCGCGCAGAGATCGAGATCAAGGGGGATTTAGATGCTGCGTTGGGCGTAAAAAACGGGAAGTATGATTATTATGTGGGTGCCTGCAATACCGGCGGCGGCGGAGCGCTTGCTATGGCTATGGCCATGCTGGGTTCCGGGCTCTGCTCTACGATTTCCATGCCAGGAATGATAAAGAGCGGAGATTTTATCAGGGAAGAGGTTCAAAAAGGCAAAAAAGCATTTGGGTTTACAGCACAGCACAAAGAAGAGGTCCTTCCGGTCCTGTTACAGGCGATCATTGAGAAAGAGGAGGTTTCATAGGTATGAAATACATAGTCATTGCATTAATCGGAGCGCTGGCTTCCGTTTTATCCAATCAGGGGATTGCAGTATTTAATGACGGTTTCCGGCCAATTGTGGGGCAATATTTTAATGGGGAGATCAACCGGAAAGAACTGGCAGCCATGAGCTTTGCCATCAGCTTCGGCCTGGTCATTGGTTTTGGAATACCGACCTCCATTGCAGCAAGCATTATTTTGATCCACTGTCTGCTGCTGACCACAGATATCATCGGATCTTTCTGTAATAACAGCAGGAACGGGATGATCCTTTCCGCTGTCATCGGAGCCGCTTATGGCTTAGCAATTCTGGCAGGCCTTGAGTTCGTTGTGAAACTGTTCAGCTATATGCCATATAACTTTACCAGTGACTTAGGAAGCGTATCCGGCTATATAACGGTTGCATTTGCCGTGTTCCCTGCGGTAGGTATCGCTTACCAGCACGGATTTAAAAAAGGCATGACCGCAGGAATCGTAACCTTACTTGTATATTTTCTTGTTAAAAAATTCGGTACTTTTACCATTGGTGCAGGCAAGGTTTCTTTGAACGCAGAAGGCATGGCAATGCTTGCAGGTATGATTATGATGCTCTTTTATGCTGCTCAGCAGAAAGGAACGGAACATGCCAATGAAGTGCTGACCCAGGGCTTTGAAGGCAATATTTTACGCATCCGTAAAAATTGGCTGCTGCTGGCTGTTATGGGCGGTCTGATCGCAGCCGGAACCAGTCTTTCCATTATCGCCGGCGATCCCGCTTCCCTTGCGCTTTTGGCCAACCAGGAATACAGCAACGCCGGTTTAACCGCACTGGCAAGAGCCATCGGTTTCATACCTCTGGTATTTACTACAGCCATAGTTACAGGCGTGTACGGTGCGGCCGGCTGCACCTTTGTGTTTGTAGTCGGACTGTTCCTCCATGGAAACCCGGTCTTTGCCTTTGTAATCGGATTTGCAGTCATGGTGGCAGAGATTTTCCTGATCAACATTTTTGCAAAATACATGGATAAGTTCCCGGGAGTCAAGGATATGGGAGAGTATGTGAGAACATCCATGAACAAGGTTCTGGAAATTTCATTGCTGGCAGGCGGTATTGTTGCGGCAGAAAAGATGGCAGCTTCCTCATCAGGATATACCGGAATCGGAGCACTGTTTGTCATCGGAGGCTTCCTGTTAAATAAGAAAGCAAAAAAACCGATTGTTGACCTGGCAGTTGGTCCTGTGGCATGTATCGTTTTCGGAGTGTTGTTAAACCTNNAGTCCGTGAATTGATATGGAAAAACTTGAAACATATGCAAAGAAAACATTTTTGGCACTTAAAAATCCCTATTGCACCGTAAACCAGGTATACCCCCGCATCATTGACCTGGTCGCCCCATCTCTTGAGAAACATGGGTTTGCCTGGTATACCGGAATCAAGGATACTCCTGTCATTCCCGAGAAATTAAAAGAGCGTCTTAATGAAAGCGGATTTTTATTTCATACCGCCGATAAAATGGCATTGGGCGGAAGAGCGGTGGATTTACAGCTTATTAATCCTATTACCGGAAAATGGATGACCGGCTCCAGCAGCGGCACAGCCCTTAATGTATTCTATGGAATCAATGATGCCGGAATCGGAACAGACGGAGGCGGCAGCGTGCTGGCACCTGCCGCTGCTCTCAATCTTTATGGATTCATCTCTCCGTTAATAGAGCAGGATCATATGAGGCAGCATTCAAAAGCGTCCACTGACGGAATCGTATTTTCTCCCAGCCTTGGTGCCATTACCAGAGATTTAGAGACCCTGGAACAGGTTTTGGACCCTTTGCTTGGAATAAGCCTGACAGAGGAATCCAATGATTGGAATACCGCTTGGGAATGGAAAGAAGTTCCAAAGGGCGGCCAGACGGATATTTATGGGCGCCGGGAACCATTGATCCAATACTTAAACGAAATCATAAGACCGGGAACCATCCTGATCTCAAGAGAAGGACCGGTAGATGTTAATGCCATGGGAGACAGCATTTACGGCCATTTTGATAAAGATACAGAACGGTCCCAGGCTCTTNNAGCGGTACTTTATGAATTTTGATATGTATTTCTAGCGCAGAAAAGACGGGTCAAATGTGAGAATAAATTCTTGCTTTGGCCCTTGGAGGCAAAGGTTGAAAGGAAAATGTCTTTCAACCTTGAGTTTGTGAACAGCGAGCCCCGCTTTACCGGGTATCAACTGGATATGCAAGCATATCCCCTTGATTCATTAGGAGACAAAATATGAAAAAAGGTTATACTTTGATGCATGAGCACATTACCATAGACTTATCCGGGGTAAAAAAGGACCAGGATTGCCGGCTGGACTGTTTTGAGGAAACGAAAAGCGAGCTTCACGGTCTCTACCAGCTTGGTGTCAGGCGCATTCTGGATGTGACGAATATCGGTATGGGAAGGAATCCGGAATATGTGAGCCGTATGGAAAAAGCCACCGGCATCCGGATCCTGCAGTCGACCGGTTTTTATAAAGAACCGTTTCTTCCTGATTTCGTGTACTCCATGTCCGAAATGGAGCTGTCGGAACTGGCAGAGAAGGAAGTGACGGAAGGAATGGGGGATTCCGGCATCAAAGCAAGGGTCATCGGAGAGTTTGGAACCAGTAAAAACATCATGACAGATATGGAAAAAAAGGTGTTTCACTCCATGGCTCTGGCGGCAGTACGCACCGGTGCCCTGGTTACCACCCATACCACCCTTGGAACCATGGCCTTAGAACAGGCCGTATATTTAAAAGAGGCCGGGGTAAGGCCGGAGAAGATCATTATCGGCCATTTAGACCTTTCCCAGGACCCGGATTACATTCTTTCAGTTCTGAAAGAAGGCGTAAACATCGGGTTTGACACTGTGGGGAAAAACAATTACTGCCCTGACCGGTTCCGTGCGGAAACGTTAAAACGGATCGCAAAAGAAGGATACTTAGAGCAGGTAGTATTATCTATGGATATTACCAGAAAATCTCATTTAAAAAAATGGGGAGGACTGGGTTATGCTTATCTGTTTGAGACCTTTCTTCCCATGCTTCGGGAATATGATTTATCTGAGGAACAAATTGATACGCTGCTGATTGATAATCCGGACCGGATTCTGAAGTAAGGAGGAAGAAAAAAATGCAAACTTATCCCTTATCCAGCATCTCAGTGGAGGAGGCCGCCTGGCTGCAATTCAAAGTAATTGATTGTATTACAAAAAAATTCAGCGGCCATGAAATTTTAAACCTGGGAGACTTAGGGGTTGTTCCGGGGCTTAATAAGCCATTAACCACAAAAAAAGCGGAACGGGTGATTGCGGACCTGTTTGATGGGGAAGCATGCATCCTGGTAAGAGGAGCCGGAAGCGGAGCGATACGATTCGGACTCCACAGCATGTTAAAGCCGGCTGAAAAAATCCTGGTACACAAGGCGCCGGTTTACAGCACCACTGCCACATCCCTGGAAATGTTGAACATTCCGGCCGTAGAGGCTGATTTTAATAATCCGGAAGATATCCTCCGGGTGATGAAAGAAAACAATGATATTAAGGGAGCTCTCATCCAATACACCAGACAAAAGCCGGATGACCGCTACGACTTATCCCAGGTAGTAAAAACCATCAAGGAATACAGCGAAATCCCCATATTGACCGATGACAACTATGCTGCCATGAAAGTGAGCCGGATCGGTATCCAGTGCGGAGCCGACCTTTCCTGTTTTTCCTCATTTAAGCTGCTTGGCCCGGAAGGCGTAGGTGTTATCGTGGGAAAGGCATGCTATATTGAAAAGCTTGCAAAAGAAAGTTATTCCGGAGGCATGCAGGTTCAGGGCCATGAAGCCCTGGAGGTTCTCCGGGGTCTTGTCTATGCCCCTGTGGCCCTGGCCATCCAGGCCCGGGTAAATGAAGAATGTGTAAGGCGGCTGAATGCAGGTGAGATCCCTCAAGTAAAACAGGCATTTCTGGCTAATGCCCAATCAAAAGTACTTTTGGTTGAGTTTTATGAGAACATTGCAGAAAGGGTCCTTAGTGAAGCCGAAAAGCTGGGGGCAGCGCCGAATCCGGTTGGCGCGGAATCAAAATATGAGATGGTCCCCATGTTTTACCGGGTATCCGGTACCTTCCGGAATTGGGATCCCACACTGGAAAGCCGTATGATCCGGATCAACCCCATGCGTTCCGGGGCGGATACCATTTTACGCATTATAAAAGAAGCAGTAGAAAGAGTGATATAAATGTTTTTAGAGCAGACCATAAAACGAAACCCGGAACTGATCAAAGCCTCTTTTGAACTTCATCAGAGCGGGCTGATCCAACCGGATTCTTATGTGATAGACGTAGATACCTTTCTGGAAAATGCATCTTTCATGTTAAAAGAAGCGAAAGAAAAGGAAATCCGGTTGTTTTTCATGCTGAAGCAGGCCGGAAGAAATCCCTATCTGGCAAGGAAACTGGTGGAGCTGGGCTATGAAGGAGCCGTTGTGGTGGATTATAAAGAAGCCAGAGTTATGATGCATCACCGGATTCCTATTGCAAATGCAGGTCATCTGGTACAGATTCCTTCTGCCCAGATCGAGGAGATCGTAGCATACCACCCTCAGATGATTACAGTATATTCCGAAGAAAAAATCAGCCAGATCCATCAGGCAGCAAAGAAACTGGGGCTTTTGCAGGAGATCATTCTCCGTGTTACCAGCGATTCGGATATGATCTATTCAGGGCAGACAGCAGGGTTTCATCTTGAAACCTTAAAAGATTTAGCGGAACGGGTCAAAACACAGTATCCCTGTGTAAGGATTGCAGGTGTCACATCTTTCCCTTGTTTTTTATATGAAGAATCTGCCCATGATCTGATCCCTACCAGGAACATGGATACCGTAAAACATGCAGCTGAGATCTTAAGGGAGTGTGGATTCCATGTAACTATCATCAATACACCTTCTGGTTCCTGCACCTATGCCTTAAGCAAGATCAAAGAAATGGGAGGTAACTGCGCCGAGCCGGGCCATGGCCTGACCGGAACTACTCCAATGCATGCGGATCATATGCTGGAGGAAGTCCCTTGTGTTACTTATGTAAGTGAAATATCCCACAATTTTAAGGGGCAGGCCTATTGTTACGGCGGCGGATATTACAGGCGTTCCCACGTAAAGTCTGCTCTGGTTGGAACCTCTTTTGATAATTACACAGAGATGGGTGTTATTCCGCCTTCCAACGAAAGCATTGATTACCATTTCGGCCTGACGAAAGAAGGGATGGTAGGAGATACTGTGGTCATGGCATTCCGTTACCAGATCTTCGTTACCCGGTCGGATGTGGTGCTTGTGGAAGGATTGAAAACGAAAAAACCGCAAATTGTTGGAATATATGACAGCATGGGGAGAAAAGTATGAATAAAAGATTTATTGTCGTCGTTTTGGATGGATTCGGCATCGGAGCCATGGAAGATGCCCGTCTTGCCCGGCCGGGAGATGAAAAGTCCAATACCCTTAGAAGCATTCTGAAAGACTATCCCGATTTAAAGCTTCCGGCACTGGAAAAGCTGGGGCTCATGAATGCCTATGGAGAGGAAAGTGCTTCCATGAAATTTTCATCCGAAGCCAATTTCGGAAGCTGTGGGCTCATGCATTTTGGGGCAGACACGTTTATGGGCCATCAGGAAATTATGGGAACACTTCCCAAAAAACCGGAAGTCCATCCCTTCCAGGAGAAAGCAGACGCAGTAAAAGCACACTTAGAGGCAAATGGACATCAGGTAAAGGTCATAGAGCGGCAGGGGCTGCGTTATTTACTGGTGGATCATTACGTGACCGTAGCAGATAATCTGGAAGCGGACTTAGGGATGTGCTACAATGTAACGGCACCTTTGGATCTGATCTCCTTTGAAGAGGAATATGCCATAGCCAGAAAGGTTAGAGAAGTAGTAACCGTAGGCCGGGTGATTGTGTTCGGCGGAACCGGAAATACCATGGAAGACCTCTGGAACGCCGAAGAAGTGAAAGAAGGCCGCTTCATCGGTATTGCCTCTGCAAAATCCAAGTCCTATGATCATGGCTATCAGTGCAGACACTTAGGCTACGGAGTGGATCAGAACGTACAGGCTCCCACGATTCTCACAAAAGCAGGGTTTGACTGTACTCTGATTGGAAAAGTAGCGGATNNGTAACTAATGACAGGGGGTTAAGCATTTCCTGCGTACCCACGCAGGAAGTGATGGACCTTACATTTCGGGAAACAGAAGCCATGAAACAGGGCTTTTTATGTACCAATGTGCAAGAAACAGATTTAGCCGGGCATTCCCAATCCACCACGGTTTATAAAAAGATCCTGGAAATCGCAGACCAGGGAATCAGCAGGCTTTTACCGGAGCTGACTTGCCAGGACATTCTGGTGATCATGGCTGACCACGGAAATGATCCCAATATCGGTCACAGCAAGCATACCAGGGAACGTGTTCCCCTTCTCATTTATAAAAAAGGAATAACAGGAAAAAGCCTGGGAAGAAGAAAAACTCTGTCTGACATAGGAGCAACCGTATGTGATTATTTTGGCACAGACACTCCGCAAAACGGAGAATCCTTCCTGCCGGTTCTAAAAAATTGATGGTAAAGAATTTAGTCCGTAATAAACATGAGGGAAACGGCCAAGGCCGCACCCCTCATGTTTTTTTCTTTTCCTATGAGATCACTCAACTGTCACTGACTTCGCCAAATTCCTTGGCTGATCCACATCCAAATCCTTTCCCACAGAAGCATAATATGCAATAAGCTGAAGCACAACTGCTATTGGAAACACCGTAAACCGGTCGCCGATCTCCGGAATACTGATCTGAACATCAGCAATCCCCGGCTCAATCTTTGATTTCTCCTTTGTCAATAAAATCACAAATGCACCTCTTGCCTTTACTTCCCGGATATTGGAGATGGTTTTTGAAAAAATCTTCTCCTGTGTTGCAATGGCAATAACTGGAACCTGATCCGTTATAAGAGCAATGGTACCGTGTTTTAATTCCCCCGCAGCATAGGCTTCCGCATGAATATAGGAAATTTCTTTTAATTTCAAAGCCCCTTCCAATGAGAAGGCGTAATCAAGACCTCGCCCTATAAAAAAGGCATCCGGCTTATTGATTAAGTGTGTTACCAAAGCTTTTACCTCATCTCTTTTTTCAATCATAGCCTCCATGGCCGGTATGGCGTCAAGCAGCTTTTTTATAAAGTCTTCGGCTTCCTCATGGTCATAATTTCCCCGGACAAAAGCCATCCGGCAGCATACCATATAAAGGGCTGCAAGCTGAACAGAGTATGCTTTGGTGCTGGCAACCGCGATTTCCGGGCCTGCATGAGTAAAAAGAACATAATCGCTTTCCCTGGCAATGGTAGAGCCTTTTACATTGACCACTGAAAGAGCAGCAGCGCCGCAGGCCTTCGCCAGCCGCAAAGCCGCCANNGCCCTCCCCCAGCCGCAAAGCCGCCAGGGTATCAATGGTCTCCCCTGACTGGGATATGATGATGACCAGGGTGTTACGGTCAATGAGCGGCTCCTCATAACGGAATTCAGAAGCAATGGAAACTGTAACTGGGATCCGAAGGAGCGGCTCCATTAGAGCCCTGGCCACCATCCCCGCGTGCATGGCAGTACCGCAGGCCACGATATGAACCTGGGTGCACTGTTTCAGCACTGAGTCCGGAATTCCGTCATCGCCAAAGTCCGGAAGCCCCTTTACCAGGCGTGGTAATATGGTGTTCTTTAGGGCATCCGGCTGTTCGTGGATTTCCTTCAGCATGAAATGGGGGAATCCGTTCTTCATGGCTGCATCCATGTTCCAGTTTACCTCCATCAGCTCCGGTACTTCTTCCTCCTGTTGTAGGTTATAAAGATGAACCTTATAGGAGGAGAGTTTTACAATATGATTCTCAGGAACCACAAAATACTGCCTGGTATATGGAATGAGGGCAGTTAAATCTGAAGCTACAAAAGAACCGGATCTTGTATAAGCCACCACCAGGGGGCTGACATTGCGGATTGCATAGATATCACCAGGATGATCCTCAAACATCACGCAAAAGCTGTAAGAGCCTTTTAAATAAGCGGTTAATTTTGAAATAGCTTCCACAGGATCTCCCTGATATACGCTTTCCAAAACCCAGGCAGCCACCTCGCTGTCTGTTTCGGAGCGGAGCTTTCCCTCCAGATGAAAATCCAGAGTAAGCTGATGATAATTTTCTATAATTCCATTATGAACCAGAGTGATCCGCCCGGCCTGATGGGGATGGGTATTCTGGGTTGTCACGCCTCCGTGGGTTGCCCATCTGGTATGTCCAAGACCACAATGGGATACCTCTGTGATTCCTTTGCATTCTTCCTTTAAATTAGATACTTTTCCTGTATGTCTGATCAGACGGGTATGAGAATTCTCCATAAAAAGAGCAATGCCTGCGCTGTCATACCCCCGGTATTCCAGCTGGGACAATCCATCAAGCAATATTCTTTTAGAGTCTAATGGTCCTGTATATCCAATAATTCCACACATAATTTTGCAATCTCCTTAAATTTTCATTTTATGTCTGCACTTTTTAAAAATGGTAAACAAAAAACAAGCTGTCTGGCTCCAAATTTTAAAAACGGCAGCTTTTTTATCACATTCTGTTTTAAATCCCCGGTTCCAACGCGTTTGTTTTGCAGTTACCTGCATATTTCACGTAGGATACACACCCGGAGGGGCATGGAAGGGCATCCGCCGAACGTTCGATAACCCTTCACCTCGTCAACCCTTGATACCACTTTTCCAGGGAAAAATGTTCACGATCGTATCAATAGGTACATGGCGCTTAGCTTTGCTATAGTCATTTATGCCTCCTTCATAAATCTAGTTTATTATAGCCTTTGATCGTTTGTGAGTCAATACCATGATTTACATTCATTTTACGAAAAGCTCCTTTTTCATTTTACATCAATTCTATAAAATGAATTTAAGATATGCAGAAAGGAACAGTAACCTATGGCAAGTTTATCTTTCGTGAATGTATGCAAAACCTATAAAAACGGGATTACCGTTGTACAGGATTTTAATCTTGATATCAAAGACCGGGAATTTTTGATCCTGGTAGGTCCATCCGGCGGCGGGAAATCCACGACGCTGCGCATGATCGCATGGCTTGAAGACATTTCTTCCGGTGAGTTATGGATCGACGGACAGCTCATGAATATGACTAGCCCCCAGAGCAGGGATTTATCTATGGTATTCCAGTCTTACGCTCTTTATCCCCACCTGTCAGTCTACCAGAATATGGCCTTCGGCTTAAAGGTACATAAACTCCCGAAGGTGGAAATAGACAAACGAGTCGGTCGTGCGGCGGAAATCCTTCATATCAGCCATTTGCTTGACCGGAAACCTTCTGCTCTATCAGGAGGGCAGAAGCAGCGGGTTGCTATTGGAAGTGTCATTGTCCGCAAGCCAAAAGCCTATTTAATGGATGAACCCTTATCCAATCTGGATGCAAAGCTGCGGGCTCAGATGCGTGTGGAGCTTGCCAAAATCCACNNGTAGTCATGAACAGCGGGGTGATCCAGCAGGCTGCGTCTCCAAATGACATTTACCAGAATCCTGTTAATAAATTTGTAGCAGGCTTTATCGGTTCCCCATCCATGAACTTCATACCTGTCTGGGTAGAGCGAAGAGAAGAGAAGATCTGCCTGGAATTTGGTAAAAACAAGCTCATTGTCAATGGTATCTGCGCAAAACGTCTGGTAGAAGGCGGTTACGTAGGAAGGCGTGTTTACTTGGGAATNNCTCGGAGGATTTTCATGAAGCGGGACCGGAGGAACAGAAGCTCCTTTTAGAGGTGGATATGAAAGAGGTTCTTGGAGCGGAAGTCCTTTTCCATGGCAAGATAAACAGGGAGGAGATATGTGTAAGGTTAAATCCCAATGTTAAGGCGGAAACCGGGGTGTGTTTACCGGTTTATGCGGATATGGACCGGATCAAACTCTTCGATATGGCTACAGAGCAAAATATTTTATACATTTAAGGAGCCTTCTTATGAACCTAAAAACAATTGTTAAGAAAGCAGGGCCTTATGTCTATACGGTCCCGGCTATGGCAATATTTGCAGTATTCTTGTTTTTTCCGTTTTTTAAAACTATATATTTAAGTCTGTATAAAACCAATAAAATGGGTCAGGCCAAGCTATTTGTAGGCCCTTTAAACTATACTGACCTTTTACATTCCACGTCATTTTTCAACAGCCTCATGGTAACAGCAGTATTTGTCATAATTGTCGTGTCAGTGAGCATGCTTTTAGGGCTTGCTGCGGCAGTTCTTTGCAGCAAAACCTTTCCCGGAATCCGGATCTTCAGCACTGCTTACGCGCTGCCAATGGCCATTGCTTCCAGTTCCGCTGCCATGATATTTAAAATCATGCTTCATCCTTCCATTGGAATCGTTAATAAGATCCTGGGATTCCATATCAACTGGATCAGTGATCCCAAGTATGCCCTGGCCTGTGTCGCCCTGCTGACCGCCTGGCTAAACAGCGGAATCAACTTTCTTTATTTCAGCGCCGGTCTCAGCAACATTGATGAGACGATTTATGAAAGAGCCTCCGTGGATGGGGCAAATGCCGTTCAGAGATTTTTCTTCCTGACGCTTCCGGGCTTAAGCCCTATCATGTTTTACACCCTGGTGGTCAATATCATTCAGGCATTCCAGTCCTTTGGCCAGGTTAAGGTCCTGACCCAGGGCGGCCCTGGGGAATCTACCAATTTGATCGTATACTCCATTTACCGGGATGCCTTTTTTAACTACCGTTTCGGGAGCGCAGCCGCCCAGTCCGTGCTGTTGTTCCTCATAATCATGATCCTCACCTTATGCATGTTCCGCCTGGAAAAGAAGGGAGTAAGCTATTGATGGAATCTATTATCACCACAGCCTCCAAAGATATGAACCAGGATGAGCTGGAAAAACTGAAACAGTCTGCAAATCAGAAGGCGCTTTTCCGCAGAAGGGCAGGAAAGCTGGCTCTGGTGATCATAAACCTGGCAATGTCCATTTTTGTTTTGCTTCCGCTTTTGTATGCGGTGAGCATTGCATTCATGCCTTCCAGTGAACTGTTCACAACAGAGATGAACTTAATCCCAGGGAATCCGACCCTTGAGAACTTCCGTCAGGCCATGGTTAAAATCCCCTTAAACCGGTTTATTGTCAATTCCTTTTTTGTGGCAGGCTGTATCACATTCGGACAGATCCTGTCCTGTTCCCTGGCGGCATTTTCTTTTTCCTTTTTGGATTTTAAAGGAAAAAATCTGCTGTTCATGATTGTCATGGCAACCATGATGATACCGGGAGAGGCCACTATTATATCAAATTATTTGACCGTAAGCGGGTTAAAATGGCTTGACAGCTATAAGGTATTAATTATTCCTTATCTCACCTCAGCCATGGGCATTTTCCTTTTCCGGCAGTTTTATAAATCTTTTCCTGTATCCTTATATGAATCCGCAAGGATTGACGGCTGTTCCAACTTAAGATTTATTTTCAGCATCCTGATCCCACTAACAAAATCTGCAATCGGAGCCATGGCAGTCTATACTTTTATCAATGCCTGGAACATGTATATGTGGCCTCTCCTTGTTACCGGCTCCGACCGCATGAGAACGGTCCAGATTGGAATCGGCATGTTAGACAGCGTGGACTCCCAGTCAATCTCCATGATGATCGCTGGGGTTGTCATGATCATCATCCCATCCATCTCTGTTTTCATCGCAGGGCAAAGACAGTTGATCCGTGGTATGTTCTCAGGAGCAGTCAAAGGCTGACTTCGTTCAGAGCATAATTTTCATTATGAAGGCAAGCGCAGTGCGCCTAAGCCTGGAAAATGCCGTTCGACGAACCTTCAGGCGAATCGGACTTCATTATAAAAAATATAATTTGGAGGAAAGAAGATGAAGAAAAGAGCACTTGCCATGAGCATGGCAGTCATGATGGCAGCAGGAGTATTGTCCGGCTGCGCAAGCCCTACAGGAACAGAAACCAGCAATGCCGGTTCGTCCGCTGTGGAAACGCAGACAACAGCAGCCCAGACCGCCGAAAGCTCTGGCAATCCGGAAGGCACCACCATAACCTTCTGGCATTCCATGGGAGGCGTAAACGGAGAAGCCATCGACACACTTGTAAAGAAATTCAATAAGGAGAACACTTTAAGCATTACTGTTGAAGCTCAATACCAGGGCAGCTATGACGATGCCATCAACAAGCTGAAGAGTGCCCAAATCGGCAACATGGGTGCTGATCTGGTCCAGATTTATGACATCGGTACCCGCTTCATGATCGATTCCGGCTGGGTCATTCCCATGCAGGAGCTGATCGACGGGGATCAATGGGATTTAAGTCAGGTGGAACTAAACATTGCAGCCTATTACACCGTAAACGGTACTTTGTATTCCATGCCTTTTAATTCCTCCACCCCGATTCTCTATTATAATAAAGACATCTTTGAGAAAGCCGGTATCACGGAAATTCCTGACAGCCTGCCCGGAATTGGAAAAATCGGTGACGATCTTATCAACAAGGGCGGAGCAGGGGAAGTAATTTCCTTAGGTATTTATGGTTGGTTCTTTGAACAGTTCACCTGCAAGCAGCAGGCGCATTATGCCGATAACGGAAATGGAAGAGAAGCAGCGGCAGCGGCTGTAGACTTCGATAAAAACGGTGCCGGTGTCAAGACCTTAACCGCGTGGAAGGAATTATCAGACAAGGGTTATGCTCCTAATGTGGGTCGGGGCGGCGATGCAGGGCTTGCTGATTTCAGTGCAGGCAAAGCAGCCATGACTCTGGGCTCCACCGCATCTTTAAAACAGATATTAAATGATGTGAACGGCAAATTTGAAGTGGGAACCGCATATTTTCCAAAGGTGAACGACGATGATAAAGGAGGCGTTTCCATTGGCGGAGGCTCCTTATGGGCATTAAACAATGAAGATCCGGCAAAGCAGCAGGCTGTATGGGAATTTGTAAAATTCCTGGTTTCCCCGGAAAGCCAGGCTTACTGGAATTCCCAGACCGGTTATTTCCCTGTTACGGTTGCCGCTCACAATGAAGCCGTATTCAAAGATAACATTACAAAATACCCTCAGTTTAAAACAGCCATTGATCAGCTTCATGATTCCACACCTCAGTCCGCAGGAGCTCTTCTCAGCGTATTCCCGGAGGCAAGGCAGATCGTGGAAACAGAAATCGAAAATATGATCAACAACAACGGGACTCCGGAAAGTGCAGTTTCAAAAATGGCAGAAAGCATCAATAAGTCCATTGAAGAGTATAATCTTATTAACAACTAGATAACATTTTAAAATTTTGAAAGGATATTGACAGATGAGAACAAAAGTTTGGGCTCACAGAGGCGCATCCGCTTATGCGCCGGAAAATACGCTGGAGGCTTTTGAACTGGCAATCAGGCAGAAAGCAGACGGAATTGAACTGGATCTACAAATGACAAAGGATGGGAAACTTGCAGTAATACATGATGAGACCATTGACCGCACCTGCGATGGTACCGGTTATGTAAAAGATTTCACTATGGAAGAACTGAAAAGGTTTCACTGCAGCAAAATCCAGCCGGAATTTGGCACCTCAGTCATTCCTGAACTGATGGAGGTATTGGAGCTTGTAAAGCCTTTTGATCTTACTGTTAATATTGAGCTGAAGACAGGGGTCTTCCGTTACAAAGGAATTGAGAAGGAAGTATTAAAGCAGGTAAAAAAAGCTGGGTTGGAGGAACGTGTCATCTATTCCTCCTTCCATCACCCCAGCATTGTGAAGGTAAAGAAATTAAATCCCAAAGCAATGACCGGCCTGCTTTTCTCAGACGGTTTCATTAACATTACAGGATACGCAAAATTAATAGGGGCAGATGCGCTTCATCCGTCTCTAGACCTTCTCCGATCTAAAAAACTGATGAAAGAAGCGGCAAAAAGAAAGCTTCCGCTTCATGTTTGGACCGTAAATGATAAAAACATGATGGAATACCTTGCAGAACAGGAGATCGGAGCAATCATTACCAATTATCCTGATATTGCAAAAGAAATTGTAGAAAAGAAAGGAAGATCACATGATACGATTAGTCGCATCTGACATGGATGGAACTCTATTAAACCGATATGGAAAGATTTCCTCCTTAAATATTGCCGCCATTGAGGCTCTTAAGCGGAAAAACATTAGCTTTGTCGTCTGCACTGGCAGGAACTTTGACGATGCTTCATCCCCTTTAAAGGAAGCCGGGATTTCCTGTGACATCATTTGTATGAACGGCGCTGCCGTTTTTGACAGCTTCGGAAGGCAGCTGCGAAAGCAGCCGTTGTTAAAAAGCCAGGTAAACCGCATTCTTAACATTTGCCGCCCGTTTTCAGTTCTTTATGATTTTATGACAGAAGAGGGAAGTTACACCACCTCCACCATGGAAGACTTTCGGAAAAGCTTTGAGGATAAAATTTTTCTTCCCATGGTTTCCGATGAGCATACCTATGAGACCATCGCAGAGCGGTTTCATTTTACAACAGAAGAAGTGTTACTTGGATCCTCATGGGAGATTTATAAAATGTCTGTTGTCCATGAAAACCCGGAGGTCTTAAAACAGATTCGCTGCGCTCTGGAAAAAGAAGAAGGGATCTCAGTTGCTTCATCGGCCTCCTCCAATCTGGAGCTGACACATATAGGTGCGCAAAAGGGATCTGTTCTGATGGAATATGCGGCAAACACCAACATCTGTCCCAGGGAAATCCTTGCCATTGGAGATAGCGAAAACGACCTTTCCATGCTTACCCTTCCTCTGGGATATACCATTGCCATGGGCAATCCCTCGGAAGTGATAAAACGCAGCGCACGCCTCATCACCAGAAATAATGATGAAGATGGGGTTGCTGTTGCCATAGATGCCCTGATCCTTTCTGATGCTGCAGCAGTCTATTGATTCTTTTACCAGTCTTAATAAACGATCAAATCTTTTTCTCTGTATTTTTATCCCGAATTACAGATACAAAAAACCTGGCTGCGTTACGGTCAATTGGCCGTAGTACAACCAGGCAAAACTGTTTTGTCAAATAGTTCTTGCCTATCAGCCGTTTTATTCCGTTCAATGCCCGGTTCCTGACCATCCAGCAAGGTATTAGCAGCAGATGTCAAGGAAAATACGGCTAAAGTCTGATTGACTGATAAAATTAAGAGAAAAGCAAGAAATGATGGGCCGCTTTCTGATAAAATAGATAGGATCTGCCAAAGAAAATATTGGAAAGGATTGATTATTCGATCATGGACTATGAGGATGAATTAGACCGTATGCGGGCCCGTAAAAACCGGGTGAGCAGCAAAAGGGCGGGGAACCCAGATAAATCGCATCCGGCTGAAAATAAGCACCGTTCACAGGCGGTGAGAGGAGACAGGACCTATTACAGTACAGGAGACGGAAGAAACCCCCGTGCCCGTTATAATGGTCCGCAAAACAACGCCAAACATAAGGCGGATAAAAAACGGAAACGAAAACATAAGCAGCGCGTGATATTCATGGAGCTTGTAATTTTGGCGCTGGTTCTGCTGGGCGGAGTTTTTCTGTTCAAACAGCGCACTCATCAGAAAGGCTATTGGACCATTGCAGTTTTTGGCGTAGACTCCAGAGATGGAAAACTTGAAAAGGGAGCCCTGTCCGATGTGGAGATGATCTGCAACATCGATAAAGCTACCGGCGAGATAAAACTGGTATCGGTTTTCAGGGATACATATTTAAAGATTGACAGCAAGGGAACCTATCACAAGATAAATGAGGCCTATTTTAAAGGCGGCCATAAACAGGCAGTCGATGCATTAAATGAGAATCTGGATCTTAGCATTGACGATTATGCCACCTTTAACTGGAAAGCAGTTGCTGATGCCATTAATATTCTGGGCGGGGTCGATTTGGAAATTACAGATTCAGAATTCGCATATATCAACGGTTTTATTACTGAAACTGTTAAATCCACCGGAATCGGTTCCTTTCAGTTGAAAAAGGCAGGGATGAACCATTTGGATGGAGTACAAGCTGTGTCCTATGCCAGACTCCGTCTCATGGATACGGATTTTAACCGGACAGAACGGCAGCGCAAGGTGATAAGTCTTGCAATGGATAAGGCAAAAAAAGCTGATTTTGGGACGCTAAGCACCCTGGTTTCCACCGTATTTCCCCAGATATCCACCAGCATTGGTATGAATGATATTCTGTCCATAGCCAAAGGAATCAACAAATACCACATAGGAGAAACAAACGGTTTCCCATTTTCACGTACTACCATGAAGATTGGAAGAATGGATTGTGTTATCCCTACCACATTGGAGAGTAACCTCATCCAGCTCCACCAGTTTCTTTATAATGAGGCTGATTATTCTCCATCTTCAGCGGTGAAAAAAATCAGTGACAAGATTGCTCAGGAAAGCGGCATCAAAGAGCCTGGAAAGAATGCTCCGGCCGGCGGAAGTACAGGCGGCAAGAAAAAGGGAGATTCTTCTTCTAAAAATACCGCTCCTGCACAAACGGAAGCTCCCACAGAGGAAAGTGTGAAAGAGACCACAGCAGAAAATACGAAGGAAGTGATTCCGGAAACAACAGAGCAGGAGATAACGGAAACCCCCACCAACGATGACGGAAGCCTGATTGGACCTGGTGCCAATATAAAGGAAACAGAGAAGAAACCGGAGAAGAAACCGGAGAAGGAAACAGAAAAGGAAACAAGACCGGAAAAGGAAACAGGGGAAAATCCGGGAGAACAGGAAGGTCCTGGAGCTGGCGGAGAGATCGGTCCTGGCGTTTAAGAGAAAGGAAATTATTTTATGATTTTATCTGATAAAACAATCCTTCGGATGCTAGCGGATAAAACGCTGATTATATCACCTATGGAAATGCACCAGATTCAGCCTGCCAGCGTAGACATCCGACTTGGGAATACGTTTTGCGTAATAGAAGAAACAAGCAATGGGATTATTTCCTTAAATGATGAGATTAGATATAAAACCATTGAGACGGACCGGTATCTGCTTCTGCCTGGACAGTTTGTACTTGCCACCACCATGGAATATTTCTCTTTACCAGATGATCTGACGGCCTTTGTGGAGGGCCGCAGTTCCTTGGGACGGCTAGGGTTGTTCATACAGAATGCAGGCTGGGTGGATCCGGGATTTGAAGGGGAAATCACATTAGAGCTTTTTAACGCAAACAGATGTGCCATAGAGCTATGTGCAGGCCGCCGTGTTGGACAGCTTGTTTTTGCTCAATTAGATGATCATGCCTTAAATCCGTACAACGGAAAATATCAGGGACAAAAGGGTGCAACGGCTTCAAAAGTTTTTATGGATATGGATTCATAACGAAAAAGGAGATCAAGGCAGACCGAACTTATCGGTGTCTTGATCTCTTTTTTTTGATGAATAACATATTTCTTTCGTGCTTTTTACCGATTATTTGTCCCTACCTTAATATCTAAAATATCCAGGAAAAACATGAACAGCGGAATACCAAAAAGCAGTCCCCAGACTCCGATATAATGTTCGCTCACCATTAAAATAAGAAAAACCAAAAATACGGGGATTTTTGTTTTTGCAGACATTAATTTTGGGTTTAATACATAGGTTTCCAAAGAATGGAGAATAGCAATCATCACAATAACTTCTATGATTTTTATGGCGCCTCCAATATTAAATGCGATAATTGTAAGGGGAACCATGGAAATGATCACTCCGGCAACGGGAATCAAACCTAGAATAAAAATCATGGCTCCAAGCCCCAATGTCTGCGGAAATCCCATAACTGTCAGGGCTAACACAGACAGAAAAGAGTTAATAAATGCAATTACAATCTGCAATTCAATTACTTTTCCGAAAGAATTTAAAAACTTTTTACCATAAAACGTAAAGTATTCATACAGGAAGGAAATTTTGCTCTTCTCCATGTGTTTAAAAAATACGACGATTTCATCCTTTTCTAATAAGAAAAGAAAGCTTATCAAAAAGGACATCAATAAATTTATACTAAAGGTACCTGCTGTTGTTACAAACCCCAAAAGATGGCTTTCCGCTAACCGGATATAAGCGTCGATCTGATCCTCTGGCATGATATTCATCAGATTAATGTCGAACTTTGACTGAACCTGGCTCAAATCAAAGGTAGAAATCAAACTGATGATATCAAATAACTGTTGGGTAACCTTTGGAATATAGACGATTCCTGATATGGTGAAAAACAGCACAATTATAATATACATGAAAATGGTAATCAGCTTTCGGCTGATTCTCATGCGGGTATTTACCTTATCATAAATAAACTTTTGGAGCTGACCAAAAATAAATGTAACTATGAATATGAGTAAAAGCTGATTCAGCATGCCTCGAAAGAAATACATAAACAAAACCAGCAATACGGTACTAAAGATCTTTTTTACAAGTGTATTATTAATAATTCCATCAAACTTATCCATTCCTTTTACCTTTCTTACCTAAAAACGTGTATTTATAAATTATGTACTATTTATGTCAGATTTAGGCCTGTATTTCAATTATAATATAATAATAAAGCTTTGAAAATACCCAGACACAAATTTGTAAAATCCATAATGACTTCTTAACAGTACCATTGGTTAAAAGAAAACGCGTCCAGGTAGAATTCAGAGAAAAATGGAATCCAATACAAAAGAAGAGTAGAAAAGAGATTAGATAGGAACCTCTGATATCCTTGTTAATAAAAGGATGAAAGAGTTTCATCTCAAATAAATATAAAACGGCAAAATTATATTTGTAATGTAAACAGTATATTATATTGACATTTATCAATATGAAACTTATAATGTTTTCTTAGCGACTAAATTTGGGGAGAATATTATGAAAGTACCAGTAACTAATTGGAAACGAAATTTTTATACGATATGGGCAGGCCAGGCATTTTCTCAATTCTCAAGTTCTGTCCTTCAGTTTGCTATTGTTTGGCATTTGACTGATAAAACAGGTTCCGCTTTGATTTTATCTGCCGCAATGATGATGGGGTTCTTGCCGCAGGGAATCTTAGGTCCTTTCATAGGTGTGTTTATTGACCGTTATAATAGAAAAATGATTATGGCAGTTTCAGATTTACTCATTGCCGCGGCCAGTTTTATCATGGTTATTGCGGGGCAGATGGGAGTTTTATCCACAGAGCTGATTTTATTGGTTTTACTGATTCGCTCAATAGGTTCTGCCTTTCATACACCTTGCCTTCAGGCAGTGACCCCGCAGATTGTTCCGGAGGATCAACTAACAAGATGTTCCGGATATTCACAGGCTTTGGAATCCGTTTCTCAATTATTTAGCCCTGCGTTAGCAGCAGTTCTCTATCAGTCATGGAGCTTAAGCGGTATTATTTTCCTTGATGTTATCGGAGCGTTAATTGCAGTATTCATGTTGGTAATATCTGTAATCCCGGAATTAAATCATAATGAAAACATAGGAAAAATACACGTTTTAAGAGAAGCAAAGGAAGGTTTTAAAATACTTCGCACCCAAAAAGGAATGTTGGGTTTGGTTTTAATAGGTACTCTTTATACCTTAGCATTGATGCCGACCAGTGCATTGTTTCCGCTGATGAGTATGTCTTATTTTCATGGAACCNNAAACGCAAGTGTTGTTGAAATTGTATTTTCCATTGGTCTGCTGATCGGCTCTTTGATATTGGGCAGATGGGGAGGAACTAAAAATAGAATTTATACCATAATCGGTTCTTTTCTATTGATGAGTTTTAGCTTGTTTGTCTCTGGTTCCTTGCCGCCTGACGGTTTTTTAGTTTTTGCTATATGCTCCTGGTTAATGGGAATATCCGGTCCGTTTTATTGGGGAATGTATACCCCGTTGCTGCAAAGTAACTTTGAAGCGAAGTATTTAGGGCGGGTAATATCTCTATCCAGCAGCATCCGGTTAATAAGCGGCCCAATAGGGCTTTCTGTTTCCGGTGTTTTTGCAGAGAAATATGGGGTGGAGAAGTGGTTTCTGATTGCAGGAGCACTGGTTTTATTTGCCACATTCCTATGTCTGGCCGTTCCTTCCGTAAGGAATTGTGATGCAAAGCAAAATGATAATAGGATAGTGAAATGAATGTATGGAGTGATCATGGATAAAAACAAGAAAAAGGCTAAAATATTTAAAGCTTTCTGTGATGAACAAAGGCTTGCCATATTAGAGTTATTACAGGGCGGAGAGAAGTGTGCCTGTGAACTGCTTGATAAACTGGATATTACCCAGCCGACCTTGTCCCATCATATGAAAATTCTTTGTGATTCTGGGATAGTGACAGGCCGTAAGGATGGTAAATGGATGCATTATTCAATCAGTGCATCCGGGACAGAGCATGTGAAAAAGCTCATTGATGAAATAACA
The DNA here is from genome assembly GCA_002429965.1 of Hungatella sp. UBA5982. Classification (GTDB taxonomy): domain Bacteria; phylum Bacillota; class Clostridia; order Lachnospirales; family Lachnospiraceae; genus Lacrimispora. Next base: position 60,646 of record DJBG01000206.1, read on the forward strand.
ATGATAAATCAGGATAAACCAGATAGTTGTTGTTAAGTATGCTTCTTGATTTTTAATTTTCTAAAAAGCATAGATTGAACGCCAAACGAGAAACCAACAAAGTTAGTCATCTTGTCCGGTATTCAATCTATGCTTTTTCTCTGTAATTCCGTTTAAAATTGTTGCCCGTGTGACATGATATTTCATCAGGCTTTGGAAATCCTGCCGGATATGACAACTATATCGATTTCAGCTCACCGTCAGGATTCCAGATAATTCCGGATATCCTTTGTTTCATGATCTTCATATTTAACGATATTTCCTTCCCAGGTTCTCAGTTGAACATAGCCTGGTCCTCGGGATACAATGTAATTGGGAAAGATAGGAGTCTTTCCTAAACCCTTGGGGGCATTTACTATAAACGTCGGGATCGCCATGCCCGAAGTATAGCCACGTAAATATTCCATAATCTCTATGCCGTCTTCAATGGATGTATTAAAATGAGCGGTTCCCTGAACATGTTTTGCATGAAAGATGTAATAAGGTCTTACTCTGCATTTGAGCAGCTCATGATTGAGCACCCGCATGATGTATTTATCATTGTTAATTCCATTTAATAATACGGCCTGATTACCAAGAACGATCCCGGAATCAGCCAGCTTTTCACATGCCGCTTTTGACGCTTTCGTAATTTCTATGGGATGATTGAAATGAGTGTTTATATAGATCGGATGATACTTTTTCAGCATGGAGCATAATTGATCTGTGATCCTTTGAGGCATGGTTACCAGGCTTCTGGTACCCAGACGGATATAATCAATATGGGGGATCTCTTTCAGCTGCTTTATTATCCACTCAAGGTACTCATCAGAAAGGCACAGGGCATCCCCGCCAGTGATCAGCACATCCCTGATTTCTTCATTTTCTCTTATATAATCACTGGACTCCAGGATCATCTTACGGGATCTATGGACGTCTTCCTCACCGATATTCCTTCTTCTCTGACAGTGCCTGCAGTACATGGCACACTCATTGGTCACATTAATAATTAGACGGTCCGGATACCGCCTTGTAATACAGCCTGCCGGATTTGTAAATTCTTCCCCCATGGGATCAAGATCCATGCAGGAATCATCCAGTTCTTTATAAGTTGGAATTGACAATAACCGTATCGGATCATATCTGTCTTCTGGATCTGCCAGACTTAAGTAATACGGAGAAACTGCCCACCTGAATTTTTTCTCCACTTTTTTAATGCGCATTTTTTCTTTTTCACTTAAGGAAATGATTTTACTTAAGGTCTCAACATCCGTTATCCTATGGGTTAACTGCCACTGATAATCATTCCAGTTTTCTTCTGTGGCATCCAGTACCTCTAATATTTTGGTTTTCCTCTTAATGAATTCTTCCTCTAAGTCCATTCCCTTTAGAATATTCTTGCGGGCCTCTAAAAAATCTTCGATCCGCCCTTTTAATTCTTCTGCTCTTTCAATTGATACCTGTTGTTTTTTGCTTTTTTCCATTTAATATCTCCTTACTTATTTTATTCACTCCGTTAAAAACCAAACTTCCTATGGAGATTTTTGCAACGAAAAACGAAAGCTTCTATACTTTTACGAAACAATCAGCGGTCTGTTCAAATTTTACGAAAATAGTTCTTATGCGGGATGATTGGAAAATACATCTTCCAAGGTCTTCCAACAAACCTGTGGTTTTATCCGCCGGGCAGCCTGTACCGGGCCTTTGCTTGTTGGAAAATGAAACGTTACCAGTATTCATAAATTTAAGATATGATGATGGATTACAATGTCAGATTAGATAAATCATACTGTGGATCTTTAACAATAAGGTTCACATATAGCTTTACTTTATTTTTTATTATTTTAACTTATCCGAAGCAACAACTTAATTATACCAGTANNAAAGCTAAAAAGCTATAATGATTTCTCGGATTAAAATAATATTGATGTTAAGAAGGGGAATTAAGCTGGTTGAATCTTAGACTGTTATTTATTTAAGGAAGCCTGTCCGGAATGCTTGGAATCAGCTTCCGATCTTATCAGACGGAAATCTATTCTACAAGATACAGTAAAATGCACGCTTGAACAGGTTTGGCTTCATTTGAATGATGTAAATCAAACATATAAATTCGTTTATTAAAACTTTTGTCTTTTCCACAAATAATACATCTTTTACAAAAATATTATAAAATTAAATTTATTATTATTAAAAATATTAAAATAGTACAATTATTTTGAAAATAATTCATTTATTATTGTCAAAAAATTCCATATAATTAAATAAATTTTTATATTATATCTTTGACTGTTTTATGGTACATGCACATTCCTGTGACAACAGGAAGGAAATCAGGATCCATAGGCAAAGTGAAAATCGCTTTAAAAACCTGAATTTCCGGATAACTTACCAGCAGGTTTAAGATCATTAATATAATTATTTTAATTAAAAGGAGGAATTCGTGTGAAGCAAAAGATTAGGAACAAGTGGAAGCGGGTGACAAGCATGTGTCTGGCAATGCAGATGATCATATCAGTTCCAGCTGCCGGACAGACGTTACCAATAATATCCGGATCAGAATTATTTAACACAGGGCATTACGCTGCGTCCATTAATCCTACAATGGGAGGGGGAAGTCTGTCACTATCAAAAAGCAGTGACACGACATCGGGATGGAACACCATGAATGAAGCTTTGATACCTGGAACAACCATGTTCTGGGAAGGGGAAAACCGTTTTCGAGGAGCTGAAATCACAACAGAAATGTCAATGAAGTCACTTTCGGATACTTACGGTGTACAAGGTGTAAAGCTGGGGAATGAAATTCATGGCGTAAAATCATGGTTTTTATTCAGTGGCGAAATCCTTTGTGCTGGAGCAGGCATCCAGGCACAAGCAGAAAACAGCGGTCAAATCATAACCATTGTAGATAATAT
>DJBG01000046.1 GCA_002429965.1 Hungatella sp. UBA5982
CCGCAGGGTGCTCCGCCCCACGCCCATAAGAGAGGAAAGCGTGGTTTCGTTGGGAAGCTGTGCGCCTTCTTTTAATTTATTATCAATGATGTATTTGATGATTCCTTCGGCTGTTGTATCGGCAAGAGATTTATGTGATGAGGTCATGGCGAATTCCTTTCTGCTGCAAAATAGTATTCTCTGATTATAAAGGTTATTTATTATTCCTTCAAGTGTAAATGAATCAGGAGAGCAATGAGCTCATTAAAATATTGGTCTGATGAATTTGCTGGATTTAATTTATACAATGAGGTAGTATGCGCGGAAATGTTAGTAAAATACAGGAAAAGAGGGGATTGATCATAAAGAACAGTTGACAATCATGTGATGAATTATTATAATTAAGATAAAAAATACAAGATAGACATGAAAGGAGCATTGTTATGGTTAGTCAGGAGATTCGGAAACTGGCTCCGGAAATAGACCCGCTTCGGATGGGTATGGGCTGGAAGGTAGAGGACCTTTCGAAAATGCAGATCATGGTGGAAAGCACCTTTGGAGACAGTCATCCGGGAAGCGCTCATCTGCTGGAGCTGGTGAATAGGACGGTAGATGGGGTAAGAGATAAAGGAGGNNAGAGAGGAGAGCTGGAGCCGGAAAAGCTGGAATACTATAAGCAGCATGCCTGTCCATCCTGCGGTGCCTGTTCTTTTATGGGAACGGCATCAACCATGCAGGTCATGGGAGAGGCCCTTGGCCTGATGCTTCCAGGATCAGCTCTTATGCCGGCAACCTGCCCGGATTTAAAGGCTGTGGCTGAAAGAGCCGGACATCAGATCATGGAGCTTGCGGCAAAGGGAATAAAGCCAAGAGATATTGTTACCATGGAATCCTTTGAAAATGCGATCATGGTGCATGCTGCCATTTCAGGTTCAACCAATTCCCTGATCCATCTTCCGGCTATTGCCCATGAATTTGGTTTGGAAATAGACTCTGAGATGTTTGACCGCCTGCACAGGGGTGCCCATTATCTTCTTGATATCCGGCCCGCCGGAAAGTGGCCGGCCCAGTACTTCTACTATGCAGGCGGAGTGCCGAGGATCATGGAAGAGATCAAATCAGTGCTACACCTGGATGCAATGACAGTGACTGGAAAGACCCTGGGTGAAAATCTCGATATGCTGAAGCAAAATGGTTTTTATGACAAATGCGATGAATATTGTGCAAACGCTGGGGTGAAAAGGGAAGAAATAATCCGGCCGTTTGATGATGCCATCGGAACAGATGGGGCAATTGCCATTTTAAAAGGAAATCTGGCGCCGGAAGGTGCAGTGATCAAGCATACCGCTTGTCCAAAGGAAATGTTTCATGCAGTGCTGAATGCACGCCCCTTTGACAGCGAGGAAGAGGCGATCGATGCGGTCCTGAAACATCGTGTAAAACCTGGAGATGCTGTATTCATCCGCTATGAAGGTCCAAAGGGAAGCGGAATGCCCGAAATGTTCTACACCTCTGAGGCGATCTCATCGGATAAGGAGCTTGGACGCACCATTGCTCTGATCACAGACGGACGTTTTTCCGGAGCTTCCACCGGTCCTTCCATCGGACATGTTTCACCGGAAGCGGCGGAAGGCGGACCGATTGCACTTGTGGAGGAAGGGGATTTGATTCAAATCGATATTCCTGACCGGATCCTTGCAATTGTAGGCGTAAATGGCCAGCGAAAGACAGAAGAAGAGATGGATAAGATACTTAAGGAGCGGCGGGAACAATGGCAGCCAAGGCCGTCAAAATACCAGTCGGGAGTATTGAAAATATTCAGTGAACGAGCAGTGTCGCCAATGAAGGGCGGATATATGGACTGATGAAATGAACAGGAAAAGGGTATGGCAGAGCGGCTGCCATGCCCTTTTTCCATTCATGAGTCTTTCCTTAGGGCTTAAACAGTGCCTGCATGTGCCGCGGTATATGGTACAAACCCATTTGAATAAGATTTCTCAGGAGGTGCATGAAATGGATTCATCAGTTCTTGTAACCTATGAGGAAAAAAAAGTGACCGTAAAGGTGGAACGGGTTTTCATTGGTGAAAAGACTGAAAAGGAGCTGGTTTTGGAATTATTGAGAAAACGCAGGGAGGCCGGGGAGTTTCGGCCATGACCGGAGCCAGGTATGATCGCTTCCGAACCTGGCTCAGGATGCTTTGCACCTATGTCCGGGATAGCGGCTTTGAAACTTACTGGAAGTATGTACCATATTTGTATCCGGATTATGAGTATTTTAGGAAAATTTATTGTAAATACAGGGGAAAGAATCCGTCAGGGTAAAATAAGAGATATAGGGATGGATCATGTAATTATTGATGCGGTAAAGCTGGCAGAGGATTAGCAGTGGATTTAGAATTTAAAGCTTTTGAAATAAAAACATGATGCAAAAGGGCCGGAATCCATAGTGATGATGGTCCTTTTGTTTTTAATGGGAATGCGGACGGTCCACTTTTGGATTTTCTTATAAAAACAACCGTGCAGCGTAAGAATTATTTTTATATAAAATTAAATGGTGCAAAATAGGAGGACAAGCAGTCAGATTTCGGATATATTAGAAATAGAAAAGGAGGCAAATCTTATGAAACATACAGCATATATTAAAACCGTCTTAGGGCCGATTGAAATATCCGAAGTGGATGGTTTTATTACGGAGTTGTTTTTTGTAAAAGATCCCTATGAAATCCCCGGAGAGCAGAAGACACCTTTGTTGGAGAAAGCAGAAAAGCAGATTAAGGAATATCTGGACGGGACGAGCAGGGGATTTGACTTGCCGCTTGCTGCAAAAGGGACAGAGTTTCAGAAGGCCGTATGGGAAACCCTGTGCAAAATTCCATATGGGGAAACACGAAGCTATAAACAGGTTGCAGAACTGATCGGGAGACCGGACGCATCCCGGGCTGTGGGTATGGCAAATAGCAAAAATCCCATACTGATTTTGATGCCCTGTCACCGGGTAGTGGGTTCGGATGGCAAATTGACAGGCTATGCGGCAGGCCTCGGAATCAAGGAGCAGCTACTGGAATTGGAAATGACATATGCCGGCCGTTGAGACGAAGTTCTTTGATTACAGCAAAGAGGAAGTAGAATACCTCTCCCATTCGGACCCGGTGCTCGGTGATGCGATGGCACGGCTCGGACGGGTGGAGCGGGAGGTAATTCCGGATCCGTTTGCAGCTCTGGTCAATGCGATTATAGGCCAGCTGATATCTGTTAGTTCTGCCAAAACCGTATGGAACCGCATGCAGGAAAATCTAGGAGATATAACCCCGGAAAATCTGTCAGCCGTTTCAGAGGATGATATTCAGCGCTGCGGCATGATCATGAAAAAGGCCGCTGCCATCTCTGAGCTGTCAAAGGATATTCTACAGGGCAAGGTATGTCTGGATGATTTAGGGAAACTGACGGACCAGGAGGTCATCCGGTACCTGACGACGATAAAAGGGGTTGGGCTTTGGACGGCCGAAATGCTTCTTATTAATTGCCTGGAACGCCCCAATGTGGTTAGCTGGGGTGACATCGCCATTCGCCGGGGAATGGAAAAACTGTATGGTCTTCCGAAGCTGACAAAGAACCAATTTGAAGTGTGCAAGAGCCGGTATTCTCCTTATGGCTCGGTAGCTTCCATTTATTTGTGGAAGATTTCTTTTTTATAGGGTAGGATAACCGTATGGAAACATGAAATTAAAAAGCTTAATATTTTAATCGATGCCTCTAGAGAATGCGGTATGGATAACGGCATCAGAGATCTTAAGGTTAAACAAAGGAAGAGAGAGTATACCATTGAGAAAGCAGGCTCCGGTTGAAAAAATACATGAATCTTACAGCAGGATTACAGATGATTCCGTAATGATAGGGGATAATATTAAACAACAATTAATAGCACTGGCGGAGGAAGACTACCGAGTGTTCACCTCCGGTCTGCTCCCTGATACTGACAATGTATTAGGCGTCCGGCTTCCCATGCTGCGTAAAATAGCAAAGCAGCTTGTAAGGTCGGATTGGCAGGGATATCTGCAGACAGCGGGGGAAGATTCTTTTGAAGAGATCATGCTTCAGGGAATGGTGATCGGCTATGCGGCATGTCCGGCTGAAGAACGGTTATTCTATATGAAAGAGTTTGTTCCGAAAATCCACAACTGGTCAGTGTGCGACAGCTTTTGTGCCGGACTCAAATTCACCAGGAATAATTCAGAGCTGGTGTGGGATTTTCTCAAACCTTATTTTCAATCAGAACGGGCATTTGACCTCCGGTTCGCGGTTGTTATGCTTATCTTCTACTATATCCAGGAGGGAACGATCCGTGAAGTGCTGAATGTCCTGGATAGCGTGCGCCACGATGGTTATTATGTAAAGATGGCAGTAGCGTGGGCGATATCCATGTGTTATGTTCAGTTTCCGGAGCAAACCTTGTTTTATCTGAAAAATAATAGTCTGGATGATTTCACTTATAACAAAGCATTGCAGAAGATCACCGAGTCTTTAAAAGTNNTCCATACAAAAAATGAAAGGAGGTGTGTCACCATGCTGACAGAGGAGGAAAAATGGAAGGCAGCGCTGGAATGCGATGTGTCTTATGACGGCAGATTTTATTACGGAGTAAAAACTACAGGAATTTTCTGCCGTCCTTCCTGTAAATCAAAAAGCCCTAAACGTGAAAATGTTGAATTCTTTGATACGGCGGAGCAGGCACGTGAAAGCGGACTTCGCCCCTGTAAGCGCTGCCGGCCTGATTTGCTGGAGTTCCACCCGCAGAAAGAGAACGCGGAAAAAATCAAAGCAGTTTATGATCTTTATTTTTCAGACCATGATCACTTAAGGGAGGAATTGAAAAAGCTCGGTCTCAGCAGAAACAGAATCATTCAGGTGTTTCAGAATCAATATGAAAAGACCCCTACGGAGTATTTAAACGGCTTACGTGTAGCCAGCGCAAGAAAGCTTTTAACCAATACACCGGATAATATTTTACAGATTGCTTTACAGAGTGGTTTTGAGAGCCTTTCAGTTTTTTACACACAGTTTAAGCGGATAACTGGAGTTTCCCCCAATGAATACCGGGAAAGCTTCTCAGGAACGAAGGCTGATTAAAATAAAGCCGCACGGAAATAGGAGGACCTGGTTGCCTTCCCATAGTATATGGTACAAACCTGCTGGAATAAGATTTCCCAGGAGGTGTAAGAGATGGATCTATTCGCTCAGGGAACCTATGAGGAAAAAAACGTTATTGCAAAGGCAGAGTGTTTTTGTACAGGAGAAAAAGACGTAAGAGAGCTGATTCCGGAATTGGAGAAAATGCGGTATGAGACAGAAGAGCTTCCGTCATGACCGCGTCAAAGTGGGGCAATCCGGCGGCCTGCTACAGCTCGGCGCTTTACATGCGCCTGTCAAAAGACGACGATGGCACTGGAGAAAGCTCAAGCATCAGCACCCAGCGGAAAATGCTTCGTTNNTAGAAAATGACTTTGAAATATACGGGGAGTATGTGGATGACGGCTACAGTGGAACCAATTTTGACCGCCCGGCATGGAATCGCCTGTTGAAAGATATAGAAGCAAAGAAGGTAAATCTGGTTATCACTAAGGATCTGTCCCGTCTTGGACGGGATTATATCATGACAGGACAGCTTACCGAAATTTATTTCCCTTCCAGAGGAATCCGATACATAGCGGTCAACAACGGGTATGATTCCGATAGTCCGTGGAGCGATATCGCACCCTTTAAGAACATTGTAAATGAGATGTATGCCAGAGATACTTCAAAAAAGATCCGCAGTGCATTCAAGACCAAAATAGAAGAAGGAGCATTTATCGGGAATTTCGCTCCATATGGCTACCAGAAGGACCCGGAAGATAAAAACCACTTACTCGTGGATCCCGTGGCAGCTGCCATTGTCCGTGAGATATTTGAGCAGGCAGAGCAGGGAGCGGCCCCGTCCCGGATCGCTGGGATTTTAAATGAGAGAAAGGTGCTGACTCCGGCCATGTATCGCTGCGCCGGGCGTCCTTATTTGAATCCGGACACCTATTCTGCACGGAAGGAATGGACATCAGGCACAGTATGCAAGCTGTTAAGCAATTCCGTATATTTAGGCCACATTGTCCAGGGAAAGACCGTGAAGGTTTCCTTTAAAAGCAGTGTGACTCTTCGAAAGCCAAGGAAAGAGTGGGTGGTGGTTGAGGATAAGCATGAGCCCATTATTTCCCGGGAGACTTTTGAACGGGTAAGAAGTAGGAGCGTTTCCCGTAAAAATACGGCGGAAACCGGTTTTGCCAATATTTTTTCCGGACTTGCCAGGTGTGGGGACTGCGGCAGAAATATGTCGTCCACAGGAGCCGGAGGAAAGACGGGGTCCCGCAAGCTGGTATGCGGACGGTATAAGCTGTACGGAAAGAGGGAGTGTACGAATCACTATATGGATTACGAACTTCTTTATAAGGTGGTGCTTCAGGAAATCAGCAGTCTGCTTACCTTTACGGAGGGGGAAAAGGAAGAACTGGAAGAAGCCCTTAAGGTACCCTTTTGCCCGAAAGAAATACCGGGTAAAGAAAAAACGGTGGATGCACTTAAAAAAAGGGGAAAAGAGCTTGAAAGCATCATTAAAAAGCTCTATGAAGACCGGGTAAACGGAAGGATCGGTGAGGATCGGTTTTATAAAATGCTGGATTCCTGTGAAAAGGAGGAAAAAAAAATTGAAGAAATCCTGGCCCTGTTGGAACGGAACTCTTCCTTGGCGCAGGAAGGAGAGTCTGATTTTTCCGGTCTGTTTTCCAGCTTGTTAAAGGAAATAAGCCAGGAAAAAGAGATTTCTACCGATTTGCTGGGGAAATTTATAGACAAAATCGAGGTTTTCCAGAGCAGAGAAGGATTCCAAACGATCCGGATCTATTACAAGGTGCTGGCTCCTACAGAAGAAGGGAATGGTCTGGCATAAATTTCCGCTGTCATGTGCATGGGGTTTGGATGCAATGCAGCAGGAATCATTGGCTGCCGGATCATTGATTCACCAAGAGAANNTCCCCACCATGATCGCCATTATTACCATGTTCTTTGTGGGAGGAGCTTCTGGCGCGTTTTCTTCCGTATTATCGGCGGCTATCCTGTCAGGCGTAATTATCCTTGGGATTTTTATGACGCTTCTCATATCAAAGCTGTTATCAGCCACCATATTAAAGGGGGTCCCCTCCTCCTTTACCTTGGAGCTGCCGCCTTACCGGAGGCCTCAGATCGGCAAAGTTATTGTGCGTTCCATATTTGACCGCACCTTGTTTGTATTAGGCCGCGCTATTTCTGTAGCGGCTCCGGCCGGTATGGTCATCTGGCTTTTAGCCAATATATCGGTTGGAAATGCGACCCTGCTGGCCCACTGCTCCGGTTTTCTGGATCCGTTTGCCAGGCTCATAGGTTTAGACGGAGTCATCCTTCTGGCATTTATCCTGGGGTTTCCGGCTAATGAAATTGTGGTACCCATCATTATCATGGCGTATATGGCGGAAGGCAGCATCCGGGATATCAGCGATTTATCCGTCTTAAAAGAGCTTTTGGTAGCAAATGGCTGGACCTGGATCACTGCGGTCAGCACCATGCTGTTTTCTTTAATGCACTGGCCCTGCTCCACCACCTGCCTTACCATCAGGAAAGAGACACAGAGCATAAAATGGACGCCTGTTTCCTGGCTGGTACCCACTGTAACCGGATTTGTCGTATGCTTTTTATTCACCACCGTTGCAAGGGTTTTCCTCTGATGTTTAAATTTCCCTGTGATTGTCTACAATAGGAGTAGAATACCGAATGGGAAAGGAGGGTGAAGCGTGAGCAGGATCTACCACGTTTACGCCCTGTCAGACCGGTTGAAAGCCAGAAAAATCGAGGGCGAGATTGCCAAGGTTGACGGGGTGAAAGATATCAGAATCTCGGAAGACTTACAAGAAATGAATATTGAAATGGACACAGGAAAAATATCCGCTGTCATGGAGCGGGTGGTAAACATCTGCAGCCGGATATCCTACGGATGTGAAGTGCATTATAAGTTTATTTAAACCGGACATTGAAAAAGGCGGCCAATGGGGCCGCCCTTTTCATCTGAAACGTTTCTCTGATATTCCTTTACGCCCGGTAAAAAGGGACGGGCTCTGCCCCAAAAGCATGGGCAGATAAGCAGCAGGCATCAGTGTGCATTTTTTGCATACTCGCCTATTTTTTTGTCCATGTTGGATATATGTTTTGTAAGCCAATCCACTACCATTTGGTTGGCGTTTAAAATCACCAGCAGATTTCCGCCGGAAGATTTATATTCGCTGCGTAATTTATCCAGTTGTGCAATGAAAGCGGTATGAGCCTGCTTTTGTTCCGCATAACCGGGATAGTGAATGCTCATCATATATTTTTCTTCATCTGCAAAATGTTTTTTTGTGTAATCATCCAAAAAATCAAGAAGCTCTCCAACGTATTCCTTTGCGCGGTTGTTTTTCCCCGCCTCAAACAGCATTTCTGCTTTCTTAAACCACATTTTATGCTGATCGTCAATCATTGATATCCCTACAGATAAGTTCTGTGTCCACGGCATAGCAATTCCTCCTAAGTTTTTAAAATATTTATACATCTTCTTCCATTTTATAATAAATTTTCCAAAAGTTCAACTATAGTTATGAGACAGAATGGGTATTTCAGATAAAGTGATGTATTTTTCATGCAAAATGCGGATCAATGGGCGCCCAGGGGAAAAGCGCAGTCAAAATAAGCAGATGAATTGACGTACCTTCCCGGTAATGCTATAATTTTTATTTAGTATATAGTAAGGGAGAAAGACCCTCTACGGGAATACCATTATGCCCAAAAGCATGGGCAGGAAAGAGGAAACATGGATACAGAAGGAATCCGTCTGAACAAATTTTTAAGTGAAGCAGGGATATGTTCCCGAAGGGAGGCGGATCGCTTCATTGAGGCTGGAAAAGTATGTATAAACGGACAGGCAGCCACGCCCGGCCAGAGAGTTTTTCCCGGCCAGTCAGTAACTGTGAACGGGCGCACCATTCACGCTGGTAAAGGAGATAATAGCCATAAGGAAGAATCAGTTCTTCTGGCAGTCCATAAACCCAAAGGCATCGTATGCACCACATCGGACAAGGACCGTGCTCCCAACATTGTGGATATGTTGGATTATCCCGTAAGAATTTACCCTATCGGCCGCCTGGACAAGGATTCCGAGGGGCTGATCCTCATGACCAACCAGGGTTCTCTGGTGAAGNNTGAATAAAATGATGCGCAGTGGAAATGCTCATGAAAAAGAATATCTGGTGAAGGTCAACCGCCCGGTAACCGATGATTTCATCCGGAAAATGAAAAAGGGAGTATTCCTGCCGGAGTTAAATGTGACCACCAGGCCCTGCGTTGTAAAGAAGGCCGGTGAAAAAACGTTCCATATCATTCTGACTCAGGGGTTAAACCGCCAGATCCGGCGGATGTGCGGACAGCTGGGCTTTGAAGTACGGATGCTAAAACGATTGCGGATTATGAATGTTGAACTGGGAGATTTAAAGCCCGGAGCTTACCGGGAGCTTTCGAAAAGAGAGTACCACCAGATGAAAGAGGCCTTAAAAGGCTCGACGAATCGTTCCTATAAAGAGCAGAAAAAGGAGAAATCTGATGGACGTTAACATAAGCAGAATGAAAGAACTGATTGCCGTTCTGACAGCAGCAGGAAAGGCTTACTATCTGGAAAGCCAGGAAATCATTAGCAATTTTGAATATGACAGGCTTTATGATGAGCTAAAGGAGCTGGAAGAGGGGACCGGTATTATACTTTCCCAAAGCCCCACGCAGTATGTAGGGTACCAGGTTTTAAGCGAGCTTCCTAAAGAGGCCCACGAAACCCCAATGCTTTCCCTTGATAAGACCAAGAGCGCGGAAAGTCTGCAGGAGTGGCTCGGCGGCCAGACCGGAGTGCTGTCCTGGAAACTTGACGGGCTGACCGTAGTTCTTTCTTATAACCACGGAACCCTTCAAAAGGCCGTGACCCGGGGAAACGGAGAGATCGGTGAGGTTATCACAAATAACGCAAAAGTATTTTCCAACATTCCTTTAAATATATCCCATCAGGGAGAACTGGTTTTACGGGGAGAGGCAGTGATCAAGTATTCGGATTTTAACCGGATTAACGAAGAGATCGAAGAGGTGGCCGCCAAATACAAGAATCCCAGGAACTTATGCAGCGGATCTGTAAGGCAGTTAAATAACCAGATTACAGCCAAGAGAAATGTAAATTTTAAAGCATTCGGCCTTGTAACGGCTGAGGGCGTTGACTTTAAAAACTCCAGAAAAGAGCAGTTTGAATGGTTAAAGAGGCAGGGCTTTGATGTGGTGGATTATAAAATGGTGACCAGAGATACCCTGCCAGAGGCGGTAGAAGAGTTTTCCAAAGCCATTTCCAGTTATGATATCCCTTCAGACGGCCTGGTGCTTCTGTTTGATGATATCGCTTACGGAGAAGCTCTTGGCCGAACGTCCAAATTCCCCCGTAATGCCATTGCCTTTAAATGGGCCGATGAAATCAAAGAAACAAAGCTTGACCACATCGAATGGAGCCCCTCCAGAACCGGGCTCATCAACCCGGTGGCAATCTTTGACCCGGTGGAACTGGAAGGAACCACGGTGAGCCGGGCCAGCGTCCACAATCTAAGCATTATGGAGGCATTGGAGCTGGGGGAGGGAGATGAAATCACGGTTTATAAGGCCAACATGATCATTCCCCAGATCGCCGATAACCTGACAAGAAGCAAAAAAATACGGATTCCCGGACAATGTCCTGTCTGCGGAGGAAAGACGGAAATCCGCAAGGTGAATGATGTCAAGAGCTTATACTGCACCAACCCGGACTGCCAGGCGACACGGCTGAAAGGTTTTACCCTTTTTACGNNGGAGCAGCATGAGGAAACCATCACCCAGATGGAAGGTTTTGGAAAAAAGTCCTACGATAACCTGATAAAAGCAATAGATAAAGCTTCCCATACTACCCTTCCAAGGCTGATATATGGCCTGGGGATCGCGGGTATCGGCTTGGCAAATGCCAAGATGCTGTGCCAGGAATTTAAGTTTGATTTTGAGAAGATGCACACCGCAGGGGAAGAGGAACTGACCGCAGTCCCAGGCATAGGCAAGGTACTGTCGGATGCATGGATCACTTATTTTAAGGAAGAGAAGAATAATGAGATGGTGGACCGCTTGTTGACTGAGGTAAGCATCGAGGGCGTTATGGAGGCCAGGGGGGGCGGAATCTTTGAAGGCATGGTATTTGTCATTACCGGTTCCGTGAACCACTATGAAAACCGCAAGGCCCTTCAGGAGGCCATTGAAGCCCATGGAGGCAAGGCAACCGGTTCGGTGACCTCCAAGACCACTTATTTGATCAACAACGATACTACGTCCAATTCTTCCAAAAATAAAAAGGCAAAGGAACTTGGAGTGCCCATTATTTCAGAAGAGGATTTCATAAAAATGCTGGAGGAATAAATTATGCCGATTAAAGTACAAAAGGATATACCTGCTAAAGCAATACTGGAAAAAGAGAACATTTTTATGATGGATGAGGACCGTGCTTTAAGCCAGGACATCCGTCCTCTTCAGATTTTGATCATTAATCTCATGCCGGTAAAGGAAGAGACAGAGACCCAGCTTCTCCGGGCATTATCCAACACTCCGCTGCAGGTGGACTGTACCTTTTTGATGCTGGAGAGCCATACTTCCAAGAATACATCAGCCAGCCACTTAAATAAATTTTATGTTTATTTTGACGAGGTAAAGAAAAGAAAATTCGACGGCATGATCATCACCGGAGCGCCGGTGGAGAACATGGAATTCGAAGAGGTTAATTACTGGGAAGAGTTAAAAAAGATCATGGAATGGAGCAAAACCCATGTGACCAGCACCCTCCACATCTGCTGGGGGGCCCAGGCAGGGCTTTATTACCATTATGGCATACAAAAATACAAGAGAGAGAGCAAACTGTCAGGCATCTACCGGCATAAGGTTCTGGACCGGAAGGTCCCCCTTGTCCGCAGCCTGGATGATTATGTGATGGCTCCTCATTCCCGTTATACGGAAGTGAGGAGAGAAGACATTGTAAAGCATTCGGAGCTGGTGATCCTGGCGGAATCAAAAGAAGCAGGGATCCTTCTGGTGATGAGCCGGGACGGAAAGCAGGTATTTGTCCAGGGACATCCGGAATACGACCGTATGACTTTAGACGGGGAATATCACCGGGACTTGGGGAAGGGATTGGAGCCTGAGATTCCATGTAATTATTATGAAGATGATGACCCAAGTACGGTACCGGTGCTGAATTGGAGAAATGTGGCAAATACACTGTACGGAAACTGGCTGAACTTTTATGTTTATCAGATCACGCCTTATTTGCTGGATGCGGAGGAATGATAGTCCTTTATTTTACAAGGATTTCCGCATTTTAAATTAATTACTTGTAAATGGAAAAGTATCGTAGACTATTGCAATAAAGGTATATTCCTTTTAGGTTGTCACAGATGGCAGGATTATAATGAATAAGAAAGAAAAAAAATTATTGTACAGTGGAACTTCTTTAGAGTCATTTTTGTTTATAAAAAATAAATTAGACTCCAATGGAATAAAATACTTAGGATCCACAAAAAAGAATGACAGTTGGTTTCGTTTTTTTCTTCAACTTTTTTTTATAGGAACGGGCAGTTATGGTATGAATGGAGAACATGTTATGTACTATTACATTTATGTTGAAACGGAAGACTATAGTGCAGCCTCNNTGATTAAAGGTGTAGATTAAAGGATAGTTGTGGAATCTAAGGTATTTGCTATTATGTAGTGATAAGCCGGTATTTTGACCGGCTTATCAGAGTGTAGACAAAGACAATTTTAGAGAACAGTATTGAATATGTACTTATAAATATTCAATACTGTTTTTTCACATCTATTCGTGGTATCTATGGTAAATCAAAATTTATCATAGATTAGTTCATAATATAGTTATGAATTTTGGAGGAAATTACCGTTTACATTTTATCTATAATTATGCTATAATAAAGATATTAAACGTGTGGTTCGCTTTGCGGGACGTAAGTCCAGTTTCAGTGGCCGCACATTTTTTATTTTATCAGAAAGAGGTGAGATATTATGAACATAGGTGATGTTATCATATACGGCAGTCATGGTATTTGTAAGGTTACCGGATTACAGGATATGTGCATGGATGAAAAAGTCCGCTCATATTATGTTCTCAAACCTGTTTTTCATACTGCCTCAACAGTATACATCTCAGTTATAAGCGACAGAAGAAAAACAGAAATCCGCCACATTCTCTCTGCCGATGAAATTTTCTCTCTGGTTCAGAAAATGTCGGGCAAAGATTTAATTTGGATTAAGGATAATCATAAGCGAAAAGAAATATACAGGCAGATTCTTTCAGATGGCAACCGTTCCGAACTTGTAAAATTGATAAAAACATTGCATTTGCGCCAACAAGAGCTGAAAAATACAAATAAAAACAAAAAACTAAATATTTCTGACGAATGCTTTCTCAAAGATGCTGAAAAAACGCTTTGTGAAGAGTTTGCTTATGTGCTGAATATCAAGCGTGAAGAAGTTATGCCGTTTATCTGTGAGCAGATGGAAATAACCTTGAATAAAAACAGAGAGTAGTGGCGTGACAATAACCCATTTTACATTTAACCGCTCAATTTAAATTTTATCAGCTCATTTCATCATCATTCCTTATCAGTATATCAAGACCACTTACTCTTATTATTCCTGCAATATGTTTTAATCTTNNCCTCCATTATTCTCCTTTCCGGTTATTTCGTCAAACTTTGGTTTTAATAACATTTAAATAACAATTCATTACATTTACCATTCTTCTACTTAGATATTAGATATTATTATTTTAAGGAAAAGCTTGTATTCCATAATATTTAAAGAGCGAGGTAAAAGTATGGAAAATGAAGGCAGTTTAAAATTTGGATTAGGCATAAAAATTTGGTGCATAATCAGCATTTTAGGAAGTACTATAAGTGCATTAGTAAATTTTAATTTAGGATTTTATAGTGTAACAGCTATCTGCATAGGGACTGTCATACTATATGTTTGGCTACTCTTTAAGAAAAAACGCATCGTCTTCTATCTGATGTTAATCGTGGCCATAGTGCGCCTTATAATAGGCCTTGTAGCTTTTAAAGATCCATCATTAATCTTGGGATTAGGCAATCCTTTAATCACATNNTTTGGAAGCAAATGGTATAATCCTTTCAACACGAATTCTTCTATCTCATCTGAATGGTACGTGTTTTTTCAGCCATAGGTTCGATTTTGAATTGACCTATGGCTGTTGTAACTACATTCTGATAAGCCGGTCTTTCGACCGGCTTATTTGTATACTGAATATGAGGAGAAATAATTGGAATAACACCCTTGATTTTGAAATTGCACTATCTGATTGGTTGGCCTGGATGAGCAACTATGATCCAGAGCATGAACTTAACGACGATATCTATAGAAGCCAAAAGGGCGGGAATATCAATCCTAAAAAGTATTACCGAAAGATATGCCTGCTTAGAGAAGAAGAACATTGAGTCTGGAAAACAGAGAATGTCGTTTATATGTGATAAGTAATGTGGTAAAATGGAGGTATTATTATGAAATGCTTTGTGTGGGAATGTATTTGGCGAGGTGATAGGAATGTCGAAGCAAAACTTTGGATTGGTCATACAATTAAATTATAAAGGAGAATGAAATGGAACGTCAAAAAAATTATGAGAAAACTCAGATGTTTATTTTTCTAGGTGTGGCCTTTGCATTACCTTATATGCTAGGGATTTTAATGGGCATTGGGTATACGAAGGGGCTTGATGTATCGGTTTTCCCCTCAGCCCAAATGTTCTACCCGGCTTCGGGGGCGATACTGGCCGCTTTAATTACGCACAGAGAAGATCATCTGCTTCCTAAGAGATTTTTTATTGGTTTTTTAATACTTACTTTACTGTTATTGGTTTGTACAGTGGCAAGCATTATAGTGCCTGGATTGGGTTGGAACGTTATTTCTCAATATCTAATGATACTTGGTTCTGTTATAGCATGGANNTTTATTGCTTACCGAGAAGAAAGATAAGCGTATTGCCTATGGATTGAGAGGCGGGCGTTGGAAAACAGCTGCTCACATCATTCTGCTATATTTAATTCTTTACTTTGGTAGAACCGTTATCATGTATATCTTAAGTGGTCAAATACAAACCATGACTGAAATTATGCAAAAGCCTGTTACTTGGCTGATGTTATTAACATTGCCCATAAACTATTTTTTAATATTTATTGCATTTTTGGGAGAGGAGTACGGTTGGAGGTACTTTCTTCAGCCTATATTGCAAAAAAATTTTGGAATGGTTCGCGGTGTGTTAGTTCTTGGAATCGCTTGGGGAGTGTGGCATTTACCCATTAACTTCTTTTATTATTCATCTCCATCCGTTGGTATTATTAGTTTGACTGGACAATTAATTACATGTGTTACATTGGGAATATTTTATGGTTGGGCTTATTTAAAAACCGATAACATATGGACGGTTGTTATTTTACATTTTGTCAATAATAATTTGGTCCCGATTATTACCGGAAATTATACGGAGGAAGTTCTTCAAAATCAAGACGTAACATGGAATAGTGTAATTATATTACTAGTGGTCAATACACTGTTGTTTGCAAGTGTTATTTTTACAAGCTATTATAGAGACGATAGTCGGAGACTTCCAACAATGGATGAACGAGTTGATCGTCAAATGAGGAAATTGGAAGAGCAGGCACAATGGCAGGATGCGAAAGAATGAGAAAAAATAATTGATGCTTATTGAACTGGGATGATTTGAATGACTGCTTAGCAAAAGGTAAAAAGCACTAATGGACTTTGCTATTGAACACAGCATTAAGTCACAAGATAAACAATTAGGCTGAATGTATATGATATATACTTGCCATAAGGTTGTATGAAAATGTGGTTTTAGATATAAATAATTGAGATACATATAATTTTATACTATAATGTTATGAACAAGCAAGAGTCGCATATAATAGAATTAATAAGATCATTTGAGGAAAGCCATGATCATACATATTGTTCAACCAGGTGAAACCATCTATTCAATATCAGAGTATTACAGCATCCCTGTTGACAGATTGATTTTGGAAAACGGAATTACAAACCCTGCCAATTTAGCAATAGGCCAAACTATAGTGATTGTTCAGCCTGAAACGCTCTACACCCTCCAGGCCGGCGATACTTTGGAAAGTATTGCGTTGCAGCATGGTACTACGCCAATGGAATTATTAAGAAACAATCCCTATCTTTCCGATAGAGATATTATTTACGCCGGTGAAACTATAGTCATAAGATATCAAACGAATAAAATAAGAACAATTGCTACGATTGGTTATGCCTTTTCTTATATAGATAAATCTGTTTTAATAAAAACACTTCCTTTTTTAACTTATCTGACTATATTTAATTATAGGGTTACTAGTGAAGGAGAAATTATCTTCAGAGCTGACGACACTGAACTTGTCAATCTGGCAAAAATTTATGGTGTTGCACCCATGATGTTTGTTTCCACTATGGCGGAAGATGGAATAGTCAGCCGTGAAGTGAGCTATGATATTTTAATTAATCCTGCGGTACAGGACCGCCTGATTGATAATGCTCTTAACATAATGAAAACGAAAGGTTTTTATGGTATAAATATATATGTCGAAAACATCACCTATGACAACATAAATGTCATTGCAGAATATTTGAAAAGAGCCTCTGAGATATTTCATTCTCAAGGTTATAAGATACTGATTACCATAACACCGGCTACGAATATTGATACTCCTAACGTTAGTTTTGAAAAAATAGACTATTCAAAATTAGCTGAATTTGTAGATGGAATCATATTTTCTTCTTATGATTGGTCAAGGTCTTACAGTTATCCAAACGCAATTTTTCCGGTTAATGTCTTAAGAGAGTTGTTAAATTACATGGTTAGTATTATTCCACCTGAAAAAATTTTTCTAGGAGTTACTGCTCTAGGTTATGATTGGACCCTTCCCTATGTTCCCGGTGCCACAGAAGCTACTATAATATCTTATAACAGTGCAGTACAAATTGCAGCGGAAAATGGTATACCAATACAATTTAATGAA
>DJBG01000106.1 GCA_002429965.1 Hungatella sp. UBA5982
CCGGAACAGAAAGATGTTGATGCATGGATAGAGATGATCAAAGCCTTTGGCGGGATCCGGATTAATCAGGCTTGATTAGTGCTTAAACAATAATGCGGCGACCGGCGGACAGATATTTTCTATATCTGCCCGCCGGATTCGTTTGCTCCATTGATTGTATCATTTCGACTGTTAAAGGATTTGTTCAAAAGGATTATTCAATCATAAAGTTTTCAGAACTGAAGTTAGCATAATACCTGCCTGTCTGGGCAATAAATTTCAGCACACAATAATCCGGATCCGTAACTCCTTTAGGATAATACATGGTATCTCCCTCTTGCCAGATCATTTCCTTGCTTGCGGCATCCTCTAAGACCTCCATTATACCCTTTAGCATGACTCCGCGAAAAAACCGTTTGTCACAAAAATAGATACATGCCTTTGGATTGCTGCGAAATTGCTTGACACGCATGGAAGATGTATTTGTAGTAAAATAAAAGGTCTTAATCCCATCCCGTTTTCTTGGCGGCAGCATTGCTTTCATATTGGGGAATCCCTCATCATCCAAAGAGCTTATAAAAGAAACTCCCTGCTTGTCAATTAAATTGCCGATCGTTTGTTCTGCATCCCTCATCATTTTTAAGTTCCTCCTGAGTTTATTTATGGGAAAACTATAGCACAAAAGAACCAGACAGTAAATTACTCACATTTTTGTAGGTATGCTCAGTCTATAAAACCGTTTTCTTTTAAAAAGTCAGTCATATCATTCTCTTTCATAATGTCAATGCCTATGCTTTGCATGATTGTGACGGCATCCAAAAGCTTTTTGCCGCGTTCGGTCAAATAATATTCAACTTTTAGCGGATATCCTTCAAAAGAATGCTTGCCTATCATTCCGTAATCAAGCAGCTCTTTAAGCTGCTCTAGAAGCATTTTTTGATTAATGCCTTTAATGTCTTTTTCAAGCTGGGACAAAGACATAACGTCCTTGCCCAGCTGCCATAAAATGATTGGTTTCCACTTGCCTTTAGTAATATCATGTGTCAATTCCAAAGGGCAAGTGTATTCATCGCGTATTTTCATATCTTCACCTGCTAAATCTTCCTTTATTTGTATCTGACCGTTTTTAAAATTCCATGTGCTAAACCTTCATATCAAATGGCCTTTATGGCATCATTTTCTTACGTTCTCCTTTGCCTCATAAAGCGTTCGGTCTGCATTGGTGAGGGCTTGGTTTTCACTCTCATTGCTTCTATCTGCTTAGAATGTTAAAACTGGGGGAAGAATCAATTCCTATTGAAGCAGTTTATTTAAATTCCGGTCGCTCACAATTACAAACATCTTAATTCTTCCCATGGTTTTTGTCAACGGAGAACTGCTGCTGTCGCCGGAAGGCATTGTGGGAGATTATCCGATTGCAGAAATCAAGGATGAAAAATCTGTTGCAAAGTATGTTTATTTAAAGCGGCTTGTCCACCAGGATGATACCGGAATCTGGACTGTGATAAGGTATGATCCAGCCAAATAGTTTGGAATATTCATAGAAAACAGAGAAAAAGATTGCAAAAATTCTACAAAATTGTATAATAAAGGTGAAAGATATGCTCAAAAGATCCTATGCCAATTGCAAAGCCGGCGGTGTGTGTATCTGGATCCAAATTTTAAATATCATGAGTCAGACAGGGAATGTTTGAATAAAATAATAGCAGCAGACAAGGGTGCATTATGTATCAACCGGTTATTGTAGGCGGATAAAAAGGAGAAAGATTAATATGAAACGATTTAAACGTGTTTTTGTAGTTGTAATTGATTCTTTAGGAATAGGTGCTATGGATAATGCCGCCGAGTACGGCGACGAAGGCAGTGATACCCTGGGACATATTGATGCCACAGTGGATCATCTTAATCTGCCTAATTTGGGAAAGCTTGGCCTGGGGAATCTGTGTTCCTTAAACCATGTAAAGCCAGTGGCTGAGCCAGTGGCATATTATGGAAAGCTTAATGAAGCCAGTGTGGGAAAAGACACCATGACGGGCCATTGGGAAATGATGGGGCTATACATTACAACGCCTTTCCAGACGTTTACGGAAACAGGTTTTCCAAAGGAATTGCTGGATGAGCTTGAAAAACGCACCGGACACAAGATTGTCGGAAATAAATCCGCAAGCGGTACGGAAATTATGGATGAACTGGGAGAGCATCAGATTGCTACCGGGGACATGATCGTTTACACTTCTGCGGATTCAGTATTACAAATATGTGCCAATGAAGATACCTTTGGCTTACAGGAGCTTTACCGCTGCTGTGAGATTGCAAGAGAGCTTACCTTAAAGGACGAATGGAAGGTAGGCAGAGTCATTGCAAGACCTTATGTTGGCATGAAGAAAGGCGAGTTTAAAAGAACTCCGAACCGCCATGATTATGCCTTAAAGCCTTTTGGAACCACTGCTCTTAATATATTAAAGGATGCTGGTCTGGAGGTGATCAGTTCCGGCAAGATCTTTGATATCTTTGATGGCGAAGGGCTCACCGAAGGCAATAAATCCCAAAGCAGTGTTCATGGCATGGAGCAAACCATAGAGATTGCGAAAAGAGAATTTGACGGGCTGTGCTTTGTGAACCTGGTTGACTTTGACGCCCTGTGGGGACATCGCCGGGATCCTATTGGCTACGGAGCGGAGTTGGAACGGTTCGATGAAAAGCTGGGAGAGCTTTTGCCGCTTTTAAAAGAGGATGATCTGCTTCTGATTACGGCAGACCATGGCAATGATCCCACCTTTAAGGGAAGCGACCATACAAAAGAAAAGGTACCTTTCCTGGCCTATTCGCCCTCTTATAACCACTGCGAAGAATTAAAGGAACAGAATACATTTGCAGTGATCGGGGCAACGGTGTTGGATAATTTCGGTTTGCATAAAGCTCAGGATATGATTGGTGAACCAATAGAGAAATTGCTTTAAGATTACGGAAAGCACCACTTTGTCTATGATGATTATTTATCATAGACAAAGCCAGGTGCTTTTTTTAATGCTTTCCAACGGGAAGTATCCCCATTTTATTTTTCTTACACAAAGTAATCTCCGTAATTATCTTTTAAATAAGCTTCCATCTCAGGTTCGCTTTTTCCTCCGATTTCCGATACAAAGCTGGTGGTCAGGAAACGGTGCTTCCGCGTGGAAAAGCCGTTTGCCAGAAGGGTTTTCATATCACTGTTATCCACAAAGAAATTCATGCGGATGACAGGAAGGTTATGAGCGTGAAGAATATTAAAAATCCGGGATGAGAAGCAAAGGATATAGTCATAATCCAGTTCCTTCAATTTGTGGATTTCGTTAATATTCAAGGTGCCCATCCACTGCAGTTCCACGTATTCCTTTATTTGCTCCAGAAAAAAGCTGACCCGTTCAAAGTTGATGCTGGTCATCACAACAATTTTTTTATAATGGCGGTTTACGGTACGGTTACGGAGAATGTGCTTTTGCACCAAAAGGGTCAGCGTGGAAAGGTGCTCATCCATGAAAGAAAAATTATAGGATGCTTTAAAGTACACCTCGTATTTCCTTACGGTTTCATACAGGTCTGAAAACTGTTCTTTCGTATTTTCTACGGTCTTGTCCACAAAAGTACAATGAAAGTGATCCAGGGTGATTTCGCGGTAGAAATAGCTGTAAAGCTCATTGATGAATTCTTCCTGGACGGTAAAAGGATTTTTTAAATGGCTCACCACCTGCTCTGTAAACTGCTCGGTGGTATGCCACAGTCGCTTGTCAAAAGGAAAATCAAGGCTTCGTGAAAAGTTCATCATGCTGAAAGCTACGTTGTACAGCCTGTTTTCCCTGATATCATCAACAAAGCGGATGTTTAAGGGCGCCAGCGGCAGCCGGTGACCAGTATTCATGGATTCATCAACTGGCCGGATATCCATGATACAGATAAACAGCAGAAGAAATTTTTTGGAAGGATAGTTTAAAGACAGGCTGTATTCTGTCAGAAAGTAGTTCAGCCGTTCCACTGCCTGAGGGGAAACCGGCTGGAGATAGGCATTGGCCAGATCATAGCATTGTTTTTCCAGGGGAGTGTTGGCATAACGGGCTGCGATCCGGTTTTCCGCCGTAAACTCTAACAGAGGATGAAGGATGTCGATGACGAGAAACCGGAGCTGCAATTCATCACCTTCAATGGTAAGCCCCTTTTTCTTTAAGGTCACAAGGAATAAACCGTGTCCGGCCAGGAATTGCCTTAAATGGGCGGTATCCTGCTTTTTTGTGGTCAGGGAAAGCCCCCAATATTCATACAGGGATGAAGCATTGACATAACCGTCGAAAAAAATGGTCACAATCATGATACGGATCCGCTCGACGTAAGAACTGGTATAGTCGGTCATGGTGATCTGCTGGATGAAATCCACAAATTCCTTGTAACTTAGGGGGCTTAGGCAGAAGCCCTTTTGTATTTCCACCAAGGGCTTGTGGGAGAAAAGGTTGATCCGTTCTATGGTCCGGCGTATGGATATTTCATCCTTTTGAAACTGCAGGGCAACCTTTGAAAGGGAAATGCGCTGCCTTTTTTGTATAAAACGCAGCAGGCTTAAATCGTTGTAGCTTAATCCCATGATACGTTCCTCCTGTACTGTTGTGTTGAGACTGGTTTCATTATAAAATTAAGGGCAACTAAACGCAACAATAAAATGTAAATTTTCTGCCTTGAAGCAACTAATAGAATCTGCCATAATGTACACAGTTTCAAAGGCGCCTTAAAACCACAATGTCATAACAAAGGAAGGGAAAAAATATGAGCAATAAAAAGTCAAGCTGGAAAGACAGCATCCAAACGTTTGGACGGTCTCTCCTTCTGCCAATCGCGCTTCTCGCCCCTATTGGTATGGTTATGGGTATTTGCAGTGCGTTAGGGCAGTCCTACATGATAGAGAAATTCCCGTTTTTGGGAAACCAGGTTCTGAAGCTTATTTTATCAAGCTTACAGACCATTACGAGCATTATTTTCAATAATATCCCATTGCTGTTTGCCATGGGCGTAGCTCAGGGCATGGCAAAGAATGAAAAAGGAATTGCAGTCTTTTCAGCGGTAGTCGGCTATTTGACGCTGAACGTGGTAATGAGCATTTATTTAAAACAGACGGGAACCCTGGCTGATCCGGAGGTTGCGGCTCAGGTGGGGCAGGGCATGGTTCTTGGCATTCAGACTTTAAAGATCGAGGCGCTGGGGGGTCTGATCTNNCAGGTTTCGTGGCTGCCAAGGTAGCAGACCGGTTTTACCGCCTGGAACTTCCTCTTGCATTTGCCTTCTTTGGAGGGAAGAAATCCATTCCGATCATTACATTTGCATTGATAATCCCTATCGGGCTGATCATTCCGGTGTTCTGGAATTTGCTGACCAACTTCCTTATCAGCATTTCCTTTATTTTTACAACGCCGTACATAGGAAACGCCATTTATTATGCGCTAAACCGTGCGCTGATTCCTTTTGGATTGCATCATGTTCTCTCCTCAATGGTCCGCTTTACGGAGGCCGGAGGAACCTATATGATTAACGGGACCGAATATGTGGGAATCTTAAATGCCACCAATGAAGTCCTCTTTAACTTAGCGCCCAGAGGCGATTACTGGGGCCACCTCAGGTCGTCTCTCACCTTTACCCAGTGAGTCCCGCAGTTGC
>DJBG01000105.1:0-34136 GCA_002429965.1 Hungatella sp. UBA5982
GCAAGATCGCTATGGATATTCAGGCAAAACGCATTCCGGCGGATCAAAACGACGTGCAGATCGCTGAATTGGACGAAATAAGCTACCGTCACTTGCTGTGGTCACACCGGCCTTTAACAGACTTTTGGCGTGTTGGCAGAGGATATGCCACGAAGCTGGAAGAACAAGGCCTATTTACTATGGGAGATATTGCAAGATGTTCTCTCGGTAAGCCCACCGATTATTACAACGAGGATCTACTGTACAAGCTGTTCGGCATCAATGCAGAGCTGTTGATAGACCATGCGTGGGGGTGGGAGCCATGCACGATTGCCGATATTAAAGCGTATAAGCCAAGTACAAACAGTATTGGATCGGGACAGGTACTGCAAAGTGCCTATACTTTTGATAAAGCGAAGCTGATCGTGTGGGAAATGACTGATCTGCTGGTACTTGATTTGGTGGATAAAAAGCTTGTGACCGACCAGCTTGTTTTGACGGTCGGATATGATATTGAAAATCTGACAACCCCGAAGATAAAGAAATCATACCACGGGCCAATCACCACTGACCACTACGGACGCAACCTTCCGAAATCTGCACATGGTACGGCAAACCTTGGCAGACAGACCTCCTCTACAAAATTGATCCTGGAGGCCATCACAGAGCTGTTTGAGCGTATTGTTGACAAAAATCTCCTGGTCAGGAGAGTCAACATCACAGCGAATCATGTTGTGGATGAGAAAAACGTTCAAAAGCCAGATGACTTTGAACAGCTTGATCTCTTTACGGATTACGCTGCTGAACAGGCGAAAAAAGAAGAGGAAGAAGCCGGGCTTGCACGAGAGAAAAGTATGCAGAAAGCAATGTTGGATATAAAAAAGAAATATGGCAAGAACGCCATCTTAAAGGGTATAAATCTGGAGGAAGGCGCTACCACAGTAGATCGGAATAAGCAGATTGGAGGACACAAGGCATGACGAAAACATATGATGACATCATCCATCTACCGCATCATGTCTCTGCGGCACACCCTCATATGGCAGCCATTGACCGGGCAGCTCAGTTTTCCCCTTTTGCTGCACTGACCGGTTATGATGCCGCCATTAAAGAAACCGCAAGGCTGACTGATGAGAGAGTAGAATTGGACGAATCCATGAAGGACGCTTTGAGCAATAAGCTGCAAATCATAGCAGACCGGCTTAAAGAGCATCCCGAAATCGCAATCACCTATTTTCAGCCGGATGCGAAGAAGAAAGGCGGCACCTATGTTACTGCTATCAGTGCGGCTAAAAAGATAGACGAATATGAACGGATTGTCGTAATGACCGATGGCATAGTGATCCCCATTGATGAAATAATTAGCATAGACGGGCAGATATTCGAAACTTTGGTATTCCATTCGTGTGATGAATGATTAACGGATAAATAGGACTTTATCGAGTGGTTTTGAACCAAAGGTTAATTATAAAATCCTGTCTGAGAGTATAATTGTTTATAAGCACTAAGATTATTAACAAAATTAAGAAAGAGAATTTCATGAAACAGATTGCAATCTTATCCGATACTCATGGTCTATTACGAGAGCCTGTTATAGCTGAACTTGCTGAAGCTGATTGCTCCATTCATGCTGGTGATATCAACACACCATACATTGTCGAGTCCATACGACAGTTCGGAGAGACCTATGTGGTGCGTGGCAACAACGATAAAGAATGGGCAGAAGCCCTGCCAAAAAGCATTACCGTCACAATTGAAGGCGTGAGATTCTTCATCGTTCATAACAAGAAAGATATCCCAAAATACTTAATAAATGTTGACGTGGTGGTCTATGGTCACTCCCACAAATATTCTGCAGAAGTTATAAAGGGAGTACTGTTTCTCAATCCCGGTAGCTGCGGTAAACGGCGTTTTGATTTGGAAATTACAATGTGCCGTATGACTGTGGATGCAGGGCACTACCAGTACGAAAAAGTGATGATTCCCTTATGAGTAAGAATATAAAATGCTGTAACTTATATAAATTAAATTGTATTTTCGGAGGATTATCAGTGAAAAAGAAAATTGGATATTGCTATACTTTCTTTAGTAATAGTAATCGGTTTGCTGTTTCTAAGTACTGGAGGAAAAATAGCATGTGTGATGATATCTGATTACTCAATATCCTAAGAAGGTGATATAATGGCACTAAAAGTTGGGGTAGCAAGTAGTAAATCTTGCGATGAAATATATTTTTACAGTGGAATTGGTGAATACAAGTTGAAGTTGCTAAAAAATAGCGAAACAAATGAATGGGAAAGAGTTAAGTAGCANNAATAAAATAGCCATTTTAACAGGATTATTACAAGGTATTTATTTATTGCTCTTTTTTACTGAACTGATAGGAAAGATAGGTCAAATCAATATTTATATTGCATTTGGAATATGCGCTATCATTTCTATTATCTGCTTTTTATTATCTATTTGGCTGCTGCTTCCCTTTTCAAAGTTCAAACATGGCATTAAATATTTGTTTATATTTTTTGCTGTGATACAGATATTTTTGACAATTTTTATTTACTTATTTCCGGAAGCAGGAATACCAGCACCAATCCAGTTTTAGTAAGAGTATAAGATGATTTAAATACGACTCAAACAAGGCAGACTATAAAAATAGTACTATTCCAGAGATAGGGAATAATAAAGTTACAGTAACTGTCAGGATATGGGAAGGGGGCATAAGGAAGCGCCTTTCACAGATTGAAAAAGGAAACAGCTATATATATATAAACACATGCCTTTAAAATATACGGGTTACTTCTGGCCCATTTTCCATACGACACCGTTCTGGTTATCATGGGCGCGTTGGTTGCCCTCTATCATTTCATTACAAGCAGAACTGTGGCAGGGCGGCAGATTTATGCCTTGGGCGGCAATGCGAAAGCGGCGAAGCTTTCCGGCATCAATACGGGAAAAGTCTTTTTCTGGGTATATACCAATATGGGCATTCTTTGCGCCATTGCCGGAATCGTTCTCTCCGCCAGAAACGCTTCCGCAACTCCCAAGNNCGGAGGCGAGGGCACGATTATCGGAGCCGTTGTCGGCGCATTTATCATGGGTATTTTGTGCTGGTCCACCGATATCCAGAAAATCGTAAAAGGTGCTGTACTTTTGGGGGCAGTTACGATAGACTTATTATCAAAGAGAAAAAAATAGCTGAAAGAAATTTATGTCAAAGGAGAATACTAATGAGTGAGAAGAAAGGTTCCTCTAATCCGCCTCAGAGCACCCTGATCCTGCGGCTTGTGGGCGGCGGCTATCTGGTTTATCTTGGGTACCAAATGATAACGGAGCTTTCAATGTCTTCCGGGGTCCGAAATCTGGTTCAAGTGGCAGCTATGGTCATATTCCTTGTGGTTGGTATATTGCTTGTGGGATGGTCTGTGAAAAAGCTGCTTCGGAGGGAATATGTGCGTCCCGGGGAGGAAGAAGCGGACAGGACAAAAGGAGACAATGAGGAAATTTGATAAATTTCCAAAAGGCAATAACCAGGATATAATATTTACAAAAGATAATTATGACTACAATGCGATGTGTAGCGAATTTTTATAATCCTTAGAAAACAAACCCTGCAAGAGCCTTTAGAACTGCTCTGGCGGGGTTTTNNGATGCTGATAAAAATTTCACAACAGCAAATGCAACATATACTTGACATTGAGCAATATATGATGTACTCTATGACTATGAAAGGGGGCATTCTATGAAGAACAAGAGAATGAAAATCGCCCGAATGGAAGTTGATATGAAACAAGAGGACTTGGCAAAAGCCGTAGGCGTAACCCGACAAACTATCGGGCTGATAGAATCAGGGGAATATAACCCCACACTAAACCTTTGCATATCGATTTGTAAGGAGCTTGGCAAAACATTAAATGATTTATTTTGGGAGGAATCGAAATGAAAATACAAAATATGCAAGACGAAAGAGTTGTAGCACTACGCCGTAAAATAAATAGTGAAGCATACGGTATTTTAATGATAGTGCTTCTCGGTTCAATACTCGTTCAACAATACCTGTTTAACGCTCCGTTTAAACAATATGCCGTTGAGGTTATATGTTTTTTTGGTATGTCCTTATACATGACCATACGGTACATGACCTTGGGACTTGACATATACGGCGAAGGTAAACGGTCTAAAGTCATTCCCCTTGTGAACAGTATAGTAGCTGGAATTGTAGTAACTGTGATTATCGGTGTTTTAAACTATACACAGTACGCAGAAAAATATAAGGAAGATGGTATCGGTTATTTTATCGCCGTATTGGCAGTTACTTTTATCAGCGCGACCATTTCAACTTTTGTTGTAATGTCTTGCCTTAATTATCTGAACAAGAAAAGACAGGCAAAAATTCAAAAGCAGTTAGACGAAAAAGAACAGGACGAATACTTTGTAAAATCATCACAGAATAGTAAGAATGGATGAGAAAATGAAAAAACATAGATTAACTTTTGCTTTTGTTGTTTTATTTTTCATAATATTTTATGTGATTATATATAATAATAAAGCAGCAACAGAAAGATCTGAAAGCAGTTTAGTATTAGAGGATTTTGGTGGAATAACTATGGCGGTGCAAAGTGTGGAAGGCACAAAAATCACAGTGCATATAAATTATTCTGCTGATGATCCGGCAATATTTGGTGCAGATTATATCCTTGAAATAAAGAAGGGTCAAAGATGGTATTCTTTACCTGTTAAGGACGGCATCATGTTTACTTCAATAGGGTATCAATTAAAAAAGGGGGATAGTTTACCGTGGAGTACTGATTTTGAGATATTATATGGTAAATTATCTGCCGGTCATTATCGAATAATAAAAAGTTTTAGAATTGAACCGCAACAGGAAACTTCTAAAGAATATTTTATTAGTGCAGAGTTTTTAATTTCATAGGTATTTAATCAGTACAGTTCTTCCGCTTCATCTTTTAGTTCGTATATTTATGTTGTATTAGCTCTAATGCATAGTATAATATGATTATGGCCCATCTGATCCCAAGGAGGAATGCAACTATGGTTATCGAAATTGAGGAGCTTGTCAATAAGAATTATCATAAACTGAAAGAAACTGACCTTATTATCTGGAAATACATTTCAACTCATCGAAAAGCTTGCTGTGATTACACCATCTATGAATTGGCTGACGCCTGTAATGTGTCACGCACAACGGTGCTGCGCTTCGCTCAGAAGCTCTCATTAAGCGGCTACGCAGAATTGAAGATCTTATTGAGGATGGATTATAAACAGAAGTCTACGAATTACATCAACGATCCGAAAGATCTGATTACACTCTATCACCAGATCGTTACCGAGATGCAAAACAAAGACTTTACCAAGATCAACCAGATGATTTACGGTGCTAAGCACATTTTCGCCTATGGCACGGGCAATATGCAAAACAACGTTCTTCGGGAAATGCGGAGATTGTTCCAGTGCAGCGGTGATTATATTATCAGCATACAGGGGGAGAGTGAATTATCGTTCCTGTTAAAAAACGTTACCCCCCAAGACCTGGTTTTTATCATTTCTTTCAGCGGCGAAACACCGACTGCATTAGACTTCGCTCGGAACCTTTGTGCAAGAAATGTTCCTGTGATTTCGATCACCCGCCTAAAGGACAATATGCTGTCCTCGATCTGCGATGAAAACATCTATGTACACACGATGGACTTTCAATTTTATTCAGAGTATCACGGCTATCGGACCGAGTCTGCCGTAGGATATTTTATTGCCATTGAAACATTGTTTTTACAGTATCAGCAGTATAAAGCCAATATGAGAACAGAACAAGAAAAAGCTCTACCGGAATCCACCAGCGTTCCCCAATTGGAGTAGTGATTGCCGCAGCGCAACCTCCGTCATTACTAACCACACGCTACGTAGCGCCTGGTCGATCGGAAAGATATCAATTCATAAAGCAGATCCTTCGGGGTATGCTTTTTTTTGATCCTCTTTCATTATCTAATGTTTCTGTGATAAATCACGAATAAAGGTATAAAGTCCGACTTTTGAGATAAGGAACAAGCTGGTCCCAAAGCGTTGCAGTGCACTGGTGAAAATTATATAATATTGTCAACAGAAACGCAAAAATATAGAGAGGAGATCCTAAATTTTGAAACAATATAAGACCATTGTAAATGGTGCGACTATGGCTGGGCTGGCAATAGCTTCATGTGATCCAGAGGGAACTCTGATTGTGGATCGGGGAAATCAGCTGGCAAGTGATTTTTTTGCAAGTATGCGAGCCGATCCCATGCCGGAAAGAACGATACAGGGAGAGTCCGCCCGCAAATTCTGGGCCGTCATGAAACAGTACCCATCAGTTGTTCAGGATGGACAACTGGCCGTTACCGAAGGGATGCCCGCCCTGGGCAGATATGCAGAAAGCCAGAAATTACAGATCTTGTTCGATTTTTCGATCCTATCCAGTCAGCGAAATATGGATCATTTCACACTTACAGGCATCTGCCGGGATGAGATCTATCACGTACAGGCAGAAAATTATGTAGACACTACCGAAACATTTGTAAAGCAGGCCGTTGATGGAATGGTAACCGAAAGTCTGAACCTTCTGATCTGGAAAGCCGGCCAGGACCGGGTGATCTGCCCCCATGCCACTGTTCATGAGTTTCCAACTGGCGGATATTACATTCTGGAAATGCCGGTAGACGCGGAAATGTCATATTCGCAACTGCGCAAACAAGCCCTCGAGCTGTTTTCTTTCACGCAAACTGATAGCAACGATCTATTGCTGAAGGCAGCGGATCGGATATGCGTCAGAGGCAAGCAGTCATCTGTTCTTTCTGATTCAAATGGTTTCATTTTGTGTTCCTGCCTATCGGATGATCTACTGCATGCTATGGAACGTGGGGAACAATTCTGGAGGGATTACTTATGCTGATGTTTCAACAGATTCTCGAACATGGAGAAATAGCAAAAGAACAACGAGATAATATCTCTTTTTCTAAACATTATGATGCTGTCATTCTCGGGGGCGGTACCGCCGGAAGCATAGCGGCAATCTACCTTGCTAAAAAAGGACGGCACGTTCTGATCGTAGAAAAGCAGAATTTTCTGGGCGGTGTGCACAGCGGGGCCATGTTCCATTACTATCAGGGCTCTACCGGCGGGATCTATGAAACGTACGACGCACGGATCGAGCAACAAAAAAAGCAGTATCGTCTTCCGGATGTGTTTGGGTCTCATCCGCTGATACGTATGTATGTGTACGAACAAGAATTGGAGGATACAAACTGTCAAATCAGCTTTGATTCTGCTTTGACCGGCGTATATACGGATGGAAGAACAATCGCAGGCATTCAGTATCTCACCCCTTTCGGACTGAAAGAAGTCTCCGCCGATTACTTTATTGACGCCTCAGCAGAAGCGGCCCTGTGCCGAATGGCTGGATCAGCCAAAAAGAATGGCAGAGAATTCGATGGCCTGTCACAGCCATTTTCCAATGTACGGCAGTTTTTCGAAAAAGATACTTGCCGCATAAATTTTGATAACATAGATGCGGGCTATGTTCGCCAGGAGCGAGCAGAAGAATATGCCAGCCACATCATAGCATCGTTAAACAACCCCGTTTACAGCACCTGGAAGAAAGGTCAAATCACGATGGGGATGTCTCCTCTGCTAGGGATTCGCGAAGGATTTGCCATAAATGGGATCCGGCTGCTGCGCATGGATCAGGTGATACAAAACCAGGAAACTGCAGAGCCGTTATTTTATTCCAGTGCTAATATTGATAACCATGTGAAGGATATGGCCTTTGAAAGCCAGACTCTGTGCGATTGGGTCGTTGGACTTAGTATGTGGTCCACACTGGTTTCGGTACCAATTGATAAAGAAGTGATGATTCCAAAAGCACTGGACAACGTGATCGCAGCCGGGCGAATTTTATCGCTGGATCACGACATGGCTTCACATACGCGAATGATGCGCGATTGTCAAAAATCAGGTGAAGCGGCAGCCACAGTTGTGGAAGAGGCACTTTGCCTGGAGCTTCCGCTGCAGGATGTGCCGTACCAGGCATTGAAGGAGAGGCTTACTCAAACGGGCTGCCTTTCTTGGCAAAATCATTATGTATTAAAAGACAATCCCCCGCCTGAACGCGAACAGATCCCCTATTTTGATTTAACAACGGAACAGATCCGCAAGGGCCTGTTATCCGATAGTCCGGGTCTTGCGATGTTGGCTGCATGGAAGCTGCGGATCACAGAGGCATTAAAAAGCTGGCTGAGCCAAGACAATATCAATCTACAGGTAAACAGCGCATTGGTATTGGCTTTGTGTGAGGATGATTCAGGCCTTGCGATTTTGATCGAAACGGCACAGCGAAGAGATTGCTATCTGCCGCAAACCAGTAAAACGTACAATTCCTTAAGAGGAATCAGTGCCGTTTACGCATTGGGCAGGCTTCACAATGCCAAGGTAAGTGAACCACTGCTGCATATGTTGCAGCAAAACGAAACTTTTATAAACGACAGTGTACATTTTGATAAATTTATCGGTCACATGCAGGATTATCGATTCCAATATGTCAGCCATCTGGTTCGTGCCCTGCTTACAATTGCCGATTACCACCCGGACTTGCACCGGTGCATTTATCAAGAGGTAGAGGAAATCGTTTTGGCTCCCCAATTTACTGTATCTTGCACACTGAAGAGCAATCCTGACTGCTTACATGATATGACAGGAAGTTTACGAAACTATATACAATGGAGAAAAAATAAAGGAGAAAGAAAATTATGAGCAACACGATCAACATTACGGCAATTATCGAAGGCCTGGGCGGTATCGATAATATTGCGAAAGTAGGGAACTGCATGACCCGTCTGCGGCTGACTGTTCATGATGCGTCACTGGTAGACAGGAAGAAGCTGCAGGCAATCCAGGGCGTCATGGGACTGGCCGGAGATGACAGCAATCCCCAAGTGATCTTAGGCCCTGGAAAGGCGGATGCGGCCTGCCAGGAGATCCATAAAATACAGGGTCGCGAATCTCAGGTGTCCATAGATCGTGTAGAGGAATTTAACCAGAAGAAAAAGGGCAGAAACGAAATCTTCACCATCATTTCTCAGATCTTTACGCCACTGATTCCTGCCTTTGCTGGTACGGGCCTTTTGTACGGCATTATGAAGCTGCTGCAGTATATTTATATCTATTTTGGTGTCCAGCTGTTTAATCCTGCAGGAATTGCAGATGGAGGTTCTGTTTTCATGGCAGCGCTCAGTGTGATCGCCGGTTCTTTCTTCTCTATCATGAACATCGCGGTTGCCGGGCAGGCCGCCAAGGTTCGCGGCGGCAACCTGTTTGTAGGTCTTGCGATTGGCGCAATCGTTACGAATGTCGGCGCCTTAAACGGCATTTCCATGGGCATCATGGATCTGCAATTCAAAAGCGGCCTGGGCGGAACATTTGCCGCACTGATTGGCGGTATGTTGGCTGCCAAAATTGAAAAACGCGCAAGAAAGGTACTTCCGAATTCGCTTCAGATACATTTCCCCGCTTTGTTTTCTGTTGTGATCACCGGCTTGGCATTGTTATTTATCATCCAGCCCATTTGTGGTATTGTAAGTGACGCCCTCAGCACTGCGATCCTGTGGCTGGTCTATAATGCTGGTGCACTTGGCGGCGCTATTATTTCCGGTACCTTCCTTTTCCTGGTTGCCATGGGTATTCATCATATTGTTACGCCGATCAACACTTTGCTGCTTCAAGAAGTTGGTTATACGTGCCTACAGGGCTTTACCTCTTTGGCAGGTGCAGGTCTGGCAGGTGTTGCGGTTGGACTGCTGATCCGTTTCCGCGACAAGAAAAAGTATGGCAAGCTGCGTTCTGCCGTACTCGGCAACATTCTTACCCAGCTGCTCGGTATCTCGGAACCTATGATCTACGGTATTTCTCTGCCGCTATGGAAACCGTTCCTGGCCGCCAACTTGGGCGGTGCCTGCGGCGGTTTTGTATTAGGCCTATTTAGAACTCAAGGCGCGGAAACAATGATGGTGTCCGGACTTTTGGGAGCCCTGGTCAACACCAAGCCTCTGGCCTATTTACTTGGATACGCTGCTGCGGTTATCGGCGCTGCCTTCTTTACCTGCGTGCTTGGCGTAAAGAACGAAAACATGGCCGTGTTCTTAGATGATGAAACGGAGAATGCCAATGCTTAAAAAAGATTTTTTATGGGGTGGTGCAATTGCAGCCAACCAGTGTGAAGGCGCTTATGAGGCAGACGGAAGAGGCCTGGCCAATGTAGATGTACTTCCTTATGGTGAAGATCGGTACGCGGTTGCTTCCGGTATGATGGAAATGCTTAGCCCTGATGCGCAGCATTTTTATCCAACGCATCAGGCAATCGACTTCTATCACAGCTATCCTGAGGATATACAGCTTTTATCCGAAATGGGCTTAAAATGCCTCCGCATTAGCATTGCCTGGAGCCGCATTTTCCCCACCGGTGAAGAGGATACGCCAAACGAAGCAGGGCTTCGTTACTACGAAAACGTATTTCTTGAATGCAAAAAGTATGGTATGGAGCCGGTGGTCACCATTAACCATTTCGACTGCCCGATCCATCTCATCCGTAAGTACGGCGGCTGGCGCAGCCGCCAAATGATTCCACTGTTTGCCCAATATGCCAAGTGCCTGTTTCAGCGGTTTCATGGGCTGGTCAAGTACTGGCTCACCTTCAATGAGATCAACATGATCCTTCACCTTCCGTTTTTAGGAGCCGGTCTGGTTTTCCACGAAGGCGATCAGAAAACACAGGTAAAATATCAGGCCGCACACCACGAATTGGTGGCAAGCGCGCTGGTCACCAAAATCGCACATGAAATAGACGCTGATATGAAAATCGGCTGTATGCTGGCATCCGGCAGCGTATATCCCTACAGCTGCCGCCCTGAAGATGTACTTTGTGCCCAGCAGAAATCGCAGGAGGCTTTCTTCTTTACGGATGTTCAGGCCAGGGGGTATTATCCGGAATATTCAATAAAGCGCCTGGAGCGCGAAGGTGTAAAGTTACAAATGGCCCCTGAGGATGTAACGATCCTGCGTGAAAATCCTGTAGATTTTGTCTCCTTTTCCTATTATCAAAGCCATTGCGCCAAAGCGGATATGCCAGATATGAAAACCTTGAGCAATGTGGACGGTGATGCCCAAAATCCTTATCTGGAATGCAGTCAGTGGGGCTGGGGTATTGATCCCATCGGTTTAAGAATTACACTCAATGAACTGTATGACCGTTACCAGAAACCGCTGCTGATTGTTGAGAACGGCTTTGGTGCCAAGGATGAGATTTCGCCGGATGGGAAGATCCATGACCAGTACCGCATCGATTATCTGAAAGCGCATATCAAAGCAGCATTGGACGCAGTTGAATTGGATGGGGTAAATCTATTTGGCTATATTACTTGGGGGCCCATTGACCTGGTCAGCGCAACTACCGGAGAAATGAGCAAGCGCTATGGTTACATATTCGTGGACCGGGATGATTTTGGCCGAGGTACACTGAGACGAATGAAAAAAGACAGCTTTTATTGGTACAAAGAGGTAATTGCATCCAATGGTTTAAGCGTATAAGCAGCATGAAAGCTTATGGCATACCTTTTATTTACGTAATGCCATAATTACTATTTAACTAATATTAGTTGAATACTTTCTTATATGGATTACGTTGAGACGGTCTGTTTGCTGTCGGGAAAACCTCGATTTTATGTGGGGTTAAGGAATTTTATAGCGAAAATAAAGATGTTTTTTGAAATACCACTTAAATGAAGAGCAGACAAAATGAAATTACCTTTCAAACCTGAAATTTTGGAATCGAACTTGACATTATATTGAATTAGTGATATATTAGATATGTTAGCATTCTCTGGTTGTGAGTGCTAACAACATACAAATAAATAGAGCTAATAAAAGTCACTTTGTATAAAGTGGCTTTTTTTTATTTATATGGCAATCTTTTAATAAACCACCTGCTATGCAGGTATGACCACGGTAGCAATTGTGTATTACTATCACGTTTTTAATAAATTAAATTTATCTAAAAAAATGAATAACGGGAAAAGAGGTGATTTTAAATGGGAGATAAAAATCCAAAGAAGATGTTAAAGAAGAAAAAGGTTAAGGAGGTATCTGTACAGCCGGAAATTGCAGTAGAAACAGTCGCAGCAAAGAAATCGAAGAAAAAATAATAAAATAAAACGAAAGCGAGATACTTTATTTGAATAAAAAAAGAGTATTAGTTGGCAGCCCGGTTTATCAAAAAATAAATATTTTGAAGGAGTTTTTAAGATCGTTAAAAAATCTTAGGCGGAATACTATTTCGATTGACTATATGTTTGTTGATGACAATATTGATGATGAAGCCAGTCATCTGTTAGCTGGCTTTGAAAGAGAAGATTCGAAGGTTATTATCATTCGAGGTAATGGACCGGGAGAGTATGAGTGTAATGATGAATCCCACCTATGGAACGACAGCTTAATGTTAAAAGTAGCAAATTACAAAAATCATATCATTAATTATGCAATAGACAATAATTATGATTATCTGTTTTTTGTGGACTCCGATTTGGTTTTGCATCCTAACTTAATAGAGCATTTGAAAATTCAAGATAAGGATATAATATCTGAAGTTTTTTGGTCTCAATGGCATAAAAATAGACCTTTCGAGCCGAATGTCTGGATGTTTGACGAATATGATTTAGTTCCTAAAATGTTAGGTGAAGTCTTAAGTGATAAAGAGGCTGAAATACGACAAACTAAGTTTTTAAACCAGCTTAGGATACCGGGCGTATATGAAGTGGGTGGGTTGGGAGCGTGCACATTGCTAAGCAGAGCCTCATTGGTGAAAGGCGTTAGTTTTAAGCCAATTAAAAACTTAACCATACATGGTGAAGACAGATTTTTCTGTATACGTGCAGTGGTACTCGGCATTGATCTATTTGTTGATACTACTTATCCGGCATATCATATTTACAGAGAACAGGATTTAGCAGGAGTTCAGGATTATGTAAAAGATTGCGAAGCTGACCTTGGCTTTGTACGTCAATATAAAGAAGAGGAAAATAAAATCACTCTTTCCATGATAGTGAAAAATGAAGCAGGGCGTTATCTGAAACAGGTATTAGAAAGTTTAAAGGGACATATTGATGAAGCTGTTATCATAGATGACGCAAGCTGTGATGATACAGTAAATATGTGCAGAGCAATACTAAAAGAAATTCCATTGCATATAATACAAAATGATAAATCTATGTTTGCAAGTGAGGCCCAACTTAGGAAAAAGCAATGGGAGGAAACTGTAAAAACAAATCCAGATTGGATTTTAAATCTTGATGCTGATGAAATATTAGAAAAGAATTTTTGGAAAAATGCACAGGAACTCATTAATAACCGGGACTATGATTTGTATTGCTTTAGACTATTTGATATGTGGAATAATACACAATATCGAGAAGATGAATATTGGAATGCACATAACGTTTATAGACCGTTTTTAATGAGATATCAACCTGATTTTAAATATAAATGGAATGAAGCAGCGCAACATTGCGGAAGATTTCCCATAAATACGTCCTCTTTCCCTAAGTCAGCATTGGAATTCAGAGTAAAGCATCTTGGCTGGTCAGCGCCGGTCGATCGAGTTGAAAAGTATAAAAGATATCAGCTTTTAGATTCGGATGCTATATATGGAATTAAGGAACAATACGATTCCATCCTGGATACCGATCCCAATTTAGTAAAATGGGATGAGGATCAAATGAATGAAAATTAAAAAGAAGATAAATGTTGGCGTGGGTTTTGTAACAGGACGAAAAAATTTTAAAAATGTTGTAAAAACCTATGTTGACAACTGGAATGAATCCGGACTTGTTGATAATAAAAAAATTGCTGTTCATCTGTTTGTCGCGTATGACTTAAAGTATTACAGTACAAAAGTGAGCGATTACAAAATTACGGACGATGAGATATTGGCATTGGTAGATTCCGCTTATTATTTAGGTAATTCTGCAATAACAAATGAAATGCAATATCTGGTAGAAAATGATGTTATCACCTTAAAAGAGGCGAAACTTATTTTTGGTGAAGGATATGCGATGAAAAGAAATGCAGTATTATATTTTGCTTTAAAAAACAAAATGGACTATCTCATTTTCCTTGATGATGATGAATATCCAATAGCAACTATTAAAATCAACAACAGTCTTGTTTGGAAAGGTCAGGAAGTTTTATCGACGCATATTAACAATATTAAATATGCAGATATGACACATGGGTATCATTGCGGTTATATTTCTCCAATACCTCAGTTGGATTTTAACGAAAAGCTTTCAGAAGACGAATTTAGAATTTTCATTGAGTCAATAAGCAATGATATTATTAACTGGGATTCAATAAAAGAAAAAATGAAAGATGGCGGTGTTACATATGCCGACCTTGATATTATAAATAGCGATACAATTGAAATAGTTAAAGAAGTAAATGGAATGAAATTTATTTCGGGTGCTAATTTGGCCTTTAACCTCAAAAATCTTGATAAATTATTTCCGTTTTATAACCCGCCGGGAGCAAGAGGAGAAGATACTTTTTTAAGCACCTGCATTGGTGAATGTAGTATAAGAAAAGTTCCTTGCTACACCTTCCACGACGGGTTCTCAAATTATGAGCATTTGCTTCTGGGAGTTCTTCCTAATAAATTAAAAGCATTGAAAGCGGATTCAGGAGCTATTACAATAAGATTTTTAAAGGCTTCAATAGGCTGGATCAGATATAAACCGCTTTTGCTTTATATTACCCAAAGAGATAATTACGAAGCTGAAATTAAAAAAATGAAAGAAGACTTAACGATAGTTATTCCGAAGATCTGCAATTATTTTGGGAATGATCAATTTAACAATATATTAGATGAACTTGAATTTTATCACGCACATGTAGAACAGCACTATATAGATTTTGAAAATACAAAGTCAGCTTGGTTGAAGATAATCAAGTTTCTAAAGAATAATGAAAATATATTAAAAAAATAAAATCAAATTTAAAGTGACACATGATCTGACAATACAAAAGGAGGGAATGGCAGAATGAAAACAGTTATGCTGATCTTTGGTACACGCCCCGAGGCAATTAAGATGTGCACTTTGGTGAATGAATTGAAGAGTCGAAAAAATATAAAAACAATAGTCTGTGTATCTGGGCAGCATCGTCAAATGCTGGATCAAGTATTGACAACTTTTAATGTAATATCTGGTTATGATTTGTCAATTATGCAGGATCATCAGACACTATTTGATATAACAACCAACATTCTAAATCGTATTAAAAGTGTTTTAGAAGAAGTTAAACCTGATGTGGTATTAGTACATGGCGACACTTCTACCACTTTTGTAACTGCTCTGGCTTGCTACTACCTGCAAATTCCGGTCGGACATGTTGAGGCTGGACTTAGAACTTATAATATTTTCTCACCATATCCGGAAGAGTTTAATCGTCAGGCAGTCGGTATCATTGCAAGGTTTCATTTTGCACCGACAGAATTATCTAAAAACAACTTAATTCATGAAGGGAAAGCCCCATCAACGATTTATGTGACTGGGAACACTGCGATTGATGCACTAAAAACTACGGTGAGAGAGGACTATACTCACGAGCAGCTTACATGGGCAGAAGGAAGCAGACTCATCATGCTGACGGCTCATCGCAGAGAAAATCTTGGAGAACCACTTAACAACATGTTCAGAGCGATAAAGAGAATTGTCGATGAGACGCCAGATATCAAGGTGCTCTATCCCATTCATATGAACCCGGTGGTAAGGGAAGCTGCCAATACAATCCTTGGCAAACATGATAGAATAAGAATAATTGAACCCGTCGATGTTTTGGATTTTCACAATTTTCTTTCAAGATGTTATTTGATATTGACTGATAGCGGTGGGATAANNAAGCCTGTTCTGGTTATGCGTGATACAACAGAACGACCTGAGGGGATAGCTGCCGGCACTTTGAAATTGGTCGGAACAGATGAAAGCGTAATCTATAAAACATTTAGAAGGCTCCTTGATGATAAAGCTGAATATGAAAAAATGAGCCATGCCAGCAATCCATATGGTGATGGGCATGCAAGTGAAAGAATAGCTGATATATTGGAGAAATCATTTGGTTATTGAAAAGTTACAGCATCTTTTTTATCTTCTCAAGGTACGCTGAGTGTATAATAATAATGCAGAATTTTTTCAATCTTCTTTTATCAGTGTGGAAAAGCTGCTTGGATGCTCCAATTGATTTGCCAGTAGAAAGCAACTATGGTTTTGATTCCATGGTCAGAAACTTCAAGTGAAAAGGATTTAAAAAATTTTCTGCTATAAAAATATAGGCTGCGTTTTTCGGAATTGAAAAGCGCAGCCTTTTTATTGCCTTAAATTCGCAAAAATAGAATTATCTATACTACATAATTATGGAAGTACCGTAAGTATGACATTGAAAATCGTTCCAGGTGCTGTGAACAGAGGACTGTGGGAAAGTAACGCCTCCATTTTTCCGCGTCCAATATAATGTATAAAATTTCTTTTTCAAAAGTATTGACCATGACATCATGTCATAGTGTATTATAAAACCATACGGACAGGAGGTACATATAGAGATGAGAACAATTAAACAGGTTTCGGATTTAACGGGTATCAGTGTTCGTATGCTGCACTATTACGATAAGATTGGCCTGCTAAAGCCGAGCTCAGTAACAGAAGCGGGCTATAGGCTATACGGCGATAATTCACTAGAAACGTTGCAACAAATACTTTTTTTCAAAGAATTGGACATTCCATTAAAAAATATGAAAGAAATTTTAGAAAGTTCACAGTACGATAAAGTACAGATGCTCCATAAGCAAAAAGAGTTGCTTTCGCTGAAACGAGATAGGCTGAATGAGCTAATCGCACTTATTGAGAAAAAATTGAAAGGCGGCAGCGCAATGAGTTTTAAAGAATTTGATATGAGTGAATATTTTAATGTACTGGAAACATTTAAGCAGGAACATGAGAATGAAGTTGTCAAGTATTATGGCAGTATAGAGGAATTCGGCAAGATTATTGAAACAATGAAATCAAAAGAGCTTGAAGGAGCCAAAATGGCAATTAAGCAGTTTGG
This sequence comes from Hungatella sp. UBA5982, assembly GCA_002429965.1. Classification (GTDB taxonomy): domain Bacteria; phylum Bacillota; class Clostridia; order Lachnospirales; family Lachnospiraceae; genus Lacrimispora. The sequence continues at coordinate 17,164 of DJBG01000105.1, forward strand.
CAGTATCGAAAAATACACCGAAGCTATAAAAAACAACCTCAATAATCTGCCGCTGATTATGGATGGGTTTCAGACAATCAAAGAGAATGCAGATGTTTATATGGCTCAAACGGATCAATTAATGGAACGCTTAACATCTGATTTAAGTAAAAATCATTCTTCGCCAGATATTCAGGAGATCGTAAAAGAAATGGATGATATGGTCAAGGGGCATAGTAAAATTGTCAAGATGGACATGGGAGAAAACTACTGGGGCATGATGGCAGACCTCTATTTAACAAAGTGCACGAAAGTCCATGATAAAAAGTATGGTAAGGGCGCGACAAAATTTATAGGGGAAGCTCTCAAGTTCTATAGTGAGAACACTAAATAAAGCAGTCTAATTAAATATCAGGGATAGTTATTATAGCTATGAAGAATTAAAAGTAAATCGCATATATTTGTGCGGTACGGAAGTGTTCCTGTAGATCCGAAGAATGACCTTCCGGTTCCAGCCATGGGGTAATAGGATTTAACGAGTTGAATATAAGTGGTTCCAAATAAAGACGATATTTTCCACGAACTGATTAGATTGTCTGAGTTTGTGAAAGAGAGACTATTCAGTAAATGGCAATGCACTTAGTAACTACGATAAGCGGGCTTACTAAATATTTATTTGGGCCTAGATTATTAGGTTTTATATCACAAGCAATTAATTTATTTTAGATTGGAGCCAGTATATGAATATTTATAATAATCAGAACTATTTTACCAATAAGCAGTTGCTTAAGATATTAAACAGGCTGGGAGCAGATTATGAAATTAATAAATTATATATTATTGAAACTAGACACGATTTACTAAAGTATGGAGTAATCCGAATTAATCCATTTGGTTGGATAGAAATTATACGCGGAAAAATTGAAGGCAATTATTTGCCAACTAGTAAAACAGTTATAGTGTATGTATTTGCTCACGATGAATATAACGATTTTCATAGTTCCCAGTTGTATTCTATTCATGCATTATTACATGAATTGCGACACGCTTATCATAATAATAAAAATATTAAAGGAAGCGAAGAAGATTGCGATGAATTTGCAACCAGATATCTTGACGAGAATAGTAATTTCTTCTCAAGAGTAATGAAATGGGAAGACGAATGGGAAGTAGAAGAAGAGGATTAATGTTTCAAGCAAAATCGTAGTGAAACAGTGTGGAGAGACGAAGTGAGGATATCAGTTTACGTTTGAAGATTTCTTCGACCTCCTCTTCCTTCATGCCAAAAAGTGATTCTAAGTATTCAAGGCTTTATCTAAACCAATAATTTCTTAAGGCACTTTTGAAAGCTGAAAGTAGTATTTTCTGACTATCTAAGATAGTTCCATCTACATCTAATAAAATAGTATTATACATCAATTTTCCTCCTTAAATAATATATACTTTGGGGATATCATAACCTTAAGTATAATTCGATTAAAGATTAGATGGTAAACTAATGTTTAATAAATGGGTAGTAATAAAAAGTCATATTTCCCCAATTAGCTATAATAAATAGGAACTTTATTAAAAGAGTATGATAATTGAAAGATAAATAACTCAATAAAAAAATAAACAAAAGTTTAAATTATAAATATTTGTTGTAACGAAAGAAGGCTTGACATATAATACACCTATAAAGTACAGGAGGTGAAAAATGGAAACCAAGAAATATATAGTAGTTATCGGGGGGATGAATTTAGACTTGGCCGGATTATCTGGAGATGTTTATAGACCAAGGGATTCCAATATTGGTGAAATTGAAATGACAGTTGGCGGAGTCGGACAGAACATAGCACAGAATTTAACCAGACTTAATGTACCCACATACCTGATTACAGTATATGGAAATGACCATTTTGGTAATATTCTTACTCAAGAATGCGGAAAAAATAGTATTTATTTGGATTATTCAGAGTGTATTATTGGAAAAAAAAGTTCAACATATCTTTATGTGGCAGATAACAAAGGAGACATGGTAGCTGCGGTCAATGATATGAGTATTACAGAAAATATGACTCCAAAATTCCTGCAGGAAAGAATTGACTTTATTAATGGAGCAACATTGTGTGTAATTGATGGAAATGTATCGGCAAAATCAATAAGATGGTTGGCAGATCATTGTACAGTTCCGATTTTTGCGGATCCGGTATCAACTGCCAAGGCGTCAAGGTTTCAAGATATTTTGGAAAAGATAGATACATTTAAACCAAATGAACTGGAAGCAGAACTTCTGACAGGTATTAAGATTACAGACGAAAAAACAGCAAATAGAGCAGCAGGTCTATTAAATAAAATGGGAGTGAAAAATGTTTTTATTTCTCTTGGTGCAAAAGGAATTCTATGTTCCGGTAATGGAGAAACTATTTTAGTTCCTATTATTCCATCTAATATTACAAGTGTAAATGGTGCAGGTGATTGCAGCATGGCTACAATTGTATGGGCCAGATTCTTCTATAAGGAAAGTGTTTCCTTACGTAGAGTTGGAGAATTGGCACAGGCGGCAGCAAGTTTAACTGTTGAAGTAGCTGAATCTGTATCTACAAAACTCAGTGTAGAAGCTGTGCTCAAGAGAGCAAACACATTTAAAAATCAGTAAGAAGGAGAAAGTTATGATAAAACAAATTTATTCTTTAGTAAACTACAACGAGAGTGTGGCAACAATGGATGCGGGTGCTGACCATATTGGTTTAGTACCGATGCAAAGTGGTGGGGTTCCGGCTCATAGAGTACCGTTTGATGTAGTAGATAAAATTTTTAATGAAGCTAAAAAACGTGGCGTAAAATGTGTTGCAATTATGTTGCAGAAAGACCCAGATGAAATGATCTTTATTACAAAGCGTGTAAAGCCGGATATTCTTCATGTAGCAGGAATGGAGTATACTGCAGATGCGGCATTCGCAGAGAGGCTACATAAAGAGTGTCCTGGAGTTAAGCTGATGCAGGCGGTACTGGTAGATGGACCGAAAGCGATTGAAAAGGCAAAAGAATATGCAAAGTTCTGTGATTTTATTTTAACGGATTCCGGACTTGCAGCAGATACTGGAATCGGAGCAAGTGGATTAACACATGATTGGAATATTGATGCAGAAATCGTAAAAGCTGTAGACATCCCAGTAATTATTGCGGGAGGACTTGGCCCGGATAATGTAGAAGCGTGTATTAAGCAGGTAAAACCATATGGTGTAGATTCATTAACAAAGACGAGTTACAAATACAATGATGGTATTATGGAAAAAGATATTCCCAAAGTAGTGGATTTCTGTAAAAGAGCTGATAAGGCAGCCGCCGAACTGACTGTATAGTTGGCTTTGGAGGTGGAAGTGCCATTGACACTTCTCGAGGAATAAATGTAGTCCGGACTTTAGAAGGAAGTACAACTAAACTTCATGAATCGTTGTAAAGGCAAGAGAATTGACCTTGACCTATACAGCGATTCATGGAGATTGTAAAATCATGTAGTGATCGATATCATAAATATCCTTTTGACGTTTCTTTACGACTTGCGGTTCAAAAGTAGATTTTCGATCCTAAGACCCCAAGCAGGTCTTTAGTTCATTGAATGTCCTGGGCCGAATCAATATCATACTCGTCCAGCAGTTGCTAAATGATGCTTCGTTTTCCTTCGGGCATATTCTCTTATCATAATAAAGCCTTGGTGACCAGTCCACTTTTTATGATATAATGCTTTAAAAAGTTATACCTTGTTGAAAATACTGCTGTTTTTTTTCAAATAAAGCATCATTTGATAAAAAGGGATTAACTGATTCTTTTTCTTCCATAGTCATGCAAGCAGCAGTATATGCATATTTCAATGTATCTTCTAATTTGATATTCTTTTGCAGTCCCCATACAAGAGCACCAGTAAGTGTGGAACCTGCTCCAACAGGATTGACAATTATATGCTGCCCGGTGTTAAAGATATATTTTGTATTTGCACTTTTGTAAAATAATCCTTTACGCATTGAAAATACAATAATATTTTCCAACCCCTGATTTAATAACGTATCAGCGGCAGTATCTAGATTTGTATAAGGTTTTTTTAGTTCAGAAACCATTTGAGCTAATTCATTTTGAGAAGTAATGAGAAACTTAATTTTATCAAGATTATGGATAAAACGATGATTTTTATTCATGGATACGGTTTTTACAATCAATGGGACAGTTACCTTCTTACAGATGTAATCAATAGTTTCTTTTGGAAGATTTGTGTCAATGATGCAATATTCGGAATGATTAATTCGTTCTAAATTTTTTTCAATAAATGCAGGTGTCATCTGTTGATAAATATCCATGTCATCAATTCCCATAATTCTACTTCCATCAGAATCATCTATATATAGAAAGGAGGATGTTGCGATACCAGTAATCCTTTCACAGTACTGAATATCCATATTATGTTCGTTTGAATCCTCCACAAACTTATCTCCATTTATGTCATCTCCAAAAACAGAAATGAAATAATTTGGTACATCAAGCTTAGTCAGTGTTAATGAAATGTTTCTTCCAGCACCGCCCAGCAGATTATAAATTTTGCCCGGATTTGAGTTGTCACGAATGAGACGGCTCTTGGAAACTCCCATAATATCAATATTGATCCCACCTACAACAGTAACAAAGCGAGGTTCACTTAATACATACCCCTTTCCTTTAATATAGCCCTTCTTTATTAAATTGTGGATATGTGCGGCAGCACCTGAACGTGTGATACAGAGTGCATAGGCAAGCTCATTTTGAGAAATCATAGGATTCTGTTTAATTATTTTTAGAATTTCAAGTTCACGTTCTGTCATAATTAACTCCAATCTGAAAAGGATATTGTGTTGATATGTTATTTAATAGAATAAATTCAAGTCTATATTACTAAACATTATAAGGAAAGGAAAAGGAAAAAGTCAATGATAAAGAAATGAGTTTACTGAGGATGATTTTTATAAAAATGGTGATATTAAAAACTCAACTATTAAATATGAATACATAAGTTTCGTTTCCAATGTTTCTGTAAGGGTGCAAAATTGATAGATATTTTAATTCTGCGGACATACCCGATACAGTCCAGAAGGTTGCGGGCGGCTTGGTCAGATAATCATCTGTACCGGCATTATCCCTATCCTCACTGCGGGCACTGATTACAATGATTGGAATATTTGACCATGTTCGCCCTCTTTTAATAACGTTAATACCGTCCATATACGGCAAACCCAAATCCGGCAAACCCAAATCCGGCAAACCCAAAATCATCATATCTGGCTGTTTTGCAACTTCCTCAAAATATTGGGGATAGTAGCATGATTTGACTGTCTGAATCTATTTGCAACATTGACATTGTAGCAACAATGTTATAATATTAAAGTGTACATACACGATGCGTGCCACATATTCTAGATGACGAGGATAATATGGATAAAATAATTACAGCACAAAAAAACGATATTATCTGTAATTGCTTAAAATTACGTAGAGCTTCTCAGGCAATTACAAAAGTTTATGATAAATATCTTGAGTCCAGCGGAATCAAAATAAGCCAATACCTCATATTAAAAACAATATCCCGTACGCAGCCAGTAAATGTTAGTGACCTTGCTGCTAATGTTAGATTAGATAGGACTACACTGGTTCGGAGCCTAAAGCCTCTTGAACAAAGGGAGTTAATCTCGGATATTGCAAAAGAAGGTACTCGAAATCGACAGCTCGTATTATCAGAATATGTTAAGGAAACTTTGGCTAAAGCTACCGCTCTATGGATGGAAGCACAAGATTACATTGAGCAGTATCTTGGAAAAGAAGATTTGTCTGAATTAAATCTACTGCTTCGTAAAATTGAGGAACTTGAATCGTAAATTTTTTACCCTTTTAGTGTATATACACGAAATGTATTGCTGATTCAATTACTAACTTGGATCAGTCGCAATTACGTCGCTTCATAATGATATTAAGCAATGTTCCCTGTAATTTGCTGGATCGTAGGATATACGGTGTGGTTCGATCCATTCAAACTAAATACAAATAAGCTCACATTGAAAGAGCCAAAGGAAAGTGAGAAAAATCAATTTTGAATAGTACAGAGAAGATGATTCAAAACAAAGCCTATGAGTTAGGTTATGAAAAGTGTGGTATCATTCCCGTTCAGGCAATGGAGGGTTATAGGGAGAAAGTTGAGGAACGCATTCAGAAAGCGCCAGCGTCTGAACAATTCTATCGAAAAAAACACGGATGGCTTGCCGATCTTCAAGAAGATTATCCGTGGGCCAAATCTATCATTGTAGTAGTATCAAGGTATGGGAAATATAGAATACCTGAATCGGTAAAGAATCATATTGGAAAACATTATTTGACTGACACACGAATTGATGTCAATACAAAAGAATATCAGAGCAAATTGGATATGGATCAATATTTACAGGAACTCGGTATTAGAATTGATTCAGATTCAAAATTTGGATTGGTTGGCCTGCGATGGGCAGCTATGCAGGCAGGATTGGGTATTGTCCGGCGAAACAATTTTTTTTATACGGAGTCTGGTTCATGGGTGTACCTCGGAGCGTGGTTAACAGACAGGGAAATGAATTTACGTGAAACAACAAATTTGCCACCATGCCCGAAAAACTGTAACCGCTGTATTGCAGCATGTCCTACCCACTCACTTTCTGAGCCTTACACAATGCTGCCAAATTCATGCGTTTCCTTTTTGACAACATTTGGAGGGCGTGACCTGGTACAAGATCCCCTTTCCAGAAATTTTAAAAGCTTTATTTACGGCTGTGATATTTGTCAGGATGTATGCCCTATGAACAAGGGAAAATGGCAGGAGTACGAGGAATTTCCCGGACTGTCCGAGCTGGCTCCTTCACTTACACTGGAAAACATTTTAAATATGGACGAAAGCCTCTACAAAGAAAAGATACAGCCAAAGTTTTTTTATTTAACGCCAGAAGATAGCTGGAAATGGAAAGTGAATGTACTATGCTTTATGCGCAATAACTATCAGGAAAAATATAAACCAGCTATTCTTGCTGCCTGTAAAAACGAAACCAGCAAAGTCAGAGAAATGGCTCAATCTGTCTGTGATGAGATGGGACTAAGTTAAAATAATTTAAATTTGTTTCAAAAAGTGAGCCATAAACTAACTTCTTGTTAGTTTATGGCTCATTTTAAAAGTATATTTTGTTCTTGTATCAACATGGCTATAGATAAACCGTAAGTGACAGATTGCAAATGTTATTCTGTGAGATCATATAGCATTCAAATCAGATTTTAGTATGTGGTGGCTTGTCCGGTTCTCCCAGAATGCTCATGAGGATAATGCTGCCCTCAAAAAGGTGTTTTTCTCGCTTGTGCTATATAAAAAGCGGTCAGAGCTCTTTGATGGCCGTGTTAGATGGATAAAGGTGCCGTCAGTTTGTCCAGGACGAATAACAGATCCTTTTCTGCCTGTTTCATCAGATCGTAGGAATAATCGTTGAGACACCAGTCGATAATCACACCCCGGTTGATTCGGATCAGAAAGGATGTGAGCTCATGCACCGTCATATCGGTATGAATCATACCATTCTCTAACGCTTTTCCCGCCAGTTCTTCTACTGTCTGATAGTATTTTCTTACCGGCTTTACGGAATATTTTACATCCGTTGATAACTGAGCGATATACAGCTCTTTTGTTAAGTTGGCCGACTCTTCCATAACAAATTTTGTCTGGTGAAGTAATATATATTTTATATCTTCTACAGGATCATGGAATTCATAGTGCTGCAGCAGAAGATCCAAAGCATCGTCATACAGGGCAAAGCCCTTGTTGATCATCTCTTCCTTGGAACTGAAATGATGGTAAAACGCTCCGGTAGAGATACCGGCTTCCTGGCATAGCTGCCGGATGCTCATGTTGTGATACCCTTTTTTTTGAATTAAATTTAAGGCGACCCGTATGATGTTATTTTTTGTCTGGGCAGCCTGCTCGACTCTTTTCTTTCTTGCCATAAATGATTATGCTCCAATTAAGTACAGTTTTATTAATCATAATCTTTTTTCAAAAAAAAAGCAAGGTGAACTCATTAGACCGGATTGACAAAAGAATAATCTAACACCTTTGCACTCTCTGCCGCAGGGCCATAAGTCATATTTTCCGACTCTTCCTTGGAAACCTCCACCTGGCTGTTGGTAGGTGCTTCGTTTAAAGCCTTGGTGGTTTTGTCCTGAAGCTCTTTGCTTAATCGGTAATTGATGTATGCGTAAGCCAGTTCCTTGTCCTTGCAGTTCTTGGTAATGCTGATGGTATTGAAATTTGCATAGGTCACGTCAGGAGTCACATACACCAGACCCGGGTTTGCTTCTCTAATGGTTGGTACACCGAAGTCGCCTACAATAGCGGCCTTGATTTCTCCGGAAGTAAACATATTGATTAAGTCAGAAGACTTTGCATAGGTCTTTACAAGGTTTGGCTTTAATTCCTCCAATGCCTCAAAAGCGGCCGCTCCTTTGTCACTGGTCACATCAACGCCCTTGTAATCGCTTGCCATATAAACCATGGCAGGACCAAAGGTAGTCGTGATATCCGGAATGGCAACGCTTCCTTCCAGCTCCGCTTTCCATAAATCATCAAAGCTCTTAATCTCAAAACCCACAGCCTCCGGATCATACATAATGCCGATGCTGTTGATGGTATAGGCAATTCCCTGTCCGGCGTCCGCCATGGTCTTTGCCGCTTTGATCAAATACTGGCTGTTCTCGATCTTACTTAAATCCAGGGGCTCAAATAAGCCCTCTTCGATTCCCTTTGCCGTCATGGCCTGGGACAGTTCGATTACGTCAATGGTAGTTTGCGAGTCAGCAGAAAGCTTTGTGTAACGCTCATTGGTACTTCCTGTCTCTGTAACGATCTTGCAGTTGTACTGGTCCTCAAAGGGCTTGTACACCTCTTCCTCAGAAATATCTTCACTTAAGCCGTAAGTGGATAAAACCAGTTTCTTCTCTTCTGTGCCGCTCTTTTTCTCTCCTGCTGTTCCCGTAGTTCCGGTACCGCCGCAGCCCGTCAGTACAATGGCTGCACACAGGGATAATGCCAATACTTTCTTCATAATCATGATCCTCTCTTTTTTATAATTGACCGGCTGTATCAGCCGTAGTTACCTTATTACTGCCCATGTCCTTTGGGCAGATGCCCCTTTAATGCACAAGAACCAACTTTGACTCCGGCAGATAAAGGCGGATCCGGCTGCCCTCTTCATAAGCTTCTTCTGCCGGCCTGTTTACCAGGAACTTTCCTGCCGCTATAAGGACCTCATACTGATAGCCCTTTCCAAGAAATGTCCGGACGCCTACTGTACCTTCCAGAATATTGTTGTCCTGCCCTTCCTCTGCCACCCGGATATCCTCCGGGCGGATGGTGCCGGTACAGGTGTCTTCCCTGTGTGCGCTTTCTACGTTAAATACTGCGCCGGTCTCCGTTTTATATACATCTCCCTGCCTCTTTAAAGGAAGAAAATTCTCAAAACCAATAAATCTTGCAACAAATTCCGTATTTGGCTTTTGATAAATATTTTCTGGCGTGTCAAACTGTTCGATCACTCCCTGATTCATAACCGCCACCTTATCCGAGATGGAAAAACACTCCTCCTGGTCATGGGTGACAAACAGGGTGGTAATGCCAAGCTTTTTCTGGATCCTCTTAATCTCCATGCGCATATTGATGCGGAGCTTTGCATCTAAGTTGCTTAATGGCTCATCAAGGAGAAGAAGCTTTGGCTCAATTACCAGCGCTCTTGCAAGAGCCACTCTCTGCCTCTGCCCGCCGGACATCTGCTGGGGAAACCGCCCGCGAAATTCCGTAAGACCGCAGACCTCTAAAATCTGATCCACCTTTTTATCAATTTCCGCCTTATCAAGCTTTCTCATTTTAAGCCCAAATGCCACATTGTCATATACACTTAAATGAGGAAACAGGGCATAGCTTTGAAATACGATTCCAAAATTCCTCTTGTGGACCGGAACCTTGGTAAGGTCTGCGCCATCCAGAGCGAAAACTCCATTCTGTGGCTCAATAAACCCAGCTACCACCCGAAGGGTCGTAGTCTTTCCGCAGCCGCTTGGCCCCAAAAGGGAAACCAGCTCCCCTTCCTGCACTTCTAAATTCAATCCCTTTAAAATCTGTTTCTTCTTATCATAACAGACATCAATATCCTGCAACGTCATATACGCCATGGTTTCTCCTCCTATTTTGCCAAAGCTGCAATTCCCAGTGTCTTATCAACAATTACCATAATAAGGACCGTTACGGCCATTAAAAGTACGGAAACCGCCGATACGGTAGGATCATAATTATATTCGATGTAACCCATGAGAGTCGCCGGGAAGGTAGACACACCGGGACCGGAGAGAAACATGGAAACCGGAATNNGAGTTAATAAAAGCCAGCATAAAGGCAGCGGAGATTCCCGATGTGATATTAGGCAGTACCACACGGAAAAATGCCCCCGACTTTGTGCACCCTAAACTCCAGGCCGCCTCTTCCACCGAAAAATCGAACTGTTCCAGACTGGAGCCGACTACCCGGATCACATAGGGCAGAGTTACCATAAAATGCCCGGCCAAAAGTCCGGCAAACACTGGAACTCTTAAAGTCAAAACCAAAAACTGATAGAGTACAAAGCCGATTACGATTCCAGGCACAATGGTCGGAGAAAGGAACACGGATTTTAAAATCCCCTTTCCCTTCATGCCGGACCTTGCCAGAGCATAGGCAGCCGGAATCCCTGCAATCAGGGCGGCTACGGTCGCTAGCAGCGCGATTTCCAGACTGGTCAGAAAGGAAACCCGGAAGGACTTTAATGCAAATACATTGACAAACCATCGAAAAGAGAAGGAGTCAATGGGAAAGGTGATGGCACTGCCCTCCCCAAAGGCAGTCACTGTAATGATGACAAGCGGCAGAACCAAAAACAGAAACACCATCACAGCAAAAGCAGTCAGTATTTTATTCTTACGCATGATTTCCTCCTCTTCTGTCCAGTCTGGCTGACAGGGCATTTAAACCTTTGATCACAGCCAGGGTCGTAGCGATCATGATCAGGGAGATGACTGCGGCCCCATTCCAGTCTCCCACACTCATGGCCCTCTGGTAGATGAAAGTGGCAAGGACCATATGTTTATTGCCCCCNNCCTCCAACGATGATTCCAGGAAGACTTATGGGGAAAATCACCTTCATAAAGGCCTTGAACCTGTCCGCCCCCAGGCTGAGAGCCGCCTCCATCATGTCATCCTCAATATTTTCCATTATGCCGGCCACTGTAACGATCATCAGTGGAAGAAATAAGTAAACGGAACCAATGATAATGGCGAAATCCGTGTACAACAGCTTCGCAGGCTTTTCCACAAAGCCGGCCGCCAAAAGGAACCGGTTAATGATACCGTTGCTCCCTAAAATATTGATCCAGGCAAAGCTTCTGATTACAGAATTGGTCATCAGAGGAAAAATGGAAACAGACAGCAGAATCCCTCTCCACTTCTTCTGGCACCGGCTGATAAAATATGCGGTCGGAACTCCTGCTGCCATACAGACAACCGTAGTCAGGAATGCAACCTTTACCGTCCTCATAAAAATCTTAAGATAATACTCATCCTGGAAAAATTCTACGTAAGCGCTGAACGGATAGTCTCCGGTTCGAAAAGACGGGATCAGTACCCTTAAAAGCGGTAAAAACAGACACACTGCCAATATTACAAGCCCTGGCACCACCATGATAAATGCACTACTTTTCTTCATTTAGACCTCCCCATACTTTTTATACGTCAATCATTATGAACTTATTATTACTTATAAGTTCTGTTAATTTATGTCTATACTTTTATTATAAATTATGATATACTGTACGTCAAATACATATAATCTATATTTTCTATGCAGTAAAGTTATAAAGGTACACGATCACCTGCACAAAGAGGGAATATTTATGGAACTGAAGGAAGCAAGATACATTCTGGCCATCGCCAGACAAAAAAACATCAGCAAAGCTGCAGAAACTCTTTTCATCTCCCAGCCATCTTTAAGAAAATATTTAAAAAACTTGGAGCATCAGCTTGGGGCCCGTCTTTTCGACCGTGTTGGAAGCTGCTATTCTCCAACCTATATCGGAGAACGTTACATCCACTATGCCGAAAAAATCGTAGAATCCGGAATAGAATGGGACATGGAATTTGATGACATTATGCACCAAAACCACGGGCGGTTAAATATCGCCATTCCCATCATGCTTGGAAACAGCCTGATCGGTCCCACCCTTTCAAATTTCCACAAGCTATATCCCCATGTCACGGTCAACATGATGGAGGAAGTCAACTTTGTAGCAGAACATACCCTGACCGACTACACCGTAGACGTGACCATCTACAACATCCATGAATTTCCCACCGGCCTGGATTATCAGGTAATCGGAAAGGAAGAAATGGTTCTCGTTCTATCAGGATCAAATCCACTGGTAAAAATGGCAGAAAAAAAAGATGGCTTTCAATATCCCTGGATCGATCTGGGCCTTCTTTCAAACGAACCCTTTATTCTTCTCTATCCTGACCAGAATACAGGCGGCCTCGCTTTAAAGCTTTTTAAGGATTACGGGCTGGAACCAAATATTCTGCTTCATACCAGAAACAGCGAAATGTCTATCCGCCTTGCCATGGAAGGCTTAGGAGCCGCCTTTGCCCCTGAAAGCTACTATCATTATCTCAAAGACAGGGAATCAAAATCCTCTGTCTGCCTTTCCATTGGCAAAGAAAAGATTGAAAACACCCTCATAGCCGCCTATCAGAAAAACCGCTACCTGCCTAAGTACGCAAAGGATTATCTTGATATCCTGGCAGAATATTACCAGACAAAACAAACATAATTACCGATCCCCTCCCTTTTCTTTGCTTTTTTAGGAACTTGTGGTAATATAGATTAAAAAAAAGAGGTTTCCTATGATTAAAAAAATACAGAGAATCTATATCCTTTTAATCCTTCTTATATTATCCCTTACCGCATGCCAGAGCCAGAAAAAGGAGGCAGAGGACCTTACCGGCATTCCTATTGACACAGAAAAAACCGAATCCGTTTCCATTTACTATGGTTCCATCTGTTATTCATTCTTTGACGAGAGCAAGGAAACCATAGCCAAGGTCGCAGATCTCTTTCACGGTTTCTCTTTAGAAGAAGTTCCTGACGGAGCTCTTGACAGCGCCACCACCTACCAGATTTATTTTTCTAACACCGACGGCCAGACTGCGGCAATTAATGTGGACGAAAACGGCATGTTCTATCTGGCGGATTCGAAAAAATTCTATGAAGTATCTAAAGGGGTTTTTCATCTGGAAGAATTGGAAAAAATATATGAGGACAGCATGAATGCGGGAGGCATTGATAAAAACCAATGCCTCATTCCGTAGACAAACCTTAGTTGAAAGGAGATTTTATGAGCGATCATTCTAAAACAACTGCAATTGTAGGGCTGGGCGCTTTGGGAATGCTTTACGCCAGCCAGATTTCCGCTTCCCTTGGCCCGGATAACATATTCTTCCTTGGGGACCGCGAAAGAATAGAGCGTTACCAGCAAATGCCCTTCACCATAAACGGCAAGCCCTTTTCCTTTCGGATAGAGGACTGCACAAACGCCCGGCCAGTGGATTTTATTATTGTGGCAGTCAAATACGGCGCCCTCTCTTCTGCCCTGGATACCATGGAGGCTAGCGTTGGTCCTGATACCACGATCCTATCGGTTATGAATGGAATCGACAGCGAGGAGATCATCGCGGAACGGTTCGGCAGGGAAAAAGTACTTTATTGCATTGCACAGGGAATGGATGCCATGAGATTTGGTTCCAGTCTTACATACACCCGTCCGGGCACGCTCTTACTTGGAACCAGGACCGAAGGACAGGAATCCAGACTAAATGACTTAACCCGTTACTTTGACATGGCCAGCGTATCCTATACGGTTGAAGCCGATATTGTAAAACGTCTTTGGGGAAAATTCATGCTGAATGTGGGAATCAACCAGACCTGCATGGCCTTTGAAACCAATTATGGCGGAGTGCTTGCTCCTGGGGAGGCTTATGATGCCCTGATCGGGGCCATGAAGGAAGTGATCGGTCTTTCCAAAAAAGAAGGAGTTGGCTTATCGGAAGAAGATATGGATTTCTACATTAATCTGATCAAAACCCTTNNTCTGGCTGCAAAACACGGATTAATGGTTCCGGTCAATGATATGCTTTATGAGAAGATCAAAGAAATAGAAGCTGCTTATTAATGAAAAACCGTCAAAGATCTTTAACCATTAACTTTCTTCATTTCCTTCATTGCCTCATTCTTTATAATAATCATAATTGGAATCTCTTTGCATAAATATGTATGGCACCAGAATACAAAGAGGGGGCTTGATTTTGGAAAGAATTCTTGACAATAATTATTACGATCTGTTCGTAAATAACGCTCTCATTCCGCTACATCATAATGACAATGAGATTACCTACCTCAATGAAAGGCTTTCTTTGGAACATGTCCCGGCAGAATCTATGAACGCCTGTAACCTAGGGCTGTATTCTTACAACAGTTTTTCGTCAATTTACACACTAAATTCAATAGTAAGTTTAGACAAATCCGGTATTACAGCGGTTCAGAGTGATCCTGATTTAAACCTGTTTGGAAAAGACGTACTCATAGGAATTATAGATACCGGTATTGACTACCGGCATCAGGCTTTTAAAAACAGTGACGGAACCACCCGCATTCAGTCAATATGGGATCAGACCGATCAAAACGGAGAACGCCCGGAGAGCTTTACGTTTGGTTCCGAATACGGCAGAGATTTAATAAACAAAGCTTTACAGTCGGATGATCCTTTATCTATCGTTCCTTCGGTTGATACCAATGGTCATGGCACGGCAATTTCCAGCATTGCGGCCGGTACCCAAACCAATGACCAAAGGTTCCGCGGAGTTGTCCCGGAATCTGATCTGGTAGTTGTAAAATTGAAAAATGCAAAAAAAAATTTAAAAGATATTTTTTTAATACCGGATGAACTTCTGTGTTTTCAGGAATCTGATATTATGCTTGCCGCACGTTACCTGGCTGCTGTCTCCCAAAAATTGAATAAGCCAATGGTTATCTGTATTGCCCTTGGAACAAGTCAGGGAGGACATGACGGAAACGGCCCTTTAAGCAGCTATTTAGATTACTTAGCACAGCTTCCCGGAATTGGAGTTGCAGTCTCAGCCGGAAATGAAGGAAACAAAAATAGACATTATTTTAATGCTACTTTACCCGAAGTCTTTTATAGTGACTTTGGGTTAAATGCAGGAAATGCTGACAGCACGTTCTTTATGGAAATTTGGGCCTCTTCCCCGGCTCAGCTGTCTATCAGCATAACCTCTCCCACCCGGGAGAATACAAGATTAATTCCTCCTTCAATTAATAGCTGCATAAATTATAATTTCAATTTAAGCCAGACAAACGTCTTTATAAATAATATTATTTATGAGCAAAATACCGGAGACCAGCTTATCCTGCTGCGTTTCGAAAACACCTTTCCGGGAACCTGGAATTTTCATTTGGAAAATTATAATCATGAATCATTCTCCTTTCATGCATGGCTCCCAGCAGGAAACTTGATAACAGACGAAACATACTTTATAAACCCGGATCCAAACGTTACTATCACTTCTCCGGGTAACGCATTAAGCGTGTTGACCGTTACCGCCTATAATCAGTTCAATAACTACATTCTGGAAGAATCAGGCAGAGGCTACACAAGACTAGGTGCGATTAAGCCTGATATTGCAGCTCCGGGCTATCATATCCCGTGTGCGGTTCCGGGAAATAAATACGGTACTGCCACAGGAACAGGAGCCGCAGCGGCCCACGCGGCAGGCGTCATGGCGATGGTTTTTGAATGGGGGATTGTCAAAGAGAATTATATCCAGATGACCGGCAGTCTTGTTAACCGACAGCTGATTTGGTATGCAATGCGTGACAAGGCCATTACTTATCCGAATAACATATGGGGTTATGGCCAGGTGGAAATTAATAACCTTTTTGAAGTAGTTTATGGTGATTAAACTTGATAAGAAGTTTTGTTATATGGAAAAAGTGCGTTTACTGGACCTGGAAGCGCACTTTTTTCGTTTAGTTAAATGGCACTAACGTAATGGCAGAATGAATCACTGCAATATGCCCAATTTAAGCTTCCAGACCAGTATCCTGATTACGGAAGCATCAATCTGTTCTTCTTTCAGATTCCCGCTATTTAAGGCATCTAAGACGGCCGGAATCTGTACGTCAAAGTCAGTTGCGACCAGTAAGTCATTCCCGGCGGCAATGGCCTGCACAGCCGCATCCGATGTACTTTCCTTAATGGCATCCATACTGAGGTCATCCGTCATAATCACTCCCTTAAAGTTTAAGGATTCCCTTAGTTTATCATGAACAGCACGGGAAAGGGAGGCAGGATGTTTCTCATCCATTGAAGTTACGATATTATGGGAAACCAGAACACTGTCGGCTCCGGCTTCAATCCCTGCCTCAAATGGAAGGAAGTCACTCTGGACAAATTGTTTATAATCTCTGGTATCTACCGCGGATCCCGTATGGGTATCCGCATTGCTGCCATAGCCGGGAAAATGTTTCAGCGTGCTTCCGATCCGCGCTTTTTCCATTTCCTGAACAACTGTCCTGACATAATCAGCCGTCTCCTGTGCCTCACGGCCAAAAGAACGGCGGTAGATAAAATCATCCGGATTTATAGAGACATCACAGACAGGAGCCAGATTAACATTGATCCCAAGTTCAAGCAGAAAGGCCGCCTTTTCCCTGGTATCCGCCTGAATAGCTTCAAAGCCGCCCTGTTTATACAAATCCTGAGGAGACTTAAACGGTTCGGATCGGAAAGCCCCGTATTTACTGACACGGCACACGGTCCCGCCTTCCTCATCCACT
>DJBG01000105.1:34261-36188 GCA_002429965.1 Hungatella sp. UBA5982
AAACACCTGCCCTACCTTTTCCTCAAGGGACATGACGGAGAGCAGTTCCCCGGCTCTTGCCTCATAGGGATCACTGCCGGAGGAGGAATCCGTCTGCCCGGCCGTATCTTCCATAGCCGAAGGCTCTGTGGTGGATATTTGGATTGAGGTTTCCGTAGAACCGGCAGTGTGTGCATCTGTCCCGTTTGCAGCCGTTTTTGAATCCTCCGTGCTCAGGCCGCCGGATTGACTGCTATAATCCGGGTACCGCCTCCCGCAGCCTGCCAAAAANNAAAAAAAGCGGAAGGAGTAAGAGCACAAAGAAAAACATATATTTATTCGGTTTCATCAAAGTCCTTTCTGACCAGTCGGTAAAATAATTTAATGATAATTATATCGTTCCAGCCAGCAGCGGTCAAGAGTTATTTACTACACCCCCGGCTGCTGTAATTGAAAGGAAAAGCCCGGTTGGATCGGAAAGGCGGGCTATTGATAATAAAAAGATCGGTGCCAGGACTAGACTCCCGGCACCGATTTATCTGCATTTTGAATTCTCTGCGCTAACGTATGGTCGCTGAAGCGCCCCCGCTCCGGTGCAAGAGTCTGCTTTGCAGACTCTTTCTTACACCCTGCTGGTATTTTCGATATAGTGAAATTGCTGCTCTAGGTGACTGACAAATAACAGCAGCCTTTCATACAGTGGCTCCACCTTGTCACCATACGTATCTTCAAGGCTTTTACCTATTTCCCCAACGGTCTTACTGCCGTCAATTTGAAGAAAGACGCAGCTTCCATACTCATCCATTGTAATTCTTTTATATTCCGGAATTTTGAAACCAAGTTTTCTAAAAACCCGCTGGATCTTGTGATCCTGTTTTTCAAGCATGGTCACAATGCCGTTTTTGTCAACCTCAAATTCCAGTTCATCGGAAATCTTAAATATTATATTTAAAACCTCATCATTATTATTTAACATTCTTCACTTCACTCTTAAAAATCGGTATTGCGGTCGCTACTACAAGAATGATCAGTAAGAGAAATGCCATTCCATTTGAGTTCGCAAATCCGCTTGGGCCGGTGCCCTTGATAATTCCCGTCACCTGCAAAACGATTCCGATCAGTCCGATGATTGATCCGCCGGCAACAAGCCCTGACGACAGGCTTACACCGTTAGAAACTTTCACTTCCTTTTCTTTCTCATTTTTGGAATACATCTCAGCAAAGTAACGAACCAGGGCTCCTATCAAAATAATAGAAGTTGTGGATATGGGCAAATAAAACCCGATTGCCACTGTCATTACAGGGAGTCCCAGCAAAAACAAAACGATTCCCATCACAATGCCGCATATGATCATAACCCAGGGTAATTGACCCGACATGATTCCTGCTGTCAATGTTGCCATTAAATTCGCCTGAGGCAATGCAAACGCAACATTGTCACCAGTCATTGAGAGCTGATCTGAAAGCAATAATATGACACAGGTAACTACCACAACACCTACCACAGAAGCAATAGCAAAATATTTCTGCATCTCATTCTTGCTTCCGCCAATGATAAAAGAAACTTTTTGTGATTGGCAGTAACCGCCCGCTGCAGCGATTGCAGTGACAATAAAGGAACCGAATAACAGCAGAGCCTTGTTATCATCCACACTCTTCCATCCCAATCCTACAAACAGTAATGTGACGATTACAATGGAAGCAATTGTCATACCGGATACGGGAAGGTTTGATGTTCCGATGGTGCCGGTTAAACGGCCGGAAACGATAACAAACATCAAGGACAGCACCATAGATAAAACAGCACCAAGCAATGCCATGGCAATGTTGCCGCCTGACACAAGGAAACCGCCGATGAAGCCTACGATAATACCTGACAGTAATATAACAGTTTCAACAGAAGATCCAGCGCCGCCGGAGCCTTTTCCTCTGGCATTCATGGTAACCT
>DJBG01000147.1 GCA_002429965.1 Hungatella sp. UBA5982
TTACAAGCTTTATAAAACGCTACGAGGATTTATCCAGCCATGTCAAGGTAGTGACCGTGGATTCCGTCCTTCATCCGGACCAGGTAAAACAACTGAATGCGCAAGACAACACGCTTTTAGTAAGCTGCGATTCTACAGGCAGGACAGAATCCATCGCCCTGACGGATATCATTAAAATGGATGAAATGTCATACTATTATTACGGACAGTCCAAGGAAACAGAATTTGATGGAGAAGGCCAGCTTACCGGGGCTATTTCCCATGTGATCAACAATGTACAGAAAACGGTTTACGTGACAGAAGGCCATGGAGAACCGGCTCTTGGGGCCACGGCTTCTGATATGTTGAAAAAATCCAATTTAACCGTGAATTCCTTAAATCTCCTGACAGGCGGCAGCATTCCTGAGGATTGTGAACTTTTGCTCATTAATGCGCCGGTATCAGACCTGGCTAATGATGAAAAGAAGATGATTTCCGATTACCTGGATAAAGGCGGCAGGGTTATGATCCTTGCAGGCTATTCAGAGAAGGACCGTACAAATTTAAATGCCCTTATGAATGATTATGGCCTGAATCTGGAAAACGGTCTTGCAGCAGATACCAAGAAGTTTTATCAGAACAATCCCTACTATATCTTTCCAACCATTCAGGCAGGAAGTGAAGTGACAAACGGCATTGACGAAAAAAGCGCGGCTCTTGTCCTTCAGTCCGCCGCCCTGACCCAGAAGGAGGATTTGCCGGAAGGCGTGGAAGTGACCCCATTTATGGAGACCAGTGACGGAGGTATGCTGGTAACGGCCGATAAGCAGACAGAAGGAACCTATATCCTGGGAGCCGTATCTGAGAAGACTTTGAGTTCCGGAACGGCACGTTTGACCGTATTCAGCACCCCTTCCCTTATTGATGAAGGTCTTAACACCAGCTTTACCAACTTAACCAATTTAAATCTTTTTATGAATGCGGTTACAGCCAATTTCGATGACGTTTCAAATGTATCCATACCAGCCAAGAGCCTGGATGTAACTTATAACACTGTTACCCATGGAGGCATGTGGGGAATCCTGTTTATTTTTGTCATCCCGGTAGTGACGCTGGCAGCCGGGCTTGTGATCTGGCTGAAGCGCAAACGTCTGTAAAAGGAGGCTAAAACATGAAAAAGAAAAGAGGCCTTTTATACGGAACGGCCGCTCTGGCGGTTCTGTGTGTGGTTTATGTGGGAGTGGGTCAGTATATGAACCGCTCCCAGGAACAGGCAAAGGAGAAAAAGGAGGGAGATATAATCCATCTCACCGATCTTACCAATGTTTCCAGCCTTTCCTATGATTTTGACGGCAAGGAGCTGTCCTTTACAAAAAAGGAGGGCAAATGGAACTATGACGGGGATGAACTTTTTCCGGTAAAACAGGCGGAAGTGGATGCTCTTGCTTCCACGGTTTCAAAGCTTGAAGCCCTGCGGAAACTGGAAGGAGGGGACAGCTTAAGCGCCTATGGCCTGGATCAGCCTATAAGAAGGATCGTCGCAACTGCTGAAGATGGGACGAGATCCGTAATCCTACTGGGCAATGCCGCCGGGGACGAGGATTATTATGCCGCCCTGGAGGGGCAGGATACCCCATATCTCATCAGCGCCACGTTGTACAACGAAACCAACACCGGACTAAATGATCTGATGGCCCTGGAGGAATTTCCGGCTGTTTCCGGAGCTGACATAAAAAGCATTACAATAACTAAGGCAGACTCCAGTGAACATTTTGTAAAAAAGAAGTTGGATGATAAAGATGGGTCCATTGAATGGTACAGGGACTCTGTGGATCTGCCGGACAATAAGGTTTCCAATAATTCCGGCTTAAATGTACTGGCAGATTCCTTAAGCAGCTTAAAGGTAAAAAGCTGTCCTAATTATAAGGTGCAGGAAAATGAACTGGCAGGATATGGTCTTGATCAGCCGTCTGCGGTCATTACCTATGCTTATGATAAGAACGGTTCGGAAGAAACCTTTACTTTGTCCATAGGCTCTTTAAACAGTGATTCCACCTGCTATTACACTCGTATAGAAAATTCTTCCAATATCAATGAAATAGAAAAAGCTTCCATTGATAAATGTCTGACGGTAGACAAAGGTATTTCATAAAAAAATAAACTGTACCCCGATCGTAGGAGGTAGAAAAGAGGCAAACAGCCTCTTTTTCTATATCCAGCCATCAGGGTACAGTTTATAATAACTAAAACGTATAGTCTTTTACTTCTATCTTATCTACTTCCTGGAACGGCGCCAGCGTGGATATCATCTTTACTTTGTTCTGGTAGGGATTAAAGCAATAATGAACCTCCGAAGGCTCAATGTGGATGAAGTCCCCCTGCTTTAAATGGTGGACGACTCCATCTACAACAATATTGATCTCTCCCTCCAGGATGAAGAAATCTTCCTCCATCACGTTATGATAGTGAGCGGTAAAATCCTCCCCTGGCTGGAACTGCACGACTGCAAAATTCATGCGGGGGCCTTTCATTAAATATTTTGGGCCGCTGTCCCCAAAACGGAATTCTTTTTCTGATTCATTGATGATGAACATATTTTTCTCTCCTTTTTATTCACTTATAAACCGGGCGCAATCCACATGTTTTTGGTGATTTTTCGATCGCAGAGAACCAGCTGAGCCTGATAAAATTCTCTCCATTTCCCATAGATCTCATTATAAATCCTGTGATTCTCCATGTTTGGCATAAACTGCTTCTCTATAGTCACCAGTTCTTTTGCAGTTTCAGCAATATCATGATACATGCCAATTCCATATCCGGCCAGGATGGCGGCGCCCAGTGCTGTTGCTTCCTTTACCTTAGGAACCTTTACAGGAAGCCCCAGAACATCAGACAGGATCTGAGCCCAGAGGGAACTGTTAGCGGCTCCGCCTGCAAAAGTGATTTCTCTTGGAAGATGGCCGATGGCATCCTGGACCAGATTTAAATGTCCTTTTGTAACCAAAGCCGCATTCTCTAAAATTGCCCGGTAAAAGGTATAATGGTTATATTTCCCGGGATCAAGGCCAAAGTTGGAGAAAGTCGGTGCGGCGTGTTTCCAGTTAATAAAGTTCATCACATCGGAAAAAGTACACATCATTCCATAACACCCTGCCGGTATTTTCTCTGCTTCCTCATTCATCAAATCATAGATGTTCGTGCCTGTTTCCCCTGCAAGCTTTTTTTCTGCATGGCAGAAGCTGTCCCGATACCATCGCATGACAAGGCCCGGCTGAAAGGCAAGAGCTTCAAATTGCCAGATGCCTGGTATGGCATGACAGTTTACACGGACACGGCAGTCCGGATCCGTGTCCGGCTTGTCAGTGTTGTATTCGTACTGCCAGAAGCTGCCTCCGAATACCGCGGCTTCCCCGGCATGTACCACACCTACACCAATACTGCCTAGCTGGGCATCTCCTCCGCCAACGACGACAGGAATTCCTTCCGGCAGTCCTGTCTGGTCTTTGCAACAGGAAGTGGTTTTACCGATTACGGTCCCGCATTCCCTTACAAGGGGAAAAATATCTGTCCGTAGCCCACACCGTCCGGCAATCTCCGGATTCCAGCAGCGGGTTTTTAAATCAAACAATCCTGTTGTTGATCCGTTGCTTGGCTCTACGGCAAGGAGTCCGGTCAGCTTAAACATAAGCCAGTCATTGAACATTCCAATGTATGCGATCCGTTTATAAATATCAGGCATTTTATTCTTTACCCAGAGAAGCCTGGGAAGGGCATCCAGGGCATATGACTGTCCTGTTTCCTGATAGAGGAGGCGTTCAAGCTCCGGGTCTCTGCGGATCAGTTGTTCTACTTCCTCATTGCTCCGGGCATCTACATTGGCGCAGGCCCAGATTTCTTTTCCTTCCTTGTCGTAAAGAACAATNNCAAGGATCGACGGCGCTCGTGCATAAGACCCTTCGGATGCAGGAGGCGGCAAGCTCCCAGTTATGTACCCAGTCAAAATCCATACTCCCCGGATACCTGGGATCTTCCCTGTGTTCCCATTCCTCTTGAATACAAGAGATCTGATTGCCCTTGCTGTCAAAAAGTACGGCACGGATGCTGCCGGTGCCTGCATCAATGGCTAAAAGGTAATTTGATGACATATCCATTCCTCCATTCTATTTTCATATCGGTGAGTCGGGATCTTCTTCCATCAGGTTTAATGCAGTTTGTTCATCTGTGATCAGCACATTTAAATAGCCGCCTTTTAAAGAAGCACGTATGGCTTTTAATTTGCTGTCTCCTGCGGCGACTCCAATGACATTGGGCAGGGTGCGCAGGGTTGCAAGAGATGTGCTTAAAAGCCGGTCTTCAATATCGGTATGAATGGGATTTCCGTCCTGATCGATGAAATGGCTCAGGATATCACCTACGGCTCCCTGCATGGATAAATAGAGAAAGTCATTCTTTGTGAAGATCCCATTCTTGATTATGGTTGCGTCTTCTCTGATCCCTCCTATGCCTACGACTGTCATGGAAGCCAGATTCACCATGCGGGAAATTTCCTGAACGGAAGGTTCGTTCTGCATAGCGCTGCAAAGCTCCTTAGTAGAAACAACGAGCGGTGCAGGATACAGAAACAGTTTTGCATTAAATTTGCTGGAAAATGTATTTGGAAGATAATAGCTGACTCCTCCAGTTAAAGATACGGCAGACAGAGGTGCTTCCGTTATGGTGGCCAGATGATTGATAACCCGGCCAAGAGTATCTCCGTATCCAATATTGATATATGTGTTTTCTGTAATCCGGTCACTGATGTACATAGCGGCGGCTTTGGCGATGGTATCGTTGAGGGCGGAAATACCTGGTGCAGAGGGAACTACAAATGCATCTTTTAAATTCCATCTGCGGATTAATTCCTGTTCGACTTTTAAGTGACGGCTCCGTTCCTGGGAAATCTGAAACTGGATCACTCCATCCTGCCTGGCTTTCTCCAAAAGCTTAATCACTTTCATACGGGATATTCCAAGTTTTTCAGAAATCTTTTGCTGGGTCATATTTTCTATATAATAGTACCATGCTGTTTTAATAATAAGGGAATCTTCATAATTCATTTTTAGGTCTCCTGTTCTTTATTATTCTAAACAAATGTTTCACATTGAATAAAATGTTTCGAATTTTCTTTAGTATAACAAATGGAATTTCATATGTCAATAGTGCCGGATCAAAAAATGAAATCATGAAATTGATGTGTAATATATGATAAATAATACATAATATAACGCTTAAATTAGTTCAAAAACACCATAAATTTCTGAAAAAACTATTGACAACCTGTTTTGGGTCATGTATGATATGGGCATGAACAAAAGTTGGTGATGCGAACAAAAATATCAAGTATGATGGGTGGGAGGAAATATGAAACAATCAGAAGCAGCCCGTTTAGAACAGACACTGTTTTCTGTCAGCGGTATTGTCAAATCATTTGGCTCCAATGCTGTTTTAAAAGGCATCGATTTAAGCGTAGGAGAGGGAGAAGTACTTGCCCTGATTGGCGGTAACGGAGCGGGAAAAAGCACCTTGATGAAAATCATAATGGGTATCTACCAACCGGATGCAGGAAATGTAACGGTTGCAGGGGACATGCTTTCGGTATTCAAACCGTCTGTTGCTCTTTCAAAAGGGATTTATATGGTTCCCCAGGAACCCATGCTGTTTCCCAATATGACTGTTGAAGAGAATATCCTGATCGGTTTTAGTGAAAATACGGCTGTTCTTCGGAAGCGTCTGCGGCACATCATGGATGAGATCGGCTGGCATCTGGATACGGATCGGAAGGCAATGAGCCTTTCTATCGCAGAACAGCAGCTGGTGGAGCTTTTAAGAGGGCTTCTAAGGCAGGCTAAGCTTCTGATTTTAGATGAACCTACCAGCGCACTGACCTTTGATGAGGTAGAAAGCCTTTTCCGGATTGTAGAGGATTTANNGGGAAAAAGAATCCTGTGATCTGGATTACTCTGTACTGGAGCCGGTATTTGAACTGAAGGGATACTCCGGTTACGGATTCCGGGACATAAACCTTAAGATTTATCCGGGAGAGATTCTTGGGGTTGCAGGAGTTGTGGGAGCCGGGCGTACCGAACTCGCAGTCACGATTTTTGGTAAAGATAAGGTTCTTGGAGGGAAGGCTTTTCTGGATGGAAAAGATGTGACAGGCCTTTCTACCAGGGAGGTTTTAAAAACCGGTATCAATTATGTACCGGAGGACCGCCGCTTAAATGGCCTGTTTGGAATCAGCGATGTTGCGGCTAATACCACCTCCGCTTTGGTTCCGGGGAAATCCCTTGGGCGGATATTTTTAAATAGGAAGGCGGAGCAGCTTATCACCCGGAAATATGTGGAGGATTTCCACATCAAGATTACGGGGCAGGATCAGATTGCGGGAAGCCTTTCTGGCGGCAATCAGCAGAAAATCGTAATTGGCCGGTCTCTGTCTACCAATCCCAAGCTGGTGATTCTGGACGAGCCAACACGTGGTATTGATGCGGCGGCACGGGGAGATGTGTATGCAATTATCCATGAACTGAAAAAGCAGGGAGTGGCGGTTATGCTGATTTCTTCTGATATGGAAGAGATTGTAGAGCTTTCAGACAGGGCAGTTGTGGTCTTTCAAGGGCGGCTTAGAGGAGAATTAGGCAGACATGAGATCACCCAGGCAAGCCTTATGGCGGCATCTTTTGGCGTGACAGAAGGAAAGCAGGTGGAAGCATGAAGAAGATTGGAAAAATCCGTGAGTTAAATAGTTTTCTGTTTCTGGCAGGATTGATTTTTCTGGTGGGCCTGGTGAACAGGAGTTTCTGGCAGCCGGCAGCCATATGGAACTGCTNNCAGCGTTGTATTTACTCTTCTGTCGGCAGGAATTGCATTTGTGATCTTGACGGGAGAAATCGATGTTTCCATTGGGGCGGTGCTGGGCTTATCGGCAGCCGTGGGAGCCGCTTTCTTAAGGGATGGATATGGGGTGGTAACGGCTACGGCAGCCGCTCTTGCTATCGGTATTCTTACAGGACTGGTCAATGGAGTCGGCGTGGCGGTATTTCACATTCCCTCTCTGATTTTTACTCTGGGCGTTAACGGTGTTGTGCGGGGGATGATTTATGTATACACAAAGGGTGCCTGGGTAGAAAACCTTCCGGCTGAATTTACCAGAATGTCAAACCGCATCCTGATGGGAAACTTAACTGTTTTTTATGCGCTGGCAGTTCTTGTGGTCTTGACTGCCCATCTTATTTTGACAAAAACGAAAAAGGGAAAATATTTTATTGCAGTCGGAGATCATGCGGCTGGTGCAACCTTGGTGGGAATACCGGCAGATAAAACGAAGATTGCAGCTTATGTCCTGTGCGGAGTGTTTGCTTCCGCAGCAGGTATGGTTTATGCATCCCGCATTGGCTTTATCACGCCTACGGCAGGAAGCGGATATGAGATGAAGGCAATTGCTGCCTGCGTTCTTGGAGGTTTAAGTTTAAACGGCGGGATTGGAAGCCTGGCCGGCGCTTCCATCGGTGCGGTCATCATGTCCTCCATCAGCCGAATTCTTGTCTTTCTTGGATTTTCTTCTGATTATGACAATACGATCACAGGTGTCATGCTTCTGACCATTGTTGTAATTAATACGGTGGCACAGAACCGGGCGGCAGAGAAAAACCGCCACCGGATCCTGGCCGCCAGGACTGCAGAAAAAGGAGGAGAGAAGAAATGAAAGCTCTTATCTGGAAAAAGTGGGAATTTGTACTCTCTTTGATTTTAATTCTGGAAATCGTTGTTTTTGCATCAAAGAACAGTAAGTTTCTTATGCCGAGAGTGCTGTTTGGCAGTATGAATGACATCATTTCCATTTGTATCATTTCACTGTTTGTCACCTTTGTCATGATCACAGGAGGGATCGATATCCAGGCCGGTTCCATTGTAGGGCTTTCTTCCATTATCCTGGGAGTTGCCTGGCAGGATGGTGGAGTGAATATCTGGGTTGCTTCCCTGATCGCTATGATTGCAGCAGGGTTATGCGGCGCTCTTTCCGGCTATTTTATCGCATACTGCAGCGTGCAGCCTATGGTGGTCACTCTTGGAGGAAGTTTTCTGTACTCGGGAATTGCTCTTCTGGTGTCCAATTTGTCAGCAACAGAGAGCTACAAAGGGATCAGCGGTTTCCCGGACAGCTTTTTAAAGATCTCTAAAGTAAAGCTGTTTGGCGTCATTCCAAGTCAGGTGATCATTTTTCTTATCCTGGCAGTACTTGCTTATTTTCTTCTCCATAAAACCAGGTATGGAAGACAGGTGTTTCTGGTAGGGGTAAATCCCAATGCAGCGGAATATTCAGGTATTCATGCGAAACTCATTATTATGAGTACGTATGTTCTGTCTGGAATCAGTGCGGCTGTGGCCGGAATCGTCCTGACCTCATATCTTGGCACGGCAAAAAGCGATATTGGCTCTACTCTGACCCTTCCCATCATCACTGCAGTGGTTTTGGGCGGTACTTTAAGTACTGGAGGGAAAGGAAGCGTACCTGGTACGGCCCTCGCAGCGGTAGTCATTGGAACCTTGAGATTCGGGCTTCCCCTGTGCTTTAAGGTGAGCCAGCAGTATTTAGATATTCCAGCCGGGCTTCTTTTACTGGCAGTGGTGACAGGCAGGGCCGTCCTGAATAATCCGGCTCTCAAAGCACGTTTTCTGAAAAGAGAACGGAAGTGATTGGTAACATGAGGTGAAAACCTCATTAATATAAAACGATCAAATACATATAAGGAGGATTTTATTTATGAGAAAAGCAATGGCACTTGTATTAGCTGGACTGATGGCGGCATCGCTGACAGCTTGCGGTGGCTCAGGAAAGCCGGCTGTGGCAACTAAGGCACCTGATGGGGAAACGAAAACAGAATCAAAAGCGGAAGAGAGCAAAGACAATACCGGTTCTTCCAGTATTTCTGGAAAAACAGTTGCATTTATTCCAAAACTTACGGGAAATGCATTTTTTGAATCCGCAAATGCGGGAGCACAGAAGTATGGAAAATCCTGGGGAATTAACGTTGACTACCAGGGAAGCGCAAACGCGGCTGTGGCAGACCAGGTTCAGGTAATCAATAATGCGGTGGCAAGCGGCGTAGATGCCCTCTGTGTTTCCTCTGTAGATGCAACAGGGCTTGACTCCGCGTTAAAGGAGGCCACTGACGCGGGCTTGACCGTGGTCACATGGGATTCTGATGTTTCAGATACGGTACGTACGTTAATGGTTTCACAGGGAACTCCTGAGATGCTGGGGAAAATGCTGGTAGATATGGGAGTGGATTCTTTAACAAAGCGGGGGAAGGATGTCAAAGCTGACGCGGTGAAATACTGCTGGCATTATTCCCAGGCAACGGTAGCGGACCAGAACTCCTGGCAGGTCGCGGGAGAAGCCTATATCAAAGAGAACTTTCCGAATTGGGTGAATGTGGCTCCGAATAACTATTATTCCGAGCAGGATGCAGAAAAAGCGGTTTCTATCGGCGCTTCTATTCTGGAAGCCAACCCGGATATTGACCTGATTATCTGCAATGATTCCACAGCTCTTCCAGGCCAGTGTAAGGCAGCCCAGAACAAGGGCCTTACAAAAGAAGATGTGACCATTACCGGTTTTGCATCCCCGATGTCCATTAAGGATTACTGCAATGCGGGAGTGATTGAACAGTGGGGGCTTTGGGACTGCCAGGTACAGGGTGCCATCGGCTGCTATCTTGGCGCCTATCTGTCCGCAGGGAATCAGGTAAAGGTGGGAGACAAGATTGATATTCCGGAAATCGGTACTGTGGAAGTAATGCCCAATGACTGTCTGGTTGAGGGAGCCGCCACCGGTGAGGTAAACAATGGAGTTGTTCTCCTTCCGGAGCGTACCGTATTTAATAAAGATAATATGAACAACTATGATTTCTAACACGGATGAAACGCCAGGAGTCATGACAGCAAATAATATAGAAGCAAAAGGAGAAAGAATATGGCAGATCTGGATGGAATAAAGGTGGAACATGAATATCACACGGATGAACCGTTTGCGAACAATAGACCTTTTTATGTAAAGGGAGCGGGTCATCTGGATTGGGGTATGAAGAAGCATTTAACGAATATCTTTGATGAGAACAGCGGAAATACGGTTATGTTCGCATTTGATCATGGATATTTCATGGGTTCTGTATCTGGTCTGGAAAGACTGGATCTAGTGGTGCCCAGGCTGCTTCCCAACATTGATGTTTTAATGGGAACAAGAGGAGCGATCAGGAGCTGTGTACCGGCAGAAGGAAGGAAAGGCATTGCATTGCGTGTTACCTCCGGTTCTTCTATGCTTGACGAGGACTTGTCCCATGAAGTTCTTGCCGTTGACATAGAGGATGTGATCCGTATGAATGCGGATTGTATGGCGGTTCAGACTTTTATCGGAGGGGATGGACAGCTTTCAAGTCTTGACAATTTATCAAAGGCAGTGAACTTGGGAATGCGCTACAGCATTCCTACCATGGGAGTTGTTGCAGTAGGAAAGCAGATGGAGCGCACGGACAGGTTCTTTAAACTGGCAACCCGTATTGTGGCGGAGTTAGGAGCCAATATTATAAAAACCTATTACTGTGAAAACTTCGAAGAAGTAGTATCTGCCTGCCCCGTTCCCATTGTGGTAGCAGGAGGCAAGAAACTTCCTGAGAATGAAGCCCTGGAGCTTGCGTACAACTCCATCAGCCAGGGTGCAAGAGGGGTCGATATGGGAAGAAATATCTTCCAGAGCCAAAACCCTGTGGAGATGAGTGCGGCTGTCCGAAAGATCGTACACGAAGGATTTACTGCTAAGGAGGCCTATGAGTTCTATCAGGATATGATTCATCAGTAAATACCGGTTTTATTTTTAGGTTAAGTACCTGTCAATTTTGGCAGGTACTTTTCTTTTATGCTGCAACAGAATCATTGTTGTGATATGCCATGGGTGCCATAACTGACAGCAAACCCTTTTAATAAAGGCGGTACGCAGTAAGGGAATTAGACAGTAAGAGAAAAAATACATATATTAATGTATAAAGAGGTAGAAAACCCTTTATGTTATGATTTCGTTTTGCACAATAGTCTTACAAGTAAAAGCCGTAATTCACGCTCTAACAGGAGAGGATTATAATGAATAAATGTAGAAATTGTAATGAAAATTGCTGCCTTGATGAAAATCGCTGCTGTAACTCAACAGGATCGCAAGGTTGCAGATGCTGCGTGGGACCAACAGGACCACAAGGCATACCAGGGCCAACCGGACCTACTGGACCAACCGGGGCAACTGGCGCTCAAGGACCGATGGGAC
>DJBG01000016.1 GCA_002429965.1 Hungatella sp. UBA5982
CATGAATCCCCATTCCAATCTCAATCTCGTCTTCTGCAATGGTAAAGGTCGGCTTTCCTGCCTTGGGAACAATGCAGGGAGACAGGGCAACGCCCATGGAACGGATGTTGCCCAGGGCTTTGGTTGTCACAGCCGCCACTTCCTCCAGGCTCATCATTTTATCTGCGGCCGCTCCCGCTATTTTAAAGGCATATACCATGCCTGCAACACCCCGGCGCTTCTGTGCATTCTCTGTCGGAGAGCTGGCAACGTCATCCTTTACCAGCACCGCTTTTGTCCGGATATCGTCAAACTCCGCTTCCTCACACGCCATGGTGAAATTAAAGCGGTCACCGTTATAGTTTCCGTATAAACACAGCACTCCGCTCCCCCTGTCACAGGCGCGGATCATATNNTGCTGCCGGAGAGGCGAATACTTCCCCTACCGCACACCCGTCCAGCAGCCCTTTCCCGACATATCCCAGAAATACCGGAAGGTGGCCGCTCCCCCCGGCCGTTACCACGCCGACCTTTCCTTCCTTAGCCGGGTAATTGGATACCAGTACCTGATAATCGTTATGTAACTGCTTTACCTTATCACCGTACGCGCAGATTATACCTTCCATGGTATCCTGAACAAATGTATCCGCACTGTTGATAATCTTTTTCATACCATCCCTCTCTTTCTATGGTTCAGACAGAAATTCATCTAAGTTTGCAAAGTATGCGGTTTCCTTTGCCCGCAGCATGTCACTGGAATATACCATCTCAATTCCCCAATCTTTCATCCGCATTCCAGCCAGCCTGGCCTGGCGGATCCCTTCTTCCGAAAGGGAAACATCCACATTGCATCGTTTATCACATTGCCGTCCGTGCCGGATCAGATACAGCTTCAAAGATGGTTTCCTACTTATATTTCATTGGAAAACGAAATCTCTTTTGGATATTCCCACTTCTGCAGTTCCTCCGGGCCAAAGCCATCCGGCTCTTTTCCCCCGGCTGCTGTCAATGCCAGGTAGTATAATTCTGCCAATTCCTCAATATAAGCCGCTTTTAAAAATGCTTCATAGATATCACGTTCATCCACCGCAACAGCTCCATGCTTTTCCAGCAAAAAGCAGTCTGCTTCCAGACAGCTTTCAATGACACTGTCTGCCAGTCCGGTGGTTCCCGGACGTCCATAGGGGGCGACAGGGACACGGGCTTTTGATAAGCCTAAATTAGCCACCTCATACACAACTGCCGGAAGGGGCTTATTCAATAAGGCAAATGCAGTGGCATAGGCAGAGTGTGTATGGGCGATTGCCGCTGCTTTTGGTCTCTGCCGGTAGATCATCAGATGCATCAGGGATTCGCTGGTCGGTCTTAAGCCGGACAGATTTTCAATAACCCTTGCATCTAAATCCATGACCACCATATCCCTTGGAGTCAGCAAATCCCGGTCTACACTGGTTGGAGTAATGACCACATAACCGGTCTCTGGATCCCGTGCACTGAAATTCCCGGATTTATGCTTGCATAAACCATCTCTCTGGGCACGTTTTGCAATTTCACACACATCTTTTTTTAATGTTTCAAGCATTATGATCTCCTCTTTTCTATTTCGTCTTTTTACCGCTCCTGCTACAGTAACTCCAAAATGTCATCTGCTGTTTTGGCTTTTTTCACTGCCGCAAGCTTCTTTTCATCCTCTAACATATTGATTAACTGGTTTAACGCTGCCAAATGACTCTCATAATCCGGGGTCGCCAGCACAAAAATCACCTTTACCTCCATATAATCATTTACCATTATGGTCTGGGGAAGCAAAAGCATGGAAAATCCCACATCATATACCCCTGCATCAATTCCCGCATGGGCAATCATAACATGCTCCGCAATCAGCATGATCTGCCGGTGCTCTGTAATATTAGAGATAATCGTTTCAACATACTGGTACTTAATAATGTTTTTATACAGCAGGGGCACTGCCGCAAACTCTATGGCTTCCTTCCAGCCCATGCTTTCCTTAATGATCCGGATATTGGATCTTGTCAGCAATTCCTTTAGTTCCGGTTTCTTTTTCTCTATGTTTCCTCCTGCTCTCCGGTCAGACTGTACCATGTATGAGTCTATTTCCATTCTTAATTTCTGAAACACACTTTCATTTGTATGCTTTTTGATGATCTGAAGGATGGTTTCTACCTGGGGAAAGATTTCTCCTGAATTTTTCAGGCTGTCGAACACATTTTTACGAAGTTTCTTTCTTCTTTCCTTGTCCAGCAAAGGTTCGATCACAAACTGTTTTTTTGGTGTCCTTAAGGGCACCGTCGTAAATACCAGGTCAAAGTCTTCCTTGTACTGACAGAATTGGCGCGCCGACATATAGTTTAAAAAGTCGATTTCCGGAAAGGTGTGCTTTAATGAAGTCAGGAGAAAGTGGGATACAGTAATGCCGTTCTGGCATACCACCACCGCCCTTGGGCGTCTGTCTGTTTTCTCTTCCTCATCCTCCCTGCTGGTCTGGGCAATAAAAATCAGGGTGATATAAACCAGTTCACTTTCCGGAAAAGACATTCCGATTATTTTTTCCAGCGGCGCCACAGATTTTTTTACCATGTCATGTACTTCCTGGTAAGCAGGAAGTACATATTCAGAAATATCCGGGCCTATATGAAAATTATATCTGATGCGGTATAGTGCAGGCAGGCTGTGGTTCATGAGCAAATGAAGGGTATTCTCTTTGTTCTCAAAGCAAATACAGGCGATCCGCTCAAAATTGCTGATGGTTTCCTCCACTGCCTGATAAACTTCTTCCTGCCCTGCAACAGCCTCCAAATGGGTGTTAATCTTCATGCTCTGGATATGGGCAGTAAAATACGTCGTTTCATGAATGCTGTTTACGCCCTCGGAAGCCAGACAGGATTTGATCACCATATATTCCTTTGTTCCTGCCACATGACGGAAGGTTTCCGGAACCGTGTCTAATACCAGACCATCCCGGATCCGCCTTAAAACCAGGGCAAAAAATCCCCTGTTCACTTCGATCATTTCGTCTGTAAACCGGGTTTTCAATTCCCCCTCAATGGTCTCCGTCATATTCCGCATGTGTTCCATCTGCTTATGGGTGATCTTTCCAATCCGAAAAACCATTGCCTGCTGCCCCCGACCTGACAGAATATTACGCAATACAAGGAACAGCCGCTGCCTTAAATCGTATTCCCGGCCTTCCAGCCGGTAGCCCTTTTCCCTGCTGTAAGTCAGCTGAATGTTTGAATCAGGCATTTCATCCTTTAAACGCTTTAAATCTGAGAGCACCGTATTTTTACTGGCCTTTAACTCAGCAATAAAATGCTGCAGCGACAGTTCCTGCTGCTTTGTAAGCAGCATCAGCTGTATGATATCCCCCCGCTCTTCCTTAGTCAGCCAGACGTCCTGATTTTCCTGTTCCAGCCGTGTGAAATCCAGCTGTTCTATGACCTCATTGGGGATGAGAATCCTTCCATTGTTTACCCGTTCCAGAATCGGCAGCTGCTGTTCCTCCAGATATTCATTAATTCTAGCAATCCCATACTCCAGCTNNTCCTAATGAATCAAGCGGATATATCTGCATATCCAGTTGGTTCATAAACTCAAAGTTGAAAGACTTTTTCTTTCGCCTTAGGCTCTTTCTTTTGCCAGATCTTCCTTCTTCTCCTGAATCAGACTTCTTGAATAGAGTACAAAACACACGACCCACAGTATCAGAATAATTAATGGAAGGAAATCACCCTGCAGCGCCTTTACTGCGTGGGAAAATGCATAAGTAAATATAGGACCGTCAATGCTTGAGTTTGAAATCATCTGCCCGGGCGCAAGCTCCACAGCCTTTGTGGTATTTGCCAGCTCTGTCATAAAGGGGGCAAAGGCAGTTCCCACCCACAAAAATACCGGTGTAAAAATAGTGCACTGAATCAGCATACGAAGGATATTCCCCCTGCTCACCAGGTATGCAGGCACTGCGATGGCAATATTAATGATGCCGGCAAAGGGCAATATCTTATTGCCTGGAAGCACAAAGGACATAAGTAGGGTCACAGGTACCGTCCAGATAACAGCCAGCCATATTTCATTGGCTCCGCCTAAAAACGGCCAGTCTAAACCTACAAACATCTCTCTGTCTGCAAATTTACTCTGCATAAATTCCGAAACCGCGTTGGAGATCGGCTCCAAAGCCTGCATGAAATATTTTGAGATCACCGGGAACAAGGTGAGGGCAGTGGCACACTGCACACCAAGGGTTAATATCCCCGCTAAATTGTATCTTGCCAAAGCTCCGAAAATAATTCCCAAAAGAAATCCCAAAATATGATTTTCCGCAAAAATCCCAAGCTTATCTTTTAAATCCTCCGCATTGAATGATTTATTCAGCACGGGTACCTTCCGTAGGATACAGTCCACAATATACATAGGCGCTGCAAGAAAAACCATCTTATGGGTACAGGTAACTCCCGGAATACCGGAAAGCTTTCCGATGCGGTGCTGATGGAAATCAGCGGATTTCAGTTCAAAAACCACCTGGACTGCCGCAACGATAAATGCCGCGATCACATTACCGGTTATGTAGTATACTGCAACTGCCGTAAAGATCTTCCCCCATACATTCCATAAATCCGCATTAAAAGTATCCGTCTTATTCATGGCCAGCATGATAATGTTGATCACGATTACAAGGGGAAACATCAAAAATGCATACGGCCATGACCAGGAAATCGTGGACATTGTGGTCCAGCCCCCATCAGTAATGGGAAGATCAATGCCGGAGAATTCTAACATGGCAGTTGCTGCAGGCGTGATTACTCCGGTCATATAGTTGATCAGCATGCTCATTCCCGAAAAAGCCACGCCAAGGGTAATGCCTGATGAAACAGCGTCTTTTACTTTCATCTTAACAATTAATCCGGCGATGATAATGATAACCGGTACAAATACAGCCGCCCCAAGCCCCAGAAAGAAATTAACAGTATTCGCTAACATCTGCATTCTCATTTACCTCCTTATTTTTTCAGATTCTTAATTTAAAGATTCTTCTTTTTGTAGTCTTCAATTGCTTTCAGCAGTTTATCAAATTCCTGGTCTTTCCCCATGCCTGTGAGAAAAGCGATCCCATTGATCACTGGGATCGGATATTCCTTGGCATTTTTTACAATGGTGATATAGGCAGCACTGCCGTCCATATAACGGTCAACAGACTTTAAATCCACTGCCTCCACCAAAGCATCCACCTTTTTTTCTTTTAACATGCGGTTTACCTTGCTTGCTACTGTCTGTGAAGTAGCCACACCGCTTCCGCACGCTACAATAACTCTGATTCCCATGATTAAAACCCTCCTCTGATTTTCATACAGTTCCTTACGAATCCATACCATTGATGCCGCAGACCAGTTCAAAGTATTCCTCTGCTGTCCTGGCATTGTTCAAACGCTCCATCAATTCCTCATTCTGAAAATTCTCCACCAATATCTGAAGCAGGTCTATGTGCTCATCTGATTTTAAAAATCCCAGCATAAAAATAAACCTGACCGGATGGACTTCATCATTGTTTGCCATTTCCCTCCACTCAACAGCTTCTTTCAGACGTATAGGAGCAATAAACGGCCGGTTGATCTGGCTGATATCCGTATGAGGGATGGCAACCGGATAGGGCTTAATGGGAAGTGCTGTGGGATAGCTTTCCTCCCTTGCCTTTAGTGACTCCAGATAGGTATCTTTTACAAATCCTTTTTTAAACAGAATGTCTGCCATTCGTTCAAACACTTCGGTCTGATCCGCCGCTTCCCAGTCCAGCTGGACCAAATCCCGAAATAACATATCCTTTTTCAAAGGTAACCTCCTTTTATGCTTATCTTCTACCGGTAATAATCAAAGCAATTTATTATGTGCAAATTATACCATTGGGCTATTCCCATATCCACAACCGTTGTGTACAATTATCAATTTCCTCATTGTGCAAAATTGGGCTCATGTAATCTTGCTTGCATAGTAATGGATAAATATATAAAAACCGTCGAAGATGATTCGGCGGTTTTACATATTAATACTTGCAGCAAGGTTAAAAGCAGCAGTCCTGGCATTCCCTTAGAGAACGCTTATGGAGCTGCTGCTTTTAATGTGTGTGATCGCTAAATAAAGCCTACCACCATTTAATTAAATCCGTTACTTTATTTCGTAATTCTACAAAGTCCTTAGAAGCAATATCCCTTGGCCTTGGCAGATCATTTTTGATCTCTGTTTTTATCGTTGTAGGCTTATTTGTAAGAACAAGAATTCTTTCCCCTAAATAGACTGCCTCTTCGATATTGTGGGTAATGAAAATAACAGTTGTTCCGTTTCGTTTCCACAGACTTAACAGCTCATCCTCCAGCTTAAACCGCAGTTCAATATCCAGCTGCCCATAGGGTTCATCCATTAACAATAGCTCAGGCTCAGTAGCAAATGCTCTGGCGATGACTACCCGCTGGAGCATACTTGCGGAAAGCTGATCAGGATAGTATTTACGGTATTTCGTCAGTCCTACCACCTCTAAATACTCCTCCACCTTCTGATCCGCCGATTCTTTTGGAGTATGCTTAATGTCCAGGCCAAACCGGATATTTTCCTCTACCGTCAGCCATGGCATCGTAGAATATTCCTGAAAAATATATGCAATGCTGTGCTTTTTTAAATCTACAGGCTCATTGTTAATTAATATCTCCCCTTTTGTGGGCTGATAAAGCTTGGTAAGGCTGTTTAAAAATGTAGTCTTGCCACAGCCTGTAGGCCCTACAATACAAAGAAATTCTCCTTTTTTCACGTCAAAGGATATATCATCCAGAACAAGAAGCTGATCGAACTGTTTTGTCAGATTCATTACCTTTACTTTTGTTTCTCTTTTATCTTCCATAAACTCCTCCTTTACAGCGATTTGTCCATATTTTCAGTTATCTCCTGCCGTAAACGTAGGAATTCAGAGTCAACATAACTTCTGGGATGGGGCAGATCAATTTTATATTCTTTCTTAATGGCAGAAGGACAGTTGGTCATCAGTATGATCCGGTCTGCCAGAAACAACGCTTCCTCAATGTTATTGGTAACGAAGATTACCGTTCTCTTTTCTTTCTGCCAGATTCTCTGAAGCTCTTCCTCCATCATATATCTGGTCTGGGCATCTAAATGGCCGAAAGGTTCATCCATCAGCATAATATCAGGATTATTGCTGTAAGCTCTGGCAATTCCGACTCTTTGT
This sequence comes from Hungatella sp. UBA5982, assembly GCA_002429965.1. Taxonomy (GTDB): domain Bacteria; phylum Bacillota; class Clostridia; order Lachnospirales; family Lachnospiraceae; genus Lacrimispora. The sequence goes on from DJBG01000016.1 coordinate 7,223, forward strand.
CTCATTCCGCCTGACAACTGGGATGGATAACTTTTTTCAAACCCTTTTAAACCTACCAGTTCAATATAATGATCTGCAATCTTTTTTGTCTCCTCTTTCTTAAATCCACGGACCTTGGGCCCAAATTCCACATTTCCCATGACTGTAAGCCATGGAAATAATGCTGTTTTCTGATAAACAACTCCTCGTTTTGGAGCAGGGGCAGTCACTCTTTTTCCATGATCCAACACATCTCCGGAAGTGGCCGGCTCTAAACCTGCCAAAATGTTAAGCAAAGTGGTTTTTCCGCACTGTCCCGGTCCAAACAACACCAGAAATTCATTTTCCTTAACAGAAAAGTCAATGTCCTTTAATACCAAGTTCTTGCCTGTGCCGTCAAAGCTGTCAAACTCCTTGGAGACGTGACTGCACTGAAGCACTCCTGTTAAAGTCCCTGCTGTTGATTCCNNAGAATATATCCAACAAGGCCGATTGCCAGCATTCCGACCATAATCTGAACGGTATTTCCATTGGTCATTCCCATAACGATTAACCAGCCGACACCTTCATCGGAACGTACCATTTCAGCTCCTACCACAGCAGACCAGCCTGCTGTAATCGCAATCTGAAGACCTGCGAAAATATAAGGAACCGAGGAAGGAAGAACAACACGAAAGAACACCTGACGCTCTGATGCGCCTAACATTCTGGCTGCTCCCAGTAAAACAGGATCTACATTTTTCGTACCATCGTATGTATTCACTGTAATAAAACAAAAACACCCCAGAAAAATAATAAAGAACTTACTCTGATCTCCAAGCCCAAACCACAGTATTGACATAGGAATCCAGGCCAAAGGCGGTATCGGACGGATAAATTCAAATATGGGCTTTACAATTGCTTCTACAGACTTGGAATACCCCATTGAAACTCCCAAAGTAATCCCGGTCAGCGTTGCGAAAAAGAAGGCAACACCCACTCTGTACAGACTGACACCAATGTGTACCATCATGGTGTGCCTGCCAATGGGGACAGTAAAGCTTTCGAAGAATTTAATGATTATCTCTGAGGCAGGAGGGAGAAACATCCTGGCATTTGTAAACCTGGCTACCAGTTCCCACAAAAGCAGCAGAGATCCAAAGGCAATCACAGTCATAAAAACTTCAATGTTTTTTCTGAACAATCTGGCTGCCATGGCTATTTCCCTCCCTTTACGAACTTATTCTGCAATTTTTCCAGTATATAGGATAACAAAAAACCAATCACTCCTATTGTGATCATTCCTACTAAAATCACATCTGGCCGTCCCAGCATTCTTGCTACCTGAATCATATAACCCAGACCTCTTGTTGCTGCCAGAAGCTCTGCCGCTACCAGAGCAACCCAGGAGGACCCCAGTGCAAGTCTTAATCCTGTAAAAATCATTGGAAGTGCAGTAGGAATAGCCACTTTAAATAACATCTGCTTATTAGAAGCACCAAAGGTACTTGCAACCCATAGGTGAACCCGGCTGGTTCTCTTGATTCCTGCATAGGCGTTGATGGTAGCACTGATAAAAGCAGCAAAAAATATAATTCCAACCTTTGACCAGTAACCAATTCCCAGCCACAGAATCATCAAAGGAATCCAGGCAAGCGCGGGAATCGGTCGTATTACATCAAACAATGGCTTGGCAAACAGCTCAAATTTCCTGCTCCATGCCATGGCAATCCCCAGAGGCACACCAATGACTACTCCAACGGTATAACCTCCCAGTGCAATTTTCATACTGGCTCCTATATGCTGGAGAAGGGTCGCTCCATCCGGATTGACCCCTCCTGTTAATTTATATAGAAATGTATTCAGTACCTTTGCCGGACTGGGAAGCATCATGGGAGAGAGCAGGTTCAAAATATCCGTTACCAGCTCCCAGATAAAGAGCACAGTAAGAACAGAGCATACTGACATCAGCCAGTATTTATATTTTGCTTTCTCCTTCTTCATTTCCATTCCTCCTAATTGTTTTTAACGAATTCCGGATCAATATTTTTGTCAAACTTATCTATGAGCTCAGGCTCCAGCTGACCAAGGCTTATATAAAATTCTCCAAGCTCTCTGGCAAAGCTGCCCAGTTCACGATTGCTCCAGTCTTCTGCAGTAATAAACTGAACTCTGCCTAAATCACTGACACAGCTTTCTCTTGTAGTCTCTGCACCTGCTTCTTTTAAAAATTCTACCATCAGATCTGCTGCCATATCAGTATCTTCATTCAGCGCCTTACAGGCCTCCATAATACAGTTCATGTATTTCTGAACCAGTTCCGGTTTTCCTTCCACTGCTTTTCTGTTAGCAACTACCATATCTACATATCTTGTTCCAAGATCAGCCAGATTGCCTACCTGAACCATACCGTCATCCACTGCTTCAAAAAATGTGGGAACGTTAAGGGCTACCGCATCACACTGATTTGCCTGTAGAGCCTGATAAGCCTGGGCGGTATCCATATTAACAATATTTACATCTGTAATTCCAAGCCCCAGCTTCTCCAGCCATTTTAATGTGGTAAAATGCTGTGCTGTTCCTATAGGCAGGAGAATTGTGGCTCCCTTTACAGTCTCAGGACTGCCAAGTACATTGGGGTAAGAAGGATTGTAACCCTTAGCACTTGCAATAGCAGAATCAGGCTTTACAAATACCCCCAGACCGTCGGTAGACTCCAGAACTTCTCCTATAATCATCATGTCATAATTGGCGACACCTGTCACTGCTGCTGCACCCATTGCCCCAACATCCCATAAATCTGCTGCCAATGCTTCATTCATCGGTGCACCCGTAGCAAACATAACTGTTTCCATTTTAAAACCAGCTTTTTCATCCAGCTTATTCTTCTTAATATACTCTGTGGGCAGACTGGTGATAAAAGGCATCATAGCAACTCTTAACACAGGTAAATCTCCTGCTGCCTCTGTACTTGAATTCCCTCCGCTTCCTTCTGATTGAACAGAAGCATTTCCGCCTCCCTTTCCACAAGCTGTCAGTGCCATGGTAAGTGCCATAACCACTGCTGCAATCTTCATTACTCTTTTGCTTTTTCTCATATTATATCCTCCTCGTATAATAAGTTTGTAGCATTCTCACCTATCCTGTTTACAAATGGAAATACGAATTCATTCGACTTGCCGCAACCAACTCTTTTTTTCTTTCGTATTTTCCTCTTGTATTATGATTATATAATAGCCATTGTTCCTCTGTTTTTTTATTATTTTATTTTTCTTTTGTTTTTCGGATGGATTTTGCTGAAATGAAATTGTTGTCTTTTCTAATTCTGACATTTGTTTTGTTATTATGACAGAATTCTGTTGTTGTGGAATTCTCCTCCTGCGGCGGTTGCACCTTTCCATTCATTTGTGAGGAATTTCTATTACACAAAAAGATGACCGCTCAGTTAACGGCTGGCGGTCATACAATATCATCCCCTCTTCTTAGAATCCGTATCGTTCCAGCATCTCCGAAGGACACTGGTTTTCCTTCATACGTTTTCTCATTAAATGGATCATTCTTTTTTCTGCTGCTTCATCCTCAATGGGCGATTCCTGATTCGGATCTTTTTCTAAATCAAACAACATCGTAGGATATGTATTTTGCCCGGCTTCTCTTCCATAGGGAATCTGCATAACAGGCAGTTCCTTTGTAAATGAAAATCCATCTGACAAAGTCATCTGCTTTAATTCTTCCTCTTTTATAAAAGCTCTGCGTCCTCCATGGCGAGTGGGCATCAAAGTATACTGATAAATCTTTGTCTCATAATTTACAGGACTTCTCATATAAACATAGCGTCCGTCTGTACAGTTTATCTGGCCTCCATAGATCCCGAAGAGAGCAGCTTCCCGTATGGCTTTATCTTCCTGAATTACAGACTGAAGGGGAACGCCCTCCATATCTTTTGGAAGTTCCAGCCCAAATTGTTTCAATATGGTTGCAGGCAGATCAATGGTCTGCACCAGACTTTTTACCCTTTTCCCCCTTATTCCAGTGACCGGGTCCCATATGAATAAAGGAATCCTGGCCACTTCATTATAAAACGGACAGTGACATTTGGCCCATTGCCCATGTTCAGACAGAAGGAACCCATGGTCTGTATTAACAATGAGCATTGTATCCTTCCACATATCGTACTCATCCATCAGATTCAGGATCTCGCCCAGCTTTTCATCACACATAGACAACAGAGCTCCATATTCTGACCTCAAATGAAGAATTTCCTCTGGTGTATCACTCTCATTAAGTTTTCTGTAATCCGGCCAGTCATAAACAGCTCCATTGTAAGTATGGGGAAACAGTTTTTTAAACTTATCATGAGTAAAAAACGGCTCATGGGGATCAAAGGTTTCTATCTGCAAAAACCACTGGTCTGCATTGTGGTTGGTACTGATAAATTCTTTTCCAGCTTCAAACGTTTTACTCTGGGGCTGCTTCTCTTCTGTATCTAAATAGGATCTGTTAACAAAATCCTGGGGAACCCAGTTGTGCTCCCAGCTGTCAGCAATTCCATCACACCGGTTTTTATATTCCTTTGGAGATTTCTTCTCTCCTGCAACACCTTTCCATGCATCTCCCTCCTGTCCCCGGAATCCTTCCCATGTTCTGTATCTGGTATGGTAGGTTGCTCCGCCATCTTCAAAATAATGGTAATGATCTGTAGCAATATGGGTATGAATGCCATTGTGATTTAACAGCTCAGTCATAGAATCATCAAAAGGCTCTAATGGTCCCCAGCTTCGATGGAGAAAATTATATCTCCCAGTGTGCAGTTCCCGCCGCGCAGGCATACAGGGAAGACTGCCGGCATAACAATTATCAAAAGTAACCGAATGTTCTGCCAGTCTGTTAAAATTAGGAGTTTTTACAAATCTTCCTCCATAGGATTCCAGCATATTTCTATTTAAAGAATCAAACATAACCATCAATACTCTCATAATTTTTTACTCCCCTCTTCTGTATTCATAGGGATTGACCCCATAACGTTTTTTAAAGGTTGTGGAAAAATAACTTACATTAGGATATCCTACTGATTCTCCAATCTTCTGAACACGTTCTGTTGTGTGAGACAGCAGATAGGCGGCTTTCTTAAGCCTTATCTCCGAGATAAAGGCACTATAAGTACAGCCCACCTCTTCCTTAAAGATTCTGGATAAATACTCAGGATTTAGATGGACCTTCTGGGAAACCATTTCCAGGCTGATGGCTTCACTGTAATGCTTTCTCACATAATCAACGGCTACGGCTACCCCTTTGGACAATCTTCTTTCGTCTACATCCTGATATGCTAACACATTTTTGATAAACTCTAAAACTCTGCACCGGGATTCTGCATAGTCTGTGGCTCTATAGACCCGGCTTTTTTCTTCTAAAAGCATATGATGCATCAGCTGTGCATCCTCTTCTGCAAACCGCATATATGCCATTTCCATTGCATCACAGCAAAAGGCAGTAAAACCACTGATAGGAACCCCTGTATCTTTCCTGGCTTCTTCCATGGTTTCTTCCGTTTTTCCATAAAATTTGTCGCTTTGCACATCATACAATTCCCGTCTTTTCTTTCGGAAAACAGACTCCCACTTTGATTCCTTTTTCCTGATTTCACTTCCGTTGGTCTTAGCCTGCCAAACCTTTATTTTCCCTTCATAATATCCCTGTCCCAAACCATAAACTGCCTGAACAATGGCATCGGATACACTGCTTAAATGTTCCGTTATGGTGCTGACTCCTGCCATACAGCTGTTATTTGAAACAATTGCAGAAGCATACTCATACAAAATCAGATTCTTCTTAAGCTCTGTTAAATCCCTTGCCAGATTACCAATAATCACATAGGTATATCTGTCATACTCAAAGCTAGCCACATGGCGGACATAGGCGTTCTGAGGCAGAACAAAATCTTTCATTAAATCCTGTTTCCAGACAGCTATGGAAAACAGTCCTCCATCTCTCCATCTGATATTACACTCTCTCAGCTGCCTGATATCATCCTCTTCCAATGGGCCGTCTTTTCTTAAAATATCACTAATTATGGAGTGCTGCTGCCCTGTACTCTCCGTTTCTCCGCGAACTTCTTTTGAACCCGTTCTTTTTATTTGCAGTTCCAGCTTAGAAAGCATCTCCTGAAAAGACTGTTGATTCATCTCTGTTTTCAGCAAATAATCGTCACCACCCTGGCGAATGGCTTCCCGCACCAGATCGAAATCTGCAAAAGCAGTCAGCAATATGACGATCGTTCTGGGATTCAGCTTTTTAATCTCCTTTAAAAGCTCTAAACCTCCCATGAGAGGCATTTTTATATCTGTGAATACGATATCAGCCCCTTTTTCTATAAAAATTGACAGAGCCTGCTCTCCGTTATGCGCACAGCCTGCCAGCTCACAGCCCGGATAGCTCTGAATACAAAACTGCAGCCACTCACAAATCATTCTTTCATCATCTACAATCAGTATTTTCATGCTAAATCCTCTTCACTAAAATGCTCTCTCCTTATAACAGGAAGCTTTAAAGTAACCGTTGTCCCGATTCCTGATTCGCTTTCCACAATAAGCCCATAAGAATCTCCAAAATTGATTCTGATTCGATTTAACACATTTAAGATGCCAATGGAGCCCCCGGTATGGTACTCTCTGTCCTCCAGCTGATTTCTCAGCTGCATAAGTTCCTCTTTACTCTGACCAACTCCATCGTCGGAAATGGTAATCAGAAGGCAGTCACTGGATATTGCAGACTCGACCACAATCAGCCCCGGCTCTTCCTTTGCATTAAGTCCATGAAATATAGCATTTTCCACTATTGGCTGAATAATAAGAGAAGGCACAAGGCATCCCTTTGTCTTTTCCTCTATTTCACATTCAAAATGCACTTTATCGCCATAGCGGATCTGCTGAAGCACCAGGTATTTATTTGTATTCTCAAACTCCTCTTCCAACAGAATGAAATCCGTATCTACTGACAAGGTCCTCTTTAGTAAGTCTATAAAAGCTGACATCATTAAAACCGCCTGCTTGTTATTCCCCAGTTCAATCATGCACTGAATAGAAAACAGGGTATTATAAAGAAAATGGGGATTAATCTGGGCTCTGAGAAAATCCAGCTCTGATTTCCGCTTTTTTATTTCTTTTTGCTTTACACTTTCCATCAGTTTTTTAATCTCTTTTGCCATCTCATTAAAGCTATCTTTCAATTGATTGACTTCTTCATAGCCTTTAATGTCACTGATCACATCAAAATCACCCTGCCGCACCTGATCCATCAGACTGCACAGCTTCTGGATAGGCTTTGATATCCTGCCAGATAAGTAATAAGCAGCTCCTGCTCCCGCAAAAATACAGANNGGCAATGGCCTGATGAAGAGGCTTAAAAATCACAGAACAAGGCATCTCTTCTACAATTGTCCAACCTGTCTCAGGATCATAGTAATTGGACAGCAGATAATCCTGCCCCAGTTTCCTGATCATATTGTACTGATTTATCCCATAAAACTGTCTGAAGTTTTTAACTCCAATAAAGTTTTTGCCAAGCAAAGCCTTGTCCCTGCTGGATACAATATTTCCTTTTTTATCAAAAATATAAAAATTGCTGTTTTCTTCTACAGAACTATATAAACCCTCCAGATACTTTTCATCTATATTAACCAGAATCGTGCCGAGTATATTGCCCTCCAGATCCATGACCTGACGAAATGCACCGAATACATAAGGATTTTCAGTTCCTGAGCTATCAAACTTTTCCTGAAAACTGCTGATAAATACCATATCATCCTCAGAATCATAGCTTTGCCTGTACCATAACTGGCTTTCTAATCCCTGAAAGTCATAATTCCCATTTCCCCTTGATGAGTACTGAAAACCATTATTGCCCAGAATGATCACATCATAGTTTAGACCTATATCATGAAAAACCTGGTCATAGGTCTTTTTTAACTCATTAAGATAATGAATGGTATTCTGTCTATTTTCCAATAACTGATCATTTTCTTCAGATAGGTAGCTTCTCATATGCTCATCATAACGATAGAGATTGGATATGGTAATTGTATTGCTTTTTATGGTATTGGATCGTTCTGAGATCTGTTTTAATACATCGAGTCTGCTCTGTCCGATCTGATCCACCATAAGGCTTTTGATCCCTAAGAATAAAAACACAACAAAAAGAAGGGAAATCAAGGCAAAGGTAAGCCCATATCCCAGACGCAGCTGTGCCTTAAGGGTTCTAAATCCCTTTTTCATTTTATTCCTTTCCTTTTTCGTCTTTAAAATGGGTTTTCTGCATTTTTTCTTTAATATAATCATCACAGCTATGAGACGTTTTCCCCTCACTCCAGACTCCTGCCAGATTGATCTGCCCGGAACCGTATACAGCTTCTTTCGCACCATCAATCTCCGGATCTACATATTTTAAAAACCACTGTTCCAATTCATAATTCAGTTTATTTCTTATTTCTGCCGCTTCCCTGTCATCAGATAAAAGAAGATTGTGCCTCTCTCCCGGATCTTTCTCTAAATCATAGAGTTCATTAGGTCCGTAAGGGTAACGTTTAATAAACTTATATCTGGTTCCCCGTATCATTCGGTTCGGCCCATATTCATCCAATACAACAATGGATTCTGACTGAATAAACAGCTCTCCCATCATTGCAGGAAGAAAGCTTCTGCCTGGAAGATGATCTGTAAATCTGTCCTCTGCTCCGGCATATTCCAGCAGTGTAGGCATAAAATCATAAGCGGAAACCAGAGAAGAGTCTACCTTTCCCTGAGGGATGATGCCTGGCTGACTGGCTATAAAAGGAACCTTAACTGAGGATTCATACATATTGATAGGAAAGGTACCATTCCCTTTTCCCCAGAAACCATGATGACCGCAGCTGAATCCATTATCACTGGAAAACAGCACCAGAGTCTCTTCCCTGATACCCAGACGATCAAGTTCATCAAGAATACGGCCAATATTCTGATCCATAGCGGTGACTGCCGCATAATATCCCGTCTGATTGGCCTTTAAATCCTTTATAACTTCTTCTGTTAAATAAATACTATCAGGATGCTTTTCCTCCATAGGGCATGATAAAAAGGAACAGTCCTCGTAAATTTTTGTGTATTCTTTTGGATGGTTGTTTATCCATGGGGAATGAGGTGCTGTATAGCCCACATGAAGATAAAAAGATTGCTTGCCTGCATACTCTTTCATAAAAGATATGGCATCATCGGTTATCACATCAGTGACATAACCGGATTCATAGATAAGTTGTCCTTCTTTATAAAAAGGAGCATTATAATATGGGCCTCCGCCAGATTTGTGCGCAAACCAGTGTGTAAAACTCTTTTGAGAAACAGAACTCCTGCCAACGTGCCATTTTCCGGACAGACCACATACATAACCTTCCCGTGCCAACACATCGGTATAAGCGGTCTGGCCTGACAGATATTCTATATCCTCCTGTTCTTTATTATCATCCCGGAGCCAGTCATGTATCCCATGCTGTGATGGAATTCTTCCGGTTAAAAGAGAAGCTCTGGCTGGGGAACAAACAGGGGAAGCACAGAAGAAGTTGTCAAAACGGACTCCCTCTGCTGCCAGCCTGTCCAGGTTGGGCGTAAGAATCTCCTGATTCCCGGCACAGCCCATAGCCCAGGCGCCCTGATCATCCGATAATATAAAAATGATATTGGGTTTATTTTTACTCATTTTTGTTCTCCTTACTATTAGGTTATAATAGCTGCGGCAAGTCGAACATTTACCCTAAGTATATAGAATATGGAATCAATTGTAAAGATACATTTTATGACAAGATATTTCCAACCATAAAAGACAACCGGGAGATTTATCCGGTGCTTTCACAAAGACCTTACAAATCATGTCATTCAAGATTGTTGGGGGCAGTTCAGTCAAGTCTGTGTACAGCTTACTTTGCATGTTGGTCTGTTCTGCTTCATAATCAGCGGACAATTCCTCAAAGCGAATAGAATAGATTGGACTTGCCGATTGGTTAGTGATATATATACAAAATAGCTTCATATACGAACTCTGCAAGTCCCGGTGACTTTTTGTCCAATTCTTCTTTATGAAGCAAATACGCCTGTCCGATTTTACGAATAGCCTTATCATCACAGGGAATCAATTTATTTATAAATTCCATATAAGCATTGACTGCCTCTTTTGCCACCAAGCTGTCCGGGCCATCCTTCATGGCGTTACGAAATTTCTCAAAAACTTCCCCGCAAAGAGAAATGAGCTCACCAAAATCCACGTTCATTATATTCGAGGCGCTTTTTACAAGGGATGCACGACCCGGGAATATGCCGCTTTTCACTGCCGGTAGAAAAAAATTGCTTTCCATTAACACCCGAATTTCGTCTGCATATGTCTTTTTCATTGTTTCAATTCTAATTTTATCAAAATCTCTTAGCATTGAAACATCAAAATCGTCATTCAATATTCGGTCAACTGACACCAACATTTTTTGTAATTGAGATTGTTTTTCTAAAAGAGCTTGTTTATGCTGCCGCATTATCTCTTTTTCTATTTCATTTGGATTGTCAAGCAGCAACTGAATTTCGTCAAGGGAAATTCCAAGCTCTTTATAAAATAGAATGCTCCATAAGCGGCGTAAGTTCTCGTCATCATATTGGCGGTAGCCTGATTCTTTCACCGCGCTGGGCGGTAGCAATCCGATTTCATCATAATATTGCAAGGTGCGGCGGCTTTNNGGAGAGCTTACTCACTTCATTTACACTTTTCATTGACGTTTCCTCCTTATAAAAATCTTTCGGTTTTTCAAAAAACACTTGACTCGAACGTTGCGTGATAGTTTATACATTATAATAAATAAAGAATGGCGTTTTGTAAAGTAAAAATACTATGATCAAAAACGCCGCACGTAATGAGGAGGATTTATTTATGATGAGTAAGAGTGAAAAAGCTGCAAAACTTGAGCCGATTCCAAAGAGCATCATGAACATTGCTTGGATTTTAGTGCTTGGAGCAGTTATGCCGCTACTTGATTCAACAATGGTTAACATTGCCATCAAGCATTTGAGTAATGATTTCAGTATCGGACTTGATTTAATTCAATGGGTAATTACAGGTTATGTGTTAGCTATGGCAATTTCAGTGCCGCTTATTGGTTGGATGGTTCAACGTTTCAATGGTAAATGGTTAATGATTGGCGCAAATATATTATTCTTAGCTGCTTCAATTGCTTCGGGACTTAGTTGGAATATCCATTCATTGATTGTTTTTCGGGTTATTCAAGGTTTCAGCTCCGGTTTTATTGTGACATTGGTGACTACTTTGTGTGTTGAAGTCGCCGGAAGGGATAGAATGGGACGTCTGATGTCAACCATTGGTATCCCGACGGTCTTGGGTCCAATCCTCGGCCCGGTTATTGGTGCTGTGATTGTCCAATTCTTATCATGGCGTTACATTTTCTTTGTCAACATTCCAATTGGTATTCTTGCCATCACTTTGATGATTTTGAAACTGCCTGATTTCACGCCGGCTAACATGAAAGCCAAATTCGACTTCATTGGTATCATTTTATTGGGCGCCGCTTCATCTTCCTTGATTTATGGGATTACGAAAGCGGCGAAAAGTGCCACATTTAACAACAGCACGACGATTGGTTTTGTTGTTGCCGGGGTTGCAATTTTAGTCATATACATGATTTACGCAGCTATTAAAAAGGAACAAGCAATTCTCCCATTGCGCTTGTTTAAGTCGAAAAATTTCAGTGCCGTCATGGTTGGCTTGTTCCTTGCAGGGATTGCCACCAACGGTCCAATGTTATTATTACCTTTGTTTTTCCAAAACATTAAGGGCTTCTCGGTTTTGAGTGCCGGATTATTATTGATTCCGCAAGGTGTCGGTATGCTGGTTGCCCGCCCATTGATTGGCAGGCTAACTGATAAATTGGGTGNNTTGGTAAGTCTGGCACTCGCCGTCGTCGGTACGATTCCATTTGTTTTCTTCAATGAGGCATCTTCACTCATTGTTGTGAGTGTTGTCTTATTTGTTCGCGGTATGGGTATCGGCGGCGTCACCATTCCAATGATGACTGATGCATACACCGGTATGGTCAAACAAGAAATCGCGCAAGCCAGTGTCGGAACCAGGCTCATGCAAAATATTGGCGGTGCGTTTGGTTCAGCAGTGCTTGCAACGGTTGTTAGCATTTCAATCCAAGGTAGCGCACCAACGATTCCTCTTATGACCACTGCTTACCACAATGGTTTCAAGTTAGCCTTAGTCCTTTGCCTGGTATTGCTCATTCCAACTTTGTTCTTAACTAACAAAAAATCAAAAAGGAGTATGTTTAATGGAAAAAAGTAACCGCAATGGTGCTGTGATACAACTGGATGACCTCACAAAGACATTTGACGAGTATCATGCCGTCAACAATGTTTCATTGAAGGTAAACAAAGGTGAAATATTCGGATTTGTTGGCCTGAATGGAGCCGGGAAATCCACTACAATCCATATGATGCTGTCGCTGTTAAAACCCACCTCCGGCAGCGTTTATTTACTGGGGAGTAAGGTTGACTTCGGAAGTTACGGATTGTGGGGAAATGTTGGTTTTTTGGAGGAAGCGAGCTATTATCCGGGGCTTACCGTTGAAGAAAACCTGGACATTGCCCGCCGTATGCAGATGCTTCCCGACAGACAATGTATCACTCGTATTATACGAAAACTTGGTCTGGAGGCAGGAATAACAGGGTTTGTCGGAACAGTTGCATGGTGGAGATTTACGGAACAACAATAGATTATAAGGAGAAAGTTTTATGCGTTCAATGATCACAGTAGATGAGCTTGTCCACGCTTTCCAAAACCTACTCGCGAAAGGGTTTACGCAGATATCTTCATATGTTTTACTATGCCATCACCTNNAACAATCTTTTTCCATCTAAAATATTTATATCAAGCTCTTTCGCCATACTGGTTTGCTTAAATGGATTTATTTTTTCCACTATGCCATTATGTTTAAAAAGTGAGCCTGTATTTTTGAACCAAAATGTTACATTTGCTTTTACGCATTGTTCGCGGATATTAAGTACCCAATCATAATCACATTCACGAGCTTCTCGTCCCGTTTCACCGCCAACTGTAACATGGTCTACTCCATGAAGATACGGTGTTAAATCTATCGCTTCTAAAAGTGGGGAGCAGGCTATAAAACGCCGCTTTATCGGATAGGATAAGAATAATGGAAGTCTATAATCTGTTAATTCTTGATTTTCGACAGTACATCCAATATTCACATTGTCATATCCTGCGCCCCAATCTGATGGAAGTGATACAAGGAAACGGTCAATTCGCTTTGTCAAAATCAAAAATTCTATGTCTGTTCTTTTCTTGATGATAGCCCAAACTTCTTTGCGCCATTCATCCGCTTCGGGAAGAAAAAAGTCAGTAGCAAAACAGGTCGCAAGAATTTTATTTCCTTTAATGTTGTATTCGCCTTTTGCAGTTTTCCTTATAGGCCAATCAAATTTATCTGTTTTTTGTATTGTATTTTGACCGTAGCGTTTCGCATGTGGCCCGTAAAAATAACAATTTGTGCAGCCATCACTTATTTTGTAACAACCTGTCCAGGGCTCCCAGTTCATAGGCACTCTCCTTATTGTTCTGGTTTTTTTGGCACAAACATGCGGCTTTAATTTACCAAAGCCGCCATGTGTCATATATCAAAGCACGACGCATACTGTTTCACGACTTCGACGGGGAACATAGTGCGCTTAGCAACTTCTTCTGACGTCATGCTCTGACTAAAAAAGCGTTTGATAACCGTATTCATATCCTCTGCAATCTCCACAATATGTTTGTCCGGGTCATATACTCGAAGGTCACGCTGCCCCCATGGATATTCCTTGATTTCATGTACCCATTGCAAGCTGGATATGCTTTTCATTTCGGCGTACACTTTGTCTAAATCTTCCACTTCAAAATAGACTTGAAAGTTGTGTGACTGTTCTTTCACACTCTTAATTGCTACCCCAATGAGTTCGGCATATCCTTGTTGCAGAGAAAAACCCTCAAAGGTTACATGTACGCCAATATCCATTACAACGTTTTGATGAAGCACTTTTTCATAAAAGTCCTTAGAAGCGGATATATCCCTAACCGCTAAAAGACAACCTTGATATTTCATTTTTCATTCCTCCTCTGAGGATATTGTATTGTATATTTCCGTTCCGTCATAGTAAAAATCCGACATAGTTTTCAAATATTTTTGAGGGGTAACACCACTAATAGCCTTGAAATCTTTATCAAAATGGGCTTGGTCGAAATATCCGGCTTGTTGCGACAATGCTGCAAAAAAGCAAGGCGATTTTTGAATGTGCTTTAACACATAGTTAAAACGAGTTAAGCGTGCATAGTTCTTAATATTCATTCCGATTTGTGTAAGAAACAAGCGGTTTAGTTGTCGCTCGCTATAACTAGATTGCCGGGCGACTTCTTTCACTTGTACTTGTCCATGGCTATCAGAAATCACTGTGGTGGCTAATAACAAAGCGTCCGAAATAAGGGGCTTTTCCATGCGCCTATATAATATTTTTTCACAAGTATTTACCAACTCTATTGCGGTTTTTGACATTAAAAAGGCTTGATACAACGAATTAAAAAGCTCGTTGTCGATGTCTGCAAGCGAAAGGCGCTTGCCTGCAAACTCCGCTTGGCTTTGACGTGTGATTTGATACAAACCATAGGGCGAAAGTTGGATAAGCAATAGGACATGGTAACTATTTGGTTCCATCCCTAGCAAAACAGGTGTTAGGGATGCTCCCCATAGTTCAGCAATTACAGCGGTTCCATCGAAGGCAAGCGACAATGTTCCGCAAGCATTAGGCATAAGCGTATAGTGTGCCATGAACGTATCACTCGCTGGAAATACGATGTTGTAATATAGAATATATTTTCTCAACCCCACATGCGAGGGAAACAAATTGAATTGCTTGTCATTTTTGATAATCAAATTGTTTCCCCCTCGCTTTTCAAAGTAAAATTTCACAGGTAACAGCTTTTTTATTATATCATATATTTCTTTTTCACTCTACTGTTTTCAATATTGGAACATCTTAAAAGCATCCTTGCAATCAGCCGTTTTCAGGCTTTCCTCTAAACGGCAAGCAGGGCAAGTGTATAGACACTTGCACATTTACGAGATTTTCCACTACGGGAAAACTCGAAAATTGCTTGTTAGGATTGGCACCCCAACCCCGGCTAATGTTGCGTCATTCGCTGTCGCTCATTCCATGTTCAACTTCGGGCCAACTTGGCCCGGAGTCCTGTATGTACCCCATCTTCTAATTTCTCTACAAAGTAAAACAAGGTATCGTTTCAATCAAACGATACCTTGTTTTCGGTCATTTTACTTGGCGCCACCAATAAACAGTTTAAGTTTTTTTACTGTCTTATGAAGGGCTGCCTAAAGGTACCTCTTTTTATAATTTACATATGTATAGTTGACTTTACATGTAAAATCAACTATACTATAACTGAAAGGAGGCAACTATGGAAACACTATCTAATACCGTAAAAGAACTACGAGTACAAAAAGATATATCGCAGGGAAAACTGGCTGAACTCGTTGGTGTTACTAGACAAACAATCATTTCTTTGGAAAAAGGCAGTTATGTGCCTTCTCTGCTTTTGGCTATGCGGATATCTGAGGTACTAGAAACACCTATTGAACAAATATTTAAGAAGGAGGACATCTAATGAAAAAAACTATATTTATAAGTGTTGGTAACACAATATTATTTCTACTGTTTGGCCTGGCTTTTTTATTTCCTTTTTCAGAAATTTACCAGGTTGAAAACACCGGATTTAGCGGGACTATTTCAATCTATCCCATACTATTGATTATTTACCTGATTATATATCCAGTTGTTTATTATACCATTGGAAAAAAACTTAAATGGAACAAAAAAGATAATTCCGAATTGTCATTTTCAGACGAACGAGAAAAAGTAATTGTATCCGAAGCGGCGAAAACATCATATAAAATATTGGTTGGTGGTTTGATTATCATCATAGCAATAATTGGGGGAGTTCGATTTTTCTCACTGTTTACGCATGAAAATATCAGTATATATTTTGTTAGCGTATTACTACTGACAATATTACTTGTTATATCCACAGTTTTGTATTGTATTAAATGGTGTATGGAATATCGCAGGTAGCATTGCACTGAAATTTATACTACTATGCAAAATTAAGGTGGTGCTTTTTAAGGGTCTTCGTCAATACCTCGAACTTGGTCCGGAGTCCCGGAGCACCGCTTGATCGAAATGTAATTATTGAGCTTGTTAGAATACAATCCTGTTAACGGTCTGCAGGTGGCCAGCAAGCTGTATTTATGAAAGTAAACAGGATCTTTACATGCATAGCATAATGGAAATTGGTTTTGATAATCATATTATTTCTTGTGATAAGATAACAAATTGAGTATAATAAAAAATAGATAACAGGAAAAATGGAGGGATTACAATGGCACTTCAGCCTACCAATGCTGGAATCAATTATCAACAGCGGATAGCTGCTCAATTTTTAGCTCTTATGCTAACAGATTCCTACTTGGATTCTTGGTTACCAGGGAGTAATGGAAATATCGAGTCAATACGTTTTGAAAGCAACGATGAAATAGACGACTTAGTGTTGGAAAACAATTTGGGCGACATCTATTACATTCAGGCTAAACGTTCGTTATCACTTAGTGATAGGCCGGATAGCCAATTTTATAAAGTCGCCTTTCAGTTTGTGGGAGAGTATCTAACCGGCATTAACAAAGGAAAGTATTATTTAGCCGTATCGTCAGATAGTTCCGGGACTATTAATAATAGGCTTCGCAGGCTTCTCAACAACGTTCGGAGAAATCGGAAAATTGAAAACCTATGTCTCAACAAATCTGATAATGATATTTTAAATACTTTTTTTTCTTCAATTCGTTTGGCATATAAAAATCATATAGACGCTGAAATTGATTTACCCACGCTATTGTGTCTTTGCGAGCGTATCTATATCGTTGTATTTGATATAGAGGATGGGCTAAGCGGAGAAATGGCCTGCAAAATGTTGTTAGCTTCTTTTAATTCGAAACAATACGACTTTTTGTGGCGCTCACTAATTGTAGATTCACTTGACTTCGCTACTAACCGGAGTATAGCAACACGGTCTTATATTCAGGACANNCAAATATAGTTGCTCTGCAATGCTAAAAAAGAAAGAAAAATTCTTCACTCCCGCCTTAGATGGTGAAGCCCAAATTGGATACGACGTTGTGCTAGGGCGGTCCCATCAATTACTTGAATTTATAAAAAAAGATTCTGATAATTTACAGCAATTCAGCGAAGACTCGTTGATGCTTCTTCAACTATACAGATTCGATGAAACCGGAAAAAAACAGATATCACAATTTTATCCGGACAATCGCTTAATAATGCCTGGCGAAATAGAAGTTGAAGTCATTCATCGATGTTCTTCAATTACTGGTATGGAACGATATTTAGAAACCTGTAGGCCAGAGGGTACATCTATCATCAGCATGTTAGGACATGGCGACGGCCAGGAAGATCATTTTCCAGAAGCACAGTTACATAAGAAATGGGTTACGGAGCAGTTGACCAAAGAAACAAATTTATATTGTATTCATTGTGAAGAACCAATTGCCGGGAAAGAAAGCTACATGTTAGAAATCGACAATGTTGCAGAGTCTTTAAAAATAGGCTGCGCACATGTTGAATGTACCCGGCCTGTTGATAGAGTCTTGGGACTAGTTAAGGGACCAGTTTTTGATGGATACTCCTATCTAAAATCTTTTGATTATGCATTCTGGTCAAAGGCAAAGGGTCAGCGGCTATTAGAGCAACTCAAAGCTATGGGAATTCATAACAGTCACATTCTATGGAATAATGATATACAACCGGCAATGAAGGGCCGATACTGTATAAAAGCCAACTTGGAAAATGGTGATAATACCTATGTGACTCAACGCGGCTATGTCGTAAGAGGTGCTCATGCGTATATAGAATCACAGGTCGACTTACATAACTTATTATTAAATCAATTGACGGAAGATCCATTTGGATATACAAGCTTTTCAAACGCATATGGTAATTATTCTAGTTTGGTAGATAAACTAGAGGTTGGTGAAGAATTTAGGCAATGCCTCTCCTTTGAATGTGTTCCTTTCACTTCCACCATACATGAATTGTTTGATGTAGAGGGAGATTACTATACTCCATTAGTTTATTTGACGGTCAAAGATTCTATTGCTGTATTGGACGGCTACATTTTTATGCTATCAAGTCCATTAGACTTGCAAAAGTATCTTAATAATTGGAAAGAAAAAATGGGATACGATCTAGGCGGCGATTATTGTGTAGTCACTGTGAAGAATGATGCAGAATTTGATAGGTTTATGCAAGAAGCCACGGATGTTTCTATTAAAATAGTGGTAGATCCTTGGTTCGGGAATCATGCAGACTTAGTTAGAGGATATTTTATTGATTCCTATGATATGGAAATCCAGCAAGGATTAGATAAGCGGTTGGTAGAAGGACCGTTAGAATAGATGTTTACAAAAACTCGCGGCCTCTGCATGCCTAACGAAACAGTTCTCCATGTTCATAACATCAAAAATGGCAGGAGCCGGGTAAACTAGGCTCCCACCATTGATTCTTCCTTCATATTCCACTTGTGTTTCTCAGATTGTCGCCATCAGGATGCCATTTGCCTCTTTATTCTCTTTCCGTAAATTTCTCCACGATTTTTAGAAGAAGCTCTACCACTTTTTCCATGGACTGAATCGGGATAAATTCGAACTTACCGTGGAAGTTATAGCCTCCTGTGCACAGGTTCGGACAGGGAAGGCCCTCATAGGACAAACGGGCACCATCCGTACCTCCGCGGATAGGCGTTACCATAGGCTCTATTCCGATATCCTCCATAGAAGCCTTTGCTACGTCGATCAGGTACATATGGGGCTGGATTTTTTCCTTCATGTTATAGTAACTGTCTTTAAGTGTAAGCTCTATGGTCCCTGCCGGATAGCGTTTGTTGAGATATTCCGCCACCCGCTCCATAAATGCCTTTTTCTCTTCAAATCTCTCTTTGCTGTGATCCCGGATAATATAATCCAAACGGGCTTCCTCCACCGTTCCGAACATGGAATCCAAATGGTAAAACCCCTCATATCCTTCTGTGTACATGGGATTCTCAGCGGATGGAAGCATGTTGTGAAACTCCATAGCCATCAGCAGGGCGTTCCTCATTCTTCCTTTGGAAGACCCCGGATGTATGCTGGAGCCATGGACAATGATTCTTGCAGAAGCCGCATTGAAATTCTCATATTCCAATTCCCCTAATCCGCCGCCGTCAACGGTATAAGCCACATCTGCTCCAAAGCCTTTTACATCAAAGAAATCTGCTCCTCTTCCAACCTCTTCATCCGGTGTAAAGCCAATGCGGATTGTTCCATGAGGTATCTCCGGGTGTGATAATAGATACTCCGCCATAGCCATGATTTCAGCAACTCCGGCCTTGTCATCCGCCCCAAGCAGGGTTGTGCCGTCTGTTGTAATGATATCCTGTCCCTTGTATTTTAAAAGATCCGGAAAATCACTGGTTTTCATGACCAGACCGGTTTCCTTATTCATCTGAATATCGCCACCGTCATAATTTTTTACGATCTGCGGCTTTACTCCTGCCCCGGAATATGCAGGAGCTGTGTCCATGTGGGCAATAAAGCCAAGTACCGGGACAGCCTTATCTGTAGTAGCAGGTATGGTGGCATACACGTAGCTGTGCTCATCCACCATCACATTCTCCGCTTTCATAGCCTTAAGCTGGGATGCCAGTTCCATAGCCAATACCCGCTGCTTTTCCGTACTGGGAACTGCCTCCATATCCTCCTTAGACTGGGTGTCAAAGGATATATACTTTAAAAAATTATCTAATACTTGTGACATAATAAAATCGCCTCTTTTTCTAAAATTTATTTTTCATAGTTAAAATGGCTTTAATAGCGCTTGCCGCGGACCATACGGACAAGCCGTATCCTATGGCAAGGTCAATGAAAAATCCTCTCCACATATCCGTATCAGACATCAGTTTTCCAAAATTTGAGAAAACATAAACCAAAGTTTCAAAACTGGCTTCATATTGGAAGTATGCCCTTGTCATGGATACTGCATAATCCAAAAGATTGGCCCCGGCAATCATTCCGGCTGTTATGATGAGGCAGATGACGGCTCCCTTTTTGTCCAATGAGCCTCCAAGCTTCTGGTAGCCGCTTAAGGCTAGTTTCAACATAACAAATCCGGCAATTCCGGCAACAAATCCCACCTGACCGATGAGGACCCACAGCCCAACTCCCAAAAGAGAGGCAAACAGCGCACCGATCACACCCAAAAGCGGATTGGACGGCTTCTCCTCCAGAGCGGCGGATACTTGAAGGACTGCTTCAGGATCCGTATTTTCAAGACCCATGTGATATTTACCAATCAGATAATCTTCCGGCAATTCCACTTTTTTATCTGCAATTTTCCTCTTTACCTGGCTGGTGAGTTCCTGGAACGCTACCTTGTTCTTTTGTCTTCCTCCCTTTTCCATAGCAAGGGTATGGTGTTGTTGATCCTTTGTTTCAACCATAAGCCTTTTTCCTGTTACAGGAGAAGTATCGTAAATCCGCTCAATATCCACATATGAGATGATATCAAATCCCTCTGCATTGGTGATGATATAATCATTTGTCAAATAAAGCTGTTCCTTTTCATAGGAAGAGGTAAGGGGATCATTAAGCTGTCTGTCTAATACAAGCAGCTTTTCTCCCGGCCATGCCTTTAACGTAGACCGGCTTCTCTTAAATTTTCGGCTGTTTAAATTCCCTGCCAAAATCAGGGTTCCTGCCAGGGCAGCCATAAATCCATACGAAAAAAAGAGCGAAACCGTTCCAGAAGCATTGGAGACCGGTTTTCTGGTGGTATCTAAATAGTATTCTCCGAAATAATCCGAAAAATTATCCTCCGTTACAAGTTCCTCTCCCCACATGTCATTGTAGCTTTCCATGGCATATTCCCGGATATCATCCTCAATGGGCGATGATATGCCGTAAAATGTCACCGGCTCCGGCGCTTCCTCTGATTCATCGTACAAATAGGATTGGATCTTTAAATATTCCTCAGCCAGGTCTCCATGGAGCTCTACAATATATGGTAAAAGGTTTTCATCATAAGCAAAGTAATAATGATTAGTTTCTTTAAAATCCGATGCAAATTCCTGGGTCATCATCTGGGCATTTAAACTGCTGTAAATATCTGCTCCGTCATAGACATGAAACTCCGTCGGTTCCGCAGCAGGTTTCGTATTTCCCAAAAGCTTCATTCCCATTCCTGCCCCCAAAAAAGAAACGGCAGTGATATACAGGAAAACAACCGGTATCACCCAGTGGTAAATCCGTATCATCCGTTTCATCCTACTTGTCATCTGTTCTTTCATACCATAGCCTCCCATAATTTCCATTTTTTTATTATATCATGGAACAACCAGGCTGTCCATGGCTCTATGTACACAAAAAACGCTGGAAAAGTGAGCATCCTTTCCAGCGTTTTTATTAAGTTCAGCGGTTGGACAGTTCCCTGGTAATATCTTCCCAGGATATGCCTTTATAAGCCATCAGCACCATCATATGATAAAGAAAATCTGATATTTCGTATTTTACTTCCTCCGGATTTGGATTTTTGGCCGCTATGACAATTTCCGTTGACTCTTCTCCCAGCTTTTTTAATATCTTATCAAGGCCTTTGTCAAACAGGTAATTAGTATAGGAACCTTCCTTTGGATTCGTCTTTCTGTCAAGAATTACTTTAAATACCTCTTCAAACACTTTTAAAGGATTGCTCTCCTGATACTCCTTTTTTACCAGACTCTGATAAAAACAGCTTCTAGCTCCTGTATGGCAGGCAGCTCCGATCTGGTTCACTTTCGCTAACAGCGTATCATTGTCACAATCCAGGGCCAGAGACTTCACATACTGATAGTGGCCGGAGGTTTCCCCCTTCCGCCAAAGGCTTCTGCGGCTTCTGCTGTAATAGGTCATGCAGCCGGTTTTAAGGGTTTCCTTAAAGGCCTCTTCGTTCATATAGGCCAGCATGAGCACTTCTCCTGTCCTGTAATCCTGGGCGATCACAGGAATCAGCCCATCATTATTCAGTTTAAACTGGTCAAAGCTTATCTGGCTTTCAAACGTATCTACTCCGATTCCCAGGGCTTTAAGATCCTGCTTCAAATCCATACAGCTTACTTCCACATCAAAGCTTCCCACAAGACCTTCCACGTTCTCCACTCCAAGAGCATAGGCAAAGAGCTCCGCATCTTCCCCACAGCCGNNTCCGTTCCAAATACGAACAGTCCGGAAGATAAGCATAAATCTTATCATCTCCGAACCGGTCCACCGCCTCCTTCATCAAATCCACATTTTCATCCAGGCTTACATCTAGAAACGCTGCCTTTGCGCCTGCGTATAGGTATTTCTTCACATCCTCCAGCCGCCTGACTCTTCCCCCTAAAATCACTGGAATATCAGACAGCCTTGCAATC
Organism: Hungatella sp. UBA5982; assembly: GCA_002429965.1. GTDB lineage: Bacteria > Bacillota > Clostridia > Lachnospirales > Lachnospiraceae > Lacrimispora. The sequence goes on from DJBG01000016.1 coordinate 29,816, forward strand.
TCCTTCATAAGGCCGATTGTCCCTTCATGATCTTCCTCTGTCTCAGACAGATCATACAGAAAAAGCTCATCAGCCCCGCTGTCTCCGTAAAAACAGGCCAGTGTCAAAAGATTATTCCCATAGCACGTCTTTTGGTCATCAAGCCTGACTGCCTTCCCCTCCCGGATTCCNNGATATCCTCCCTGATGATCCTGCTTTTCAAAGGCTTCAATGGCTTCTTTTAAATCGATCCGTTTTTCATACAACGCTTTTCCGATGATCGCACCACGGACACCTGCATGGAAAAGCTGCCTTAAATCTTCCATGGAAGACATTCCGCCGGAGGCAATGATATCCATTCCGGTTTCTTCCGTCAGCTTTTTCGTATACTCCACATTTGGGCCCGTCAGCATCCCGTCCCTGGATATGTCGGTGTAAACGATATGGCGGACGCCGTATTCCTTCATCCTGCCGCAAAGCTCTGATGTAGAAATTTCGCTGATCTTTTCCCAGCCTTCCACCGCCACCATTCCATCCTTTGCATCAACGCCTGCCACGATCCGATCCTGCCCGAACTTTTTCACCATGTCCCGGATAAATTCCGGATTCTCGACGGCTTTTGTCCCGATGATCACCCTGGCTACTCCCAGGGAAAGCATGGATTCAATTGCCTCTTCGCTTCGGATGCCGCCGCCAATCTCGATTGGTATGGAAACGGTATCCGCTATTTTTTTGATCACCTTATCATTCACAGAACGGCCGGCCAAAGCCCCGTCTAAATCCACAAGATGAAGAAACGTGGCTCCCTGGGACTGCCAGAGTGCAGCTACCTCCTCCGGCTTGTGGGAATAAACGGTGATCTCCTTAAATTCTCCCTGTTTTAAACGGACGCATTGCCCGTCTTTTAAGTCAATTGCTGGATAAAGCTGCATATGGATTCTCCTTTATAATGTTCCCTTTGTAGACAGTACCCCTGTGATTCTTGGATCAGGGGATGTTGCCTCATCCAAGGCCTTTGCAAATGCTTTGAAGGTTCCCTCGATCACATGGTGGTTATTCTCTCCTGCCAGTTTTCTGATATGCAGGTTCATTTCAGAAGCATAAGAAACAGCGTAGAAAAATTCCTTCAGCATTTCTGTTTCAAAATCCCCCACCCGTTCACCGGTAAGCAAAACATCGTAGCCTAAATATGGTCTGCCGGATAGGTCAACAGCACAAAGAATCAGAGTTTCATCCATGGGGAGGATTATGCTGCCGTAGCGCTTGATGGACTTTTTATCACCAAGAGACTGCTTGATGGCAGTTCCCAGGACAATGCCTGTGTCTTCAACCGTATGGTGGGTATCCACCTCAAGATCTCCTTTTACCGACAGGGTTAAGTCAAAAAAACCATGACGGGCAAAGCTGTTTAACATGTGATCAAAAAATCCAATCCCCGTATGGATGTCAGCCTTTCCACTGCCGTCTAAATCAAGGTTCAGCCGGATATCTGNNGAGCTCACGGGCTTTCGCCCTATGAAATGGGTCATGGAAAGTTTTTCTTATGTGCAAGCACAACGAAAAACTTTCCCTGTCCCATTTCGCACTGCTCATTGCTTTCGTGGAAATCTCACTTTCACAGAATTGGCATGGGCGGTTAAATGCTCTGCCTCGGCAAAAGCTTCAATATCCTTATGGATCTCTTCCAAAGCTTCCTTTGAGTAATATATAATGCTTGATTTCTTTATAAAATCATCCACACTTAAGGCTGAGAAAAATTTAGCCGTGCCATTGGTAGGAAGTACATGGTTGGGTCCGGCAAAATAATCTCCCAAGGGCTCAGAGCTGTATTCTCCAATAAAGATTGCGCCTGCATTGTGAATTCTGGTCATATCTTCAAATGGATTTTTGGTAATAATCTCCAAATGCTCCGGAGCAATCTCATTGACTGTCTGGATGGCTTCCTTCATGGTCTCTGCCACAAGAATGTAGCCGTAATTATCCAGGGATTTTTCAATGATCTCCCTGCGTGGCAGTTCTCTGGTAAAGGTTTCTATTTCCTCTGACACCCGCTCAGCAACCTCCATGCTGGTGGTTACTAAAATAGCAGAAGCCAGCTCATCGTGTTCTGCCTGGGACAGCAAATCCGCCGCCACAAAACGGGGATTGGCGCTCTCATCTGCAAGCACCAGGATCTCGCTTGGTCCTGCAATGCTGTCAATGCTCACATGTCCGTAAACCGCCTTTTTTGCCAAAGCCACAAAAATATTCCCGGGCCCTACAATCTTGTTGACCTTTGGGATGGATTCCGTTCCAAAGGCAAGAGCCGCTACGGCCTGTGCTCCGCCCACCTTATAAACCTCTGTAACTCCCGCCAAATGGGCTGCTGTCAGGGTGACTGGATTGATCTTTCCATCCTTTCCCGGCGGAGTCACCATGGCAATGCGTTTCACACCTGCCACTTCTGCCGGAATGATGTTCATCAGGACCGAAGACGGATAAGCAGCCTTTCCGCCCGGAACATAAACGCCCACGCTTTCTAAGGATGTGATCTTCTGGCCAAGGATGGTGCCATCCGGTTTGCTGTCAAACCAGCTGTACTGCCTTTGCTTTTCGTGAAACTGCCGGATATTTTTCATGGATTTTTGAAGGATCTCCATAAGCTCCGGATCCACTTCCTTCATGGCTTCTTCAATCTCCTGCCCAGTCACCTTAAAGTTTTCGGCCTTTATTTCCGCCTTATCAAATTCCCTTGTATAGGCAAATACCGCCTTATCTCCATCCCGTTTAACCGTATCCACGATTTCCTGAACCGTGTCGGCATATGCGTCATAATTATTAGGATCTCTTTTTAACAGATCAGAAAGAATATTTTGTCTGGAAGTTTCGTTAAGCTTTACTATTCTCATCAGTTTTCCTCCTGCAGCAAGGTACGCAGATCACGGATCAGCTTTGTGATCCTGTCATTCTCACGTTTCATACTTACCTGATTGACCACCATACGGGCGGATAAGGGACAAATTTCCTCCAATACCGTAAGCCCGTTTTCCTTAAGGGTGGCACCCGTTTCCACTATGTCCACTATGACCTCGGAGAGCCCTACAATCGGCGCCAGCTCAATGGAGCCGTTAAGCTTTATGATTTCAACTGTCTGGTGCTTTTTATTGTAAAAATAGTCCTTGGCAATGGCCGGATATTTGGTGGCTACACGGATCCTTTCATGATGTTTTAAAAGCTCACCCGCCGATGGAGGGCCGCAAACACACATTCTGCAATTTCCTATCCCCAGGTTCATGACCTCATAGAGCTTTCTTCCTTCTTCCAGAATGGTGTCCTTTCCCACTATGCCAAGATCAGCCGCTCCATACTCCACATAGGTAGGCACATCACTGGCCTTTGCAAGAAAGAAACGCACGCCCAGTTCCTCATTGGTGAAGATCAGCTTCCGGGAATCCTTGTCCTTCATCTCTTCGCAGGTGATCCCGATTTTTTCAAACATTTCAAGTGACTGTTTCGCAAGCCGCCCCTTTGCCAGGGCAAAAGTCAGATATCTCATAAGTTCCCCCATTTATTTTAAATATTCCGACAGCGGTATCTCATCTGAGCGGTCCAGAATAAGGTTCATGACCTTTACGGAAAACCCGCTGTGGTCTAAATACAGCAGATTATTTAGATCCCTGCGCCTTGCGTAAGCCTGATAGTCCTCAAGGGAACGGGCCGGGTCTTTCAGTTGGAGCTGGACCGCCATACCGGAACCTCGGAAATGACCGGAAAGGCGGATGGCATTTTCCCTGGCATCTTTCTCATAAAGGATCATGGTATTCACCAGATCAACCTTCATCTCGATGTTCTGCCTGGAAAGAGCCAGTAAAAGCTCATCCACCGATATTCCGAACCCCACGGCAGGAGCATCCTTTCCAAANNATCATATCTGCCGCCATTGACCACGTAATCTCCGGTTCCATACGTGTAAGCCTTAAAAATAATGCCGGTATAATACTGGTACTGGCTCAGCATGCCAAGATCATAAGAAACGTAATCAGAAAGCCCGTAATATTCAAGAATCCGGTGTACCTCTTCCAGGCGCTCAATCGCCTTCAGCGCTCTTAGATTGGAAGTCAGTTCCCGGGCCGCCTGGATCTGATCCAGGGAGCCGAACAGTTCCGGAAGCTTTAAAAACACCTGCTTTAACTCCTTTGAAATGGGCTGGGCCATCACTAGTTCTTCTACACCAAAATAATTTTTATTTTCAATAAGCTCCCTTAGAGCCTCGTCAATTTCCTCGTCCATGCCGGCCTCTTCTATCAGCCCTTTGAAAAAATCCACTTCACCTAATTCCACCTGGAATTCCGTCAATCCTGACGCCTTCAAGGCCCTGATCACCATGGAAAGGATCTCTGCATCCGCATCCGCAGAATCATCTCCAATAAACTCCACTCCGGTCTGGCTGGCTTCCTTAAGTCTGCCCTGATAGCTGGAGTTATTGATAAAGGTCCTTTCAATATAGCAAAGACGGATGGGCATGTCTTCATCCAGAAAATATTTGGCCGCACATCTGGCTATGGCAGGCGTCTCATCCGGGCGCAGCACTAAGGTGTGGTTATCCCTGTCAAAAAACTTAAACATCTCCTTTGCCTTGACACTTCCCCGGGATTCATTAAAAATATCAAAAAATTCAAAGGTGGGAGTTTCACTGTCCTGATATCCGCTTAAATGGAAAACTTTTAACATCTTCTCCTGCACCGCGGCCTTTCTCGTACACTCCACTCCATAAATATCCCGGACTCCATCCGGCGTATGTAACAGTTTATTTGCCATAATAACCTCCGTCTTCTGCTTCGCATTTCCATGATAAGCCGCCATAAATGCAGTGAAGAAAATTATTTTCACGGTTTATCATTTTATGTCACTTTCTTATGGTAAAGTGATAATTCGATAACGTGTAGTCAATTATAGGGGAAAAAGTGGTTCTTGTCAATCTCTTCTATCCAAATCTTTCTGGATCAATTCCAGGTAGTGAACGAAAATATCCCGGTAGCTCGTGATCCGCCAGGTTTTATCCACTTCCTCGTAGGTAAAGCNNCCGTTTCCAGAACCATTTCAGCTGGTCAAATGGGAGATAATAAATCTCATCCTTCTGGGTATAAGATAAAATAATGAATGCAATGCCTCCCTGACTTTCAAATTCTTCCATAAAAGCGACCTGATGAGGGTGAATGTTCTGAAGGGGAAATGTGCCCGCCGAACATTCCTTTGCATCAAAGCATACCGGTATTCCCTGTACGGCCCCGATATAATCCACCGTGCTTTTCTGGTCAAAATAAGCCAGAGTGATGTGGCGGCTTTCCTTATCAATGGAAATGGGAGTGATCGGCGTAGGTATCTTCTGGATCAAGGCCAATCCTTTTTCCCGATAGCTTTCATTGCTGCGGTTAATCAGTTCTTCAAGGGCAGAGCCTCTTAACCCTCTGGTATTCCAGGTTCCCATCTCCGCCTCCTATCTCCATTCCCTGCATATTTTTGAAAAGGTCTTTGGCAAAGGCGCATAAAAGGTCCGGCCTGATAAGTAGGAAAGAGGCTCCGGCAGCTCAGGGAATGTTACCTGATAAGAATGGAGAAGCTGGGAATTGATATGGTAAAGTCTTTTTGCTTCCTCATTAACCCTGCTGTCACCATATTTATAATCTCCTACGATTGGGTGCCCGATAGAGGATAAATGGGCACGGATCTGATGGGTGCGTCCTGTGATCAGGGTAACCTTAAGGAGGGTGTAACCTTCATGCCGCTGAACCGGCTCATATTCCGTCACAATGGGAGCGCTCCCCGGGACCTCCTGCTTATGGACCGTCACCTGATTGGAAGCTTCCGACTTTGTCAAATAGCCAGTGATTACCTGTCTGTCTGAAATCTGTCCCTTTACCACGCACTGGTAATACTTGTGAATGCTCCTGTCCTTAAAGGAGGCGGACATGATCTGAAGGCCTGCCAGCGACTTTCCTCCTACCACCAGACCACTGGTGTTCCGGTCCAGACGGTTGCACACGGAAGGCCGGANNGTTTGAAACCAGATAATCGATCATGTATTCCACCAGGGATTCATCTGATTCCCTGGCTTTCTGAGAGAGCATACCTGCCGGCTTGTTTACCAAAAGGATGTGCTCATCCTCATATATAATGTTTAAAGATACTTTCTTTACCTGCTGAAGTTTCACCTGGGAAAATTTTCCGATGGTTTCATCAGAAAGAAAAAGCTTGACCTCGTCTCCTTCTACAAGCTTTTCCGAACCCTCGCACTTCCTGCCGTTTAAGATGATGTTCTTCTTTCTCATCATCTTATAAAGAAAGCTTTTTTCTGCAAGATTCAAATATTTAGAAAGCAGCTTATCCAAACGCTGCCCTGCTTCATTTTTCGATACAATCAAAGACTGCATGTTCTGTCCTTTCTTAACCTTGCCACGAACTTTGGCATAGAGGTATACCCAAAGGGTATTTCTGTCCTGCCGATTACATGGACAGGCTTTTTAACAGCTTGATCCCACGCTCCACGCTGCCGTCATCCTTATACTCTGCTTCCGGTTTCAAGCTGGAAAGGCAATTGATAAATTCCTTTTCATCCAGAATGAGCCTTACATCCAGTTTTAGCTGATTGCCGAGGAACATGTCCTTAAAAAAACATTCTGCTTTTCCTGTATTGAACTTTTTGGCGGTACAGTAAGCATAGACACCGGTAGGATGAACCGCAGCCACATCCACCGGTAGGATTGCATCCCTGGAGGTGATAATCAGATCGTAAAGCATACTGCATTTTCCTTCATGGGATGAAGCTTTTTTATATAGTTCCTCCGGCAGCGTTTTGTACTTCCATGAGGCCAGAAGGGGCGAAGCCCAATTGGCCACCGGCAGTACGGAAAGAATGGCTGTGACCGTCAGTATGTTTTTCCAGGATGAGCTGTCTGCCATAGCCCGGCCCAATAGCTGTATGAGTATCAGAGCCGCCCCGGCAAGGACCTTCCCAAGTTCTGTTCTTCTGTGATAATTACGGTAACCGTACTGTCCCTTCCTGCATCGTTTCACTTTTGTATTCCTCTTCCTTTGCCTGCTCTTTTATATAGCCTTCATTAACCCCTTCATAAGACGAAAGATGGCGGTGTGAGGCACTGTTTTGCACAAAAGCCGGAAGGTCTTCATGGTGGTTCCATATACGGAAACCGGACGCCCCATCATGCTGTCCCGCAAAGCCAGACTTACCACCTTCTTAGGATCTGCCATGACCACCCGCTTGTAAAGAGGAATCTTTCCCGTGGTTTCCGCAATATCAAAAAATTCGGTTTTCACAGGTCCCGGGCATACTGCCGTCACATAGATTCCCTTTTTCTTCAGTTCTTCATTCAGCGCCCTGCTGTAGCTTAACACAAAGGATTTTGTAGCCGCATAAATGGCAAATCCAGGTTGAGGCAAAAAGGAGGCAGCAGAGGAAAACTGTATGATACGGCTGTTCTCCGACATATAGGGAAGAACCATATGGGTCACAGCGCAAAGGGCTTTGCAGTTTAATTCCACCATGCCCATTTCATCCCCTATGTTTACGGTACCCACGTCGCCGATTTTCCCATAGCCTGCCGCATTAATTAACCACTTTACATCCGGCTTTTCTTTCGCCAGGATCTCCTGTAAGCTCATCAGTCTGCTATCATCCGTTAAATCAATGGCAAAGGACCGGACCTTAACCGGAACAAGAGGGGACAACTCCTCCAGCCGTTCCTCTCTCCTTGCAATAGCCCATATTTCTCCAATTCCATTAAAACGGTCAGCAATCTGCATGATAAATTCTCTTCCCATGCCGGAAGATGCACCTGTTACAATGGCAATCTTCATAATTGATTCCTTCTTTTCTTTTATTTTTACCCACGCATTTTGGGATTTATTTTTTACCTGCTTTTTTATGGACGTTTCTTATGGTCTTTTTCTTTTGTTCCCGGCGGTCTCTAGTCTCTGAAGCTGTTCTTCTATTCCCGCTGCCAAGATTCTTCCCTGTTTTATTGTCTGAGAAACCTCCAGGAGTGCCTGCTTTCGGACGGATCAGGCATTTTTTATCATAACCGATCAAATCGGTACGGCCTGCAAGTCTCAATGCCTCAGAAACCAATTCATAATTTTTCGGATTCCGGTACTGGATCAGTGCCCTTTGCATGGCCTTTTCATGAGGATTCACCGGCACATACACCTTTTCCATGGTCCGGGGATCATATCCCGTGTAATACATACAGGTGGATATGGTAGAAGGAGTTGGATAAAAGTCCTGGACCTGCTCAGGCATATATCCTAAATCCCGTAAATATTCCGCAAGCTCCACGGCCTCCGAAAGACCTGAGCCTGGATGGGAGGACATTAAATAGGGGACTAAATACTGTTTCATGCCAAGCCGCCCATTCATTTCGTTATATTCCTTTACGAACTGGCGGTATACCTGGTTCCGGGGTTTTCCCATTTTTGAAAGCACCTTATCCGACACATGCTCCGGGGCCACCTTTAACTGTCCGCTGACATGGTACTGGCAAAGCTCCTTTAGAAACTTTTTGCCAGAGTCCGCCAGCACATAATCGAACCGGATGCCGGAACGGATGAATACCTTTTTCACCTTTGGCAGGTTTCTTAACTTTCTCAGCAATTCAATATAGTCCGTATGATCCGCTTTTAAATTCCTGCAAGGATCCGGGAACAGGCACTGCCGGTTGGGGCAGGCTCCCTTTGTCATCTGTTTTTCACAGGCCGGGGACCTAAAATCCGCCGTGGGTCCTCCTACGTCATGGATATATCCCTTAAAGTCCGGCTCTTCTGTCAAAAGCTTTGCCTCATCCAGAAGGGAATTATGGCTTCTGGCCTGTATGATCCTGCCCTGATGGAAGGTAAGGGCGCAAAAGCTGCATGCACCAAAGCAGCCACGGTTGCTGATCAGGCTGAATTTAATTTCCCTGATGGCAGGAACTCCCCCAAGCTCCTCATAAGAAGGATGGTAATTCCTCAAATAAGGTAGAGCATAGACCTCATCCATCTCCTCCATGGAAAGAGGCTTGGCCGGAGGATTCTGGACCACAAATAAATTGTCCTTATATGGCTCCACCAGACGTTTTCCGGTAAATGGGTCCGTATTATTATACTGAATGTAATAGCTTTTTGCATATTCCAGTTTATCAGCCTTCATTTTGTCGTAAGAAGGAAGAATCTGGGCATCATATACGGATTCTAAGCTGTCCGTCTTATAGACTGTCCCATCGATAAAGGTGATATCCTTGATGTCAATCCCGCTGTTTAATGCATCTGCAATTTCCACAATGGACTTTTCCCCCATCCCATAGGAAATAAGATCCGCCTGGGAATCGATCAGGATGGAATGCTTTAACCGGTCTGACCAGTAATCGTAATGAGCCAGACGCATTAAGCTGGCCTCAATGCCGCCGATAATGACAGGCGTTTTCGTATAGGCGGACCGTATTAAGTTGCAGTAAACAGCAACCGCATAGTCCGGGCGCTTTCCCATGNNAAGGCGGGGCTCCCCTAAAACCTGGATGCTGGCCCGATCCCTCCAGTCCGGCTGGGATATGATCCCCACCTTATAGCCATGGGCCTCCAAAAGGCGGCTGATAATGGCATGGCCAAAGGATGGATGGTCCACATAGGCATCTCCGGTGACATAGATAAAGTCACATTGCTTCCACCCTCTGATATTCATATCAGACCGGTTCATGGGAAGATAATCGTGCATCATGATTTTTCGACCTTTCTTTTCAGTATCTGGTGATAATCGTATATAAAGTAGTCAGCCATCTGCCGTTTTTCTTCTTCCATATCTCTGGAAAATTCATCATCAATGGCGCATACCGTCATTCCTGCCCGCTTTCCTGCCAGAATCCCGGCAGGGACATCCTCAAAAACCAGGCAATGGGCCGGAGTTACGGAAAGCTCCCCGGCAACCTTTAAATAAATATCCGGCGCAGGCTTTCCATAAGTTACTTCACAGGAGGTAGCAACTACCTGAAAATATTGCCCGATATTTAAGGAATCAATCACCGCATCCACCATCTGCCGTCCGTTGCTGGTGGCGATTCCTGCCTTTAATCCCATTTCGGCAATGTATTTAAGAAACTCGCCTGCTCCCGGTTTTAACAAAACCTCGTTCCTGTATTTTTCAATGGACATTTCCGTCCATACAGCCTTGATCTCCCCAAGGGATTCCTTCAGATTGAAACGCTCTTTAAAATAAAAAGCGGTTTCCGAAAAGCTCATCCCTTCAATCTCCTTTTGCAGATCTTCCGGGCATGCAAGCCCTCTGCTGCCAAGAAATTCTATATCAATGGATTTCCACATCCACATGGAATCAACCAGTGTACCATCCAGGTCAAAAATCACTGCTTTCTTTTGCTCTAACATTCTCTGCTTTTGTCTCCCTTTCCTTATTATTGCCCATGTACTTTGTGCCTAAAGGTATGCCCGAAGAGTATTTCCATGACTTTTTAATTCCCGGATCTCTTCTTCTGAAAGCGGGCGGTATTCGCCCGGCATTAACGCTTCATCTAATACCAGGATTCCCATAGACATCCTCTTTAAGTATATCACACGGCACCCAAGAGTTTCAAACATCCGCTTCACCTGATGAAATTTTCCTTCCCGGATTGTCAAACGGATCTCAGAAGGCATTTCTTCTTTTCCCTGCCTTAATACTTCCAAATGAGCCGGAAGCGTGGGAGTTCCATCGGAAAGCACAAGTCCTTCCTCTATGCGTTCTTTTGCATCAGGCGGAAGCTCTCCTAAAACCTGGGCGAAATAAACCTTATCCACATGCTTTTTCGGTGACAGAAGCTGATGAGCCAGGTCTCCGTCATTGGTGATGAGAAGAAGCCCCTCCGTATCTATATCCAACCGTCCCACCGGGAAAAGGTCATCCCGCTTCCGTGACCGGATAAGGCTTACCACAGTTTCGTAACGGGAATCTTCAGTGGCTGATACCACGCCCTGAGGCTTGTTCAGCATATAGTATTCATACCGGACATAGGAAACCGGACGACCATCCACGGATACCTGATGCTGCTCCGGATCGATTTTGCGCTCCGCCCTTTTCTCCGTTATGCCGTCTACCAGAATCCTGCCTTTTCTGGCCATTTCCTTGATATGGCTTCGCGTTCCTTCTCCCATCTCCGTTAAATATTTATCAAGTCTTAATTCCTTCATCATTGCCACCGCCATCCCGGATAGTATTTGTTTTTCAATGTCGATCCGCCTCCCTTTGCAAAGCCAAGAGGGAAGCCTTCCACACAGACCAGGCACCAGCCTTTTATTGGTTCCTCCCCTTCCTTTAAGAAAATGGTTTCCCCTTTTAAATAGCGAATCACCCTCTCATCCTGCTTTTCCCATGAGATAGCTTGTCTGAACTCTTCCGGCTTTAAGGTCATGGCAAAAGCCTGTCCCGGATCAAAACGTCCCTTCTTCATCTCACCCAGCTAAAGTCCGGTCCTTAAGTAGCGCAGACCACTGGTATTCTCCGGAAAAAGTTCGGGCAAATAGTAAACCGCATCATTCTTTATCCGGATACGGGAGCGCTCCATAGGCTTTGATACCATGGAAAGGAAATCAGAAAGTTCATCAGGCAGAGGTGNNGTCCTTCTTTTTCAGCAATGCCATAAAATGCCCTTCTCCCCTGATCTTATGGGGAAAAAGGCGGAGACAGCCGGGGAGGCCGATCCCGCTGCTGGCCCCTTCAAAAAGAGGAAGCTTGATCAACTCCATCTCCTCATGGCAATCCAGGGTCCGGCTGATAATATCTTCATTTTCACAGGCAGAAAACGTACAGGTGGAGTATAAAAGAAGCCCGCCGGGAGCAAGCATGTCTACTGCCTGATCCATGATTTCCCTTTGAATCCCGGCATAATACTCCGGACCGTGTTCCTCATAGCTTTTTACCATATCTGCATCCTTGCGGAACATCCCTTCTCCCGAGCAGGGAGCATCTACCAGTATTTTATCAAAAAATTCACCGAAGGTTTCCTTTAATTTCTTTGGTTCCTCACTGGTGACACAAATATTTTCGATTCCCCACAATTCTAAGTTCTTGAGCAAGGCCTTTGCCCTGGAATTGCTGATGTCATTGGATACCAAAAGGCCTTTGCCTTTCAGCTTTGCCCCCAGCTCCGTGCTTTTCCCTCCAGGCGCTGCGCACAGATCTAAGACTTTGTCTCCCGGTACCACGGGAAGCAGACTTGCCGGCGTCATGGCACTGGGTTCCTGGAGATAGTAAAGCCCGGCGTAATAATAAGGATCTTTGGCCGGACGTTCTTCTCCCTCATAGTAAAAACCGTTAAGGATCCAGGGAACGGGTTCAAGCTTAAGGGTTGTCATTTCAGTGAATTTTTCCGGGGTTATTTTAAGGGTATTGACGCGCAGCCCATAGAGCCGTTCCTCATCAAAGCTTCTTAAATATGCCTCATACTCCTCTTCCCCTAATAAATTTTTCATTCTGTTTAAAAATTCTTCCGAGATTTTTCGTTCTTTCACGTTGTCGCTCCTATATGTTTAGGATGTTCAATTCGCCTTTGGCTCATCGAATGTCTATGTAAGCAATCTTAATATAGCTTTTCGAAATTTGCAAGGCAAGTTTCGATAAAAGGCCGGCTTTATCGGTCATCCTTCCGATTATCCAAACTGCTTTCTAGCCCGCCCATCCGATTATCGGAAGCGATTTTTGCTTCCGATAATATGCTAATACGAATATTTCAACCGGTATTTCTCCAGATATTTTAAGACCCAGTATGGATTGACGCTCATCTCCTCATAATGGTCGGTCCGTAAATAAATCCCCAAATGCAAATGGACTGGAAAATTGCCGGTAGTCCCCTCTACCTGGCTGTAGCCGGTGTCTCCCATAAACCCTAACAGCTCCCCTGCCGATACTTCGTCCCCTTCCTTCCACTGTCTGCTGTAGCCGTAAAGATGGGCATAATAAAGATAGGCTCCCTTTGGAGTCCGTATCCCGATCCGCCAGCCTCCCTTTTCCAGCCACCCCACTTTTTCTATCACTCCGTCGCTCATGCTGACCACCGGATAATGCCCTCTGGGCTGTTCCGTTCCCATGATGTCGCAGCCTTCATGTCCACGTTCTCCCCCATAGGTCCTTGTATCCATCCAGCCGTTTTGATAGCTTATATCCGGAGAACCAGATTGGACGTTTGTTGGGATCGGAAAAAACTTTAAATCAGTTAAAATGGTTTCATAGGCCTGGCGAAGCTTTCTATACTCCGCCGGCTTTACCTTTAAAAGTCGGTCCGTATGGGTATCACGGTCTGTTACCCCAGTCAGATCATACTGATGCTCCACCATTAAGGAAGTCAAAGTATCATAATCAAGAGAATCCCATTCCGCAACCATTTTTCCAAGCTGTAAGCTCCTGAAATCATCGCTTTCCCAGGTATAAGCATCAAGCTGATAAAAGGTAGGATTATTATACAGGTAATCGATCATAGTTACCTGGAAAACGGAAAGGATCAGGATGAAAAGAAGAATCACCATCATATCAGTCATGCCATTTCATATAATTGTATAAAACAATCTATTCAGGTGTACATGAAAAAATCCTTTTTCCGTCTGCTTTCCGTTGCTGCCTTAACTCTGCTGCTCCGTTATCCAGCCATTGCCTTTGAAGGAGCAAGAAACGGACTTGTTTTATGGGGCTCTGTGGTTGTGCCCACCCTTCTGCCCTTTATGATATGCTCTAATGTCATTGTGGCCTTAAATGCAATCCGAATCCTTATTTTCCCAGTCAGAAGGATCCTCTATCGGTTCTTCTGCCTTTCGGATGCAGGAAGCTATACCCTTATTTCCGGCCTTCTCTGCGGCTATCCCATGGGAGCAAGAACCTGCAGTGATTTCATGGATAATAAACGTATCTCGGAAAAAGAAGGAAGATACCTTTTAGCCATCTGCAATCATCCAAGCCCTATGTTTTTATTAGGCTATGCTGCCGGGGGTCTTCCCTCAACAGTACCGGTCTGGCTCCTACTTGCCTGTGTCTACCTGCCAATAATTCCTATTTCCATTGCAGCCCGGAGCTGTTATGGCATAAATGGGCCTGCCCTGTCCATCCCCGTAACCAGAGAATCTTCCAAGTCCTTTGACGACAGCCTGATGGATTCCTGCGAAGTCATGGTGAAAATCGGGGGATATATCATGCTCTTTTCCATCCTGGCCCTCTACATAACAAAGCTTCCCATTGAACTCCCCCAGTATAAGGCTGTTATCCTGGGATTTGTTGAAATCACCACAGGAATCAAGGCCGTTTCCCAGGCCTTTACAGGAATCTCCGGCGGCTTGTGGATCGGAACCGTAACCGCATTCGGAGGATTATCCGGTATTTTCCAGACAAAGAGTGTTATAAAAAATGCCGGATTATCCATCCGGCACTATGTAGCTTGGAAAGTACTTCACAGCTTCCTTACCATCATACTATTTATTCTGTTGTCTCGTTTTCTTCTGTTTCTGCCATGGGCATAACAGCTCCTGTCAGCTCCTGGCGGTTAGAAGAGACGATATCATAGCTTGACTGCATGGAAGTCATAAAAGCGTCAAAACGGCCCTGGGCCCCTTCCATGGAATGACTGATAATGGTCTGAAGGCTCTTTAACATATCATCCGTATACTGAACGGAACTTTGCCTGATGCCGTTGGCGTCAGATACTGCCTGTTCCACGATCTGCTGGGCCTGGCTGTTGGCCTGTTCAATGATATCATTGGCCTGGGTGTATGCTTTCTGCATGATCTCGTGCTCATTGACCAGCTCATTTGTCTGAGCATTGGCCTGGACCAGAATAGAATCCGCCTGCTGGCGGGCTTCATTCATAATGGCATCGCGGTTGCTGATAATCTTCTGATACTGCTTGATTTCATCCGGAATGCGCAGACGGAGTTCTACCAGTAGCTCTTCAAGCTCATCCCGGTTGACCACGATCTTGCTGTTGGAGAGCGGCTGGTACTTGCAGCTGTCAATATATTCTTCAATTTCACCGATTAACTGTTCAATTCTGCTCATCATAATACGAACACTCCTTACCCTTATTTCATTCTATCTTCCATCTTCTTCATTACACGCTCCGCAACACATGCAGGTACAAACGTGTTTATCCCCCCGCCGTAGGCGGCAATCTCCTTCACAATGCTGGAACTCAAGTAAGAATATTTTAAATTCGTCGTCAAAAACACAGTATCAATTTCCGGGGCCATAACCCTGTTTGTCTGTGCGATCTGCAATTCATATTCAAAATCCGTTACAGCCCGAAGCCCGCGAATAACTGCATCCGCCTGATTAGCTCGTACAAAATCAACTAATAACCCTCCAAACGATTTCACCTCCACATTGGGAAGATCTTTGGTAAGGCTCTTTAACATATTAACACGTTCTTCTACAGAAAACAACGGCGTTTTTGAATTATTATTTAAAACTCCTATGATCAGATGATCCGACATCCTGGCAGAACGCTCAATAATATCCAAATGACCAAATGTCACCGGATCAAAGCTTCCCGGATAAACTGCTTTTCTCATACGATTACTTCCTTTTCCATTTATTTCCCATGCTTTCCGGGAAATTTCCTATATTAATTCTTTGCAACAAACACATGTTTATTCGTCTTATAATCCTTTTCCCTTACAATCCTGTATCCCAGATTCTCCAGATAATCAAAAGAGGTTTCTAAAGAGGCTTCCACAATAATGGTCGTTTCCTCATCAATCAGGCTGGAAGCGGCCAGATACTGCAAGACCTTTTTTTCCCAATCATTATTATAGGGAGGGTCCATAAAAACAAAATCAAACACATACCCTTTCCCTTCCAGTCTTCTAAGTCCTGTAGTGACGTCACAGTTCAACACAGCGACGCCATCTTCCAGCTTTGTGGTCTTTAAATTCTCACGAATGCATTCCGCTGCTCCCGGACTCTGCTCCACCATGACTGCAAGTCTGGCTCCCCGGCTCAGCGCCTCGATTCCAATAGCTCCGCTTCCGGAGAATAGATCCAGAAAACAGCAATCAGGCATGTCCCCCTGAATCATATTAAAAAGCGTTTCTTTAATTCTATCTGTGGTGGGCCGTGTATCCTGCCCCTCTATGGTCTTTAAAACAAGCCTTCTGGCTTTCCCGGCAATCACTCTCATGATAATTCCTCACTTTATTTTTCCAAATCATTATAATATGAATCCGGAAGATATACAACTAATTCCTCAAAAAATAGGAGCCGCAGCTCCTATAACTGAATATCAGTTACGAAACTGCAGCTCCCGGTTTCCCTTCTATTATCCAAGTTTACTGGTTATAATGTTTATTCGAAGGGTGTTTTTTTGTTTTTTACAGGTTATTTACCTGCCATCTGTCTTTCCTGGGCTTCGATCATCTTCTTAACCATATAACCGCCTACGGAACCATTCTGAGCGGAAGTTAAGTTTCCGTTATAACCGTTTGTTAACGGAACACCAATCTCGTTGGCAACTTCCATTTTAAAACGATCCATTGCTTCTTTTGCTTCTGGTACATTTGTAGTATTAGATCTACCTGACATAATGATATGCCTCCTTCTCATCTATTCACCATGATTTGTTTTTTTTAATAATTCATGGTGTGTTTTGTGCTACACTCCTATTATGGCTGGAATAGAATGAAATACACTAGAAGGTTTTTCGTAAAATGTAATTTTTTAGGAAAAAAATCGAGCCTTCATAAACATTCTCATGAAAATACGGTTTTAATCCTCTTGACCAGTCTCCAATATCTTTTCAATATTCGTTTTCACCAACTGGAATGCAACCTCATTCATGCCGCTGTTTATAATAACATCCGCCATGGGCTTCGTAGGCTCCACAAACAAATAATGCATAGGCTTAACTGTGGTTAAGTACTGTTCCACAACACCCTCGATATCCCGTCCTCTTTCTTTCACATCCCGGATCACACGGCGAAGGATCCGTTCATCGGCATCAGCTTCCACAAAGATTTTTATATCAAACATGCTCCTCAAGCGATCGTCCGCAAAAACCAGAATCCCCTCGACTAAAATAACCTTTTTAGGCTCTACCTTCACCACATCTTGAGAACGGTTATGCATGGAATAATCATAAACAGGGCCATCAACCGCTTCTCCTGCCCGCAGTTTCCGAAGCTGCTCCAGTAAAAGCTCCGTTTCAAAAGCTTCGGGATGGTCATAATTCATTTTCTTTCTTTCTTCAAAAGAGATCCCATCCTGCTTTTTATAATAATTATCATGATAAATAACCGCAATATCGTCGCAAAATGCTTCCTTTAACCGGTTGGTAAAGGTCGACTTCCCTGAACCGGTTCCTCCGGCAATTCCAATTAACACACACTTCATCTTCCGTGCTCCTCCACTTATTTGCCGTATAAGCAGCAAATCTTTATAAATAATTAGGGTCCAACCTCTTAAAAAAGAATTGAACCCTTTAATCGTTTACTCAAATACAGTTGCTTCCTCATATACAACAGTTTTTGGCTTTACTGCATTATAATAATTAGCAAAAGTAACCTTCATATAGGGATATACATAAATGAAAGCCAGACCACAGGTGACAAGGCCCAAAAGCTGCCATAAAATAAAGGACAGTTCCAGAACAAAGAATTCCCACTTATGTTNNACTTTCACGGATGCACTGCATGATACCTTTACTTGGATCCTCAACCAGAACAAAAATAGCCTGTGAATAGCGGTAAGCAGCTATAATTCCCGGAATGATAAAAAGTAAAGCCCACAAAAAAGTAAGCAGGGACACCATGAGAAGCAGTCCCAGGGCTTTAAAGAAATACCTTACGGATCCGAATAAATCACTGTATGACATAGTATTATCCCTGTTAGCAACCTTTAAACAGTACGACTGATATCCGAATTGGATAATAGTGCTGATAATAATATTAATAATTACAAAAATAACGCTGCTGGCCGCAAACGCACCAGTCTGGCCTATATCCCCATAAGCGCCTGCGTTATCTATCATGCCCTGCCATATATCCAGAAATCCCTGCACAGCAGATAATACAATCGTAATGACACCTAAAATTATTGTAACCATATAAGGGCTTACCAGTGCCTCCCTCATGGCATCTTTGGCATCCATTTTTAAAGCTAATCTACTCATTACATTCCTCCTGTTTCCTGACTTGATAATTTTACGTAAATAAGTTTATCATTTGCCGTCGATTATTGCAAATATTTTCTGCAAAAATCATAAATCCAGATAATTTCAACTACAAATTAAGCTTATCATAGCTTTTCTCAAGATACTCTTTCAGCTTGCCATTAAGCTCCTGGTGCTCCTCTTTCATAAGCTCCGGATCCTCCTCAAAAAGCCGTTTCACTTCATCTGAAACGGTCTTTAACAGGTTTGCATCCGTAAATATATCCCCCAGCTTAAATTCCAGATCTCCGCTCTGCCTGATACCGAAAACATCACCTGGTCCCCGAAGCTTTAAATCCTCTGAAGCAATAAAAAAGCCGTCATTGGACTGGGTCAAGATATCCAGCCGTTCTTTCGTCCCCTCCTGGTCCGAGGTTCCTACCATAATACAGTAAGACTGGTATTTCCCCCGCCCCACGCGGCCTCTCAGCTGGTGAAGCTGAGCCAGGCCGAAGCGCTCTGCATTTTCAATCATCATAACCGTTGCATTGGGAACGTTTACTCCTACCTCGATTACAGTGGTGGATACCAGAACCTTGATTTCCCCGCAGGCAAATCTTTCCATGATCCCGTTTTTTTCTTTCGGCTTCATTTTCCCGTGAAGGTATTCCACTGAAATTCCCGGAAGCGCCTCCCTTAAGATTTTCGTATAATCCACTACATTTTCCGCTTCAATCATTTCGCTTGCTTCTACCATAGGGCAGATCACATAGGCCTGGCGGCCGCTTGCTGCCTCTTTCCGGATAAATTCATAAGCCTTCTCCCGGTAACCGGTATCCACAACACAGTTTTTAATGGGTAATCGGTTTGCGGGCAGCTCATCAATGACAGAAATGTCCAGATCTCCGTAAATGATAATGGCCAGGGTCCGCGGGATGGGTGTGGCGCTCATTACCAGAACATGAGGCTCTTCCCCCTTTTTCCCCAGCATTTCCCGTTGGCTTACCCCGAACCGGTGCTGTTCATCGGTAATCACCAGTGCCAGATTATCGTATACCACCTTCTCCTGAATAAGGGCATGAGTGCCGATAATGATATCCGCCTCATGGGAAGCAATCTTTTCGTAAGCAATTCTTTTTTCCTTTGCTGTCATGGAGCCCGTAACAAGTATGGGTTTTTTATCGATCTGATGCATGGCAAACAGCTCTGTCATGGATTCAAGATGCTGCTTTGCCAGTACCTCCGTAGGCGCCATAAGGGCCCCCTGGTATCCGTTATACGCCGCTTGAAGAAGGGAAAGTATAGCGATGATCGTCTTACCGGAGCCCACGTCTCCCTGAATAAGGCGGTTCATGACCTGCCCACCTGACAAATCGCCGTATACCTCATATAAAACCTTTTCCTGGGCATTGGTCAAGGAATAGGGAAGACTTTTCTTTAAAGCCTCCACCTGGGGGGATAGATTTAAAATATAAGCGCTCTTTTTATCCTCTCTCTTGTCTCTTAGACGCCGGACCGCCATTAGAAAAAGAAAAAACTCATCAAACACCAGCCTTTTTCTGGCAAACAGCAGTTCATTCCGGTCCGTCGGAAAATGAATATGTTCAATAGCAAAATTATATTCCGCCAGTTCGTGCTTTTTGCGCAAATCCCTAGGCATATAATCCCGCACCATGCCACGGAGGCTTAAGGCCTGCTTTTGAGCCCTGACAATGGTTTTATTGCTCAGTCCCTTGGTCTGTCCGTATACAGGCTGCATGGAATGGACCACCTGCTCATAAGCCTCCGCCGTAAATATCTCGGGCTGTTCCATGGTCAGACGGCCGTTTTTCTTCACCACCCGGCCACGGAAAACAGCGCGCATTCCCGCTTTTAAAGTGGAATGAAGGTAGGGCATATTGTACCAGGTGAGCAAAAGAGTTCCCGTCATATCCTTTAAAGTCGTTGTGATGACCTGGATGTGGCTGTACCGTTTTACATCCGGAGTCTTAAAAAGCATCCCGGCAACTGTCATCACCTGATCCGGCTTAAGCTCCCCAATAGAACATGGCTCCTCATAGGTGTCATAAGCTCTCGGATAATATTCCAGAAGATCTCCAACGGTTATCACTCCCACCTTTTGAAACAATTTTCCTGTTTTTTCTCCGATCCCCTTTAAGGAATCAATTGACTCATAATTCAAAGCCGGGTTCCCCTCCTCTCTTTTTTCCTGCATAGCAAAACCGGGCAGACAGGCCTCGTCTGCCCGGTATAAAAATGCCGCTGGCTCTTTTTTATTCTACTNNGCCTGCATGAAGCTCTACCTCGCAGTGGGAAAACAATACTTCCGCTTTTTCCTTAAGCTCTTTTGCATCCTCTTCCCTGACATCCTTGCCGTAATAAACAGTTACTAATTCAGATTCTTCTTCTACCATGGACTCAAGGGCTTCCAGCACCGTGGATTCGATTTCCTTTCCAACAGCCAGAATTCCATTGTCGCCGAGTGCCATGATATCCCCTTCGCGGATCTCAATATCATCGATCATGGTATTGCGGACCGCATAGGTAATCTGTCCGGTTTTTACACGGGACATCTCTTCCGTCATGATCCTCTCATTATCCTCCGGTGATAAATCCGGGGCAAAGTTGATGATTGCAGTAATGCCCTGGGGTATGGTTTTTGAAGGGATTACAATGACCTTTTTGTCCTCTACCAGGCTTTTAGCCTGCTCGGCAGCCAATATGATGTTTTTATTGTTTGGCAGAATGTAGATGGTGCCGGCATTCACCTTATCAATGGCATTTAACATATCCTCTGTACTTGGGTTCATGGTCTGACCGCCCTGGATCAGATAATCTGCACCGATCCCCCGGAATATTTCATCAAGACCTTCACCGGCAGATACGGATATAAAGCCATAGGGTTTTCTCTGTTCCGCCCTTTTTTCGACCTCAGCTTTTTGCTGTGCCGCCAGCTTTTCCGATTCTTTGATCAGTTTTTCCTGGTGCTCTTCCCTCATATTATCAATCTTCATGCGGGATAAGGAGCCATAAGTAAGGGCCTTTTGAATCGCAAGTCCCGGATCATTGGTGTGGACATGGACTTTTACCATATCATCGTCTGAAACAACCACAATGGAATCGCCGATGGATTCCAAGTATCCCTTGAATTCGTGCTCCTTCTTATCATCATAGCGGTTTTCCAGATTGATGATAAATTCGGTACAGTAACCGAACCGGATATCAATGTCAGCAATTTCCGCTCCTGAGGCTCCAGCAGTAACAACCGGCCGCCTTTCAACCTCTACAGATAAGTCCACCTCCTTGCCTGACAGGCAGTCAAAGGCCCCCTTCATTACCTGCATAAGGCCCTGGCCGCCGGAATCCACAACTCCAGCCTGCTTTAAAACCGGAAGCATCTCCGGTGTCTGGCTCAATACGTAATCACCGTGATCAATCACCTTCTGGCAAAACTCAAGAATATCCTCTGTCTCTGTAACCAGCTCCGCCGCCTTTTCTGCCATGCCTCTGGCTACGGTAAGAATGGTTCCTTCTTTGGGCTTCATTACTGCTTTATAAGCAGTTTCAGTTGCCCGAACAAAGGAATTGGCTAAAACGGTGGCAGTCACCTGATTGACGGAATCGATCTCTTTTGTGAAACCCCGGAACAGCTGGGACAGGATCACACCGGAATTTCCTCTCGCTCCTCTTAAAGAACCGGAGGAAATTGCTTTTGCTAACGCTTCCATAGTAGGATTCTCAATGGCAGCTACTTCTTTTGCCGCCGCCATGATGGTCATGGTCATGTTGGTTCCGGTATCTCCATCCGGCACTGGAAACACATTCAGTTCATTAATCCATTCTTTCTTTGCTTCCAGTCCCTTTGCTCCTGCCAGAAATGCCTTCTGCAGCATTTCGGCGTCTATATACTTCATACCCACGGGTAGTTTCCTCCTTAATCAATCACTCTTACGCCTTCGACAAAGATGTTAATCTTATCTACTGTCATACCTGTGAATTCTTCTACTTTGTATTTTACATTTTCAATCAAGTTATCCGCCACCGCAGAAATGCTGACCCCATAGGCTACAATTACATGGAAATCGATGGTGATATGGTTGTCCTGGATGTTCACATTGATTCCGTGAGTCAGGCCTTCCCGTTTTAAAAGCTTAACAAGTCCGTCTTTCATACTGACAGCCGCCATACCGACGATACCGAAGCATTCCACTGCGGTCGTTCCGGCATACATAGCGATAACATCAGGGCTTACCTGGATTTCGCCCAGTTTATTATTAATATAACCCTTCATAGTCTCTACCTCCGTTCTTTCTGTCTGTTTTGATTATACATGATTTTTCCAAAAAAAGAAACAAATTTTTAATTTTCACTTGCAAATCCATGTGTTTTCTGTTATCATACATTTGTTGTGGATTTTTCAACCATAAAAAGTCCAAGTCGCTTTTAAGGAGGTGCAATCATGGCTAAATGTGCAATTTGTGAAAAAGCTGCTCACTTTGGCAACGCAGTGAGCCATTCCCATAGAAGATCTAATAAGATGTGGAAAGCAAATGTGAAGTCCGTTAAAGTAAAAGTTAATGGCGGCGCTAATAAGAAGATGTACGTATGTACTTCCTGCTTAAGATCCGGATTAGTTGAAAGAGCTTAATCGAAGGAAACTCCTGGCTGGTATCAGTCAGGAGTATTTTTTTGTCTTTTTCATGAGGCCGGCCCTTTTTAAAGGCTGGCCCCATTTATTTTTAACAGCATTACTTGCTCAGCAGCAGAACAGGTTATATCCCAGTACCAGACATCCGATGATAAACAGGATCGTTACGATAGTCGCCGGGATAAAAAGCAGAATTGCCATGCCCGCTCCAAAGCAGAACAGCATAAGTCCGCATACTCTTCTCATATCATCCCTCAATCCATTCAGGCTATATGACATCCTATGCGGCTTATCCCTTTCTTATTCTTCCGTTTTTTTCTTATCTTCCGCGGCGGCCATCTCCTCCGCCACTTTTAAGGCTTCCGGAGAAACCTCTTTTGTTCCGCCAGCAAATTTGTTGACAAAATCCGGCACCATATCCAAAATTTTCGTTACAGCATCCTGCTGCTTGATATTTACCAGCTTTGTTATTCCATTCTGGATGATCAGCACCGCACTGGGACTCATCTTTGCATGCATGCCTCCTGCCCCATTCTGCTTTGCATCTCCTGCAAAGGATCCGGCAGCCATGCCGCAGGTCACATCCACCAAAGGCAGGATGATCGTATCATCTACCTTTACCGCATCTCCTACTACAGTTTTTGTCGCTACAAAAGAATCCATTCCCTTAAACAGCGACTCTACTGTAGATGTAAAATTATTCTCTGCCACGTTAAGCAATTCCTCCTTTATGAAGCCATCCCTTTAATAAACGCCTGAAATTCCTATCCAACAGCATACGCGATCCAATGAAAAGAATCGTTCCCGTACGGATCCTGCCCTGAAACGTTCCTTCCGCAGTAAACACAGACCGGTCAAAAACAGGATACAGGTTTAAATGCTTATGACAGAGCGGATAAATAACGCTTGCATAGGTAAGCACCTGTCCGGTTAAATACGGGTCGTCAAAGCCAAAGGTTATGTTTCCCTTCCCTCGGCCGGGAAGGATATGGCGGATCAGTTTTTTTCCCTGCCTAAAAAGCAGCTTTACGGTTTTCTGGTTTTCCTTATTGGAAATCCAGGCATGAATCTCATCTTTTTTGTCTTTTATTGTTGTCAGTGTATCACAGATCCGCATGAAAAAAAACTTAAGTTTTGTAAAAGTCATAAGAACCTTATTCTTGACTCTTGCAAACAGCTCCATAACCCCGAATCTTTTTTTCTTTTTTGGATCTTCCTTTGGAGGCGTAAATTTCCTTAATTCCTCCTTTGGAGGCGGCAGGTTCCCGGGTTTTTCCTGGATCCTGTCATGGATCTCATCTTTTACTTCCAGTGCTTCTCTTATGGGTTCCGGCTCCATTACTTCCATGGCCTGAACCATGATCTCTCCAGCTTCCTTAAGCTCTGAATCCATCTTCTTGGGCTTTCCTATGCGGAAGCCAAAAAACCGGACCCTCACAATTAAGTCCTCCTCGTACTGGGCTGTCACGGAAAGGATATGTAGAAGCCAGGTAATCCTGGCCTTTCCCTTCACCTTTCCGTCATAAGAACCCTCTGCCCGATACCGGACCGGGACCAGAAGGACCAGCAGAACCACAGTGAGGATAAGCCCTAAAACGATAAGCACCAGCAGCCCTAAGATTTTAAGTATAAACAAAATTATATGAAGCATGAACACCTCACACCTTACCGGCTCCTTCCCCTATAAAAGCAGGCAGATCAAAGCCTCCTGTTTTCCGGTACATATCACCAATGATATTTCCGGCCACCTCTAACGCTTCCCAATAATCGGACGCTATGCCTAAAATGAGAAATTCTTCCTCCCGGTAAATGGGCCATAAAAGCGACATTGCCGGATAGATATCAAGTATATTATTCCCATTTGCAGCAGGCGTAATCACATAAGTCCCAGGTCCGGGCTTTAACCTGCGGATTCCCTGAATGATCCGGTAACGTTTCTTCTTCGCTTTCTCGCCTACGTACAAACGGTCAAACCAGCTTATTTTCATCATCCATCAGCTCTTCCAATAATTCCTTGCAAGTTTCCTTTTCCGTTTCATCCAGGCAGCTTTTTAAGCTTCCTTCAATATATGCCTGTATTTCCTCAATTGAATTAAAAAAGACAGGAAGGTCTGACAGAACCTTAGCCATAATGGCGCGGACCACCGGCCTGGAAACGCCAGAGAATACCTCTTCAAGCTCCTCAAAGTACTCCTTTGCCGTTTTCTCCAGATAGGAACGGTCAACAACCGCCGTTTCCTCCGCCTTACCTGTCTCTTTNNCGTCCTTTTAGTTCCACAAAAGAACTTCCGGATAAAAGCTTGTCTACATTTACAGCTTTCACATAATCCGGGTCTTTATTCCGTTCATCGCTCTCTTCCGGCAGTTCCGTCCTTAAATAACGCTCATAGTAAGTTTCCTGCCTTCCCTCCAGCTGGGTTAGCCTGTCAAAAAAGTCTTCGTTTGCAGGGGAATAATCTTCGTTTGTGAATTTTTCCAGAATCTCTGCTGCCATGGAGCAGTAAAGCTCCTCTTCCTTCACATCAATGACCGTTTCCGGCTTAGCAAACACCATGACACAAAAATCATTGATAATGTCCTGGAGCATGATGTAAAGGCCGGATTCATCCATAAGACCCTCGCAGGCAAGAGCAAGCTTTGAAGAAGCTTCTTCATAGCCTTCGGCAGTCATATTCCCGTAATCCTCGCGGCGGAACTGTTCCAAAAGCTCAAAAAGGCCCTTATGCCCCTCTTCCATTCCCGAGGGAAGCTTTGCCATGGATTCCGTGCGGAGGGTATACATCATATCATTAAGATTTTCCAAGGGAGAACCAATATAAACGGACAGCCCTTCCATGACAAGGCTGAAAAACTTCTGTTTCGTTAAACGGGCCGGAAGCTGCCCGATGATCTGCCTGATCCTTCCGTTTATAACAGCTGTTTCCCTGGTATCTGTTACGAACCCGGTGAGACGCTTTGCAAAGCTCTCATCATCATGTCCGGTTTCCGGCAAAGTCATAAACTTCCGTTCCAAGCGGTTTAAAACATATTCATAAATCTGAAAGCAGTCGGTATAGGAAGTCAGCACTTCTACTTCATGAGTGATATCCTCACGAAGCTTCAGCAGCCCCTCTTCCACATCTTTCCCGGAGCAATGCTCCTTAAGCAGCCCGTTAAGCTGCTGACAGTAAGCAATAATCCTCTCCGGAATCACCGGCGCTTCCCCTATGGTTTCAAATAAAGTATAATAATTCAGCACCAGCCTTACATAGGAGTACTGGTACGCTGCAGTCATCTGTTTTTTCAGCAAACGGGTCTCCAAATTTATCTCCTCCCGGAAGGTTTATGAATGGTAATTCTTAAGGATAGAACGGCGCAGCAGGTCTAAAGCCTTTACCACGGACTGTTCCCTGATCTTTTCCCGGTTTCCCTTAAAATGATATTCTTCCACTGAAACCTTGTCCTTCATATAGCAGGCCATGTAAACCAGTCCTACCGGTTTTTCTCCATCAGAATCCGGTCCTGCAATCCCTGTCACTGCGATACACACATCAGAATCGGCCGCAAAAACACCTCCGATAGCCATTTCTTTAGCAGTCTGTTCGCTGACCGCACCGTATTTCTTCAAGGTACTTTTGCTA
Source organism: Hungatella sp. UBA5982 (assembly GCA_002429965.1). Lineage (GTDB taxonomy): Bacteria > Bacillota > Clostridia > Lachnospirales > Lachnospiraceae > Lacrimispora. The sequence continues at coordinate 56,200 of DJBG01000016.1, forward strand.
ACATCAAGATGCTTTCTCTTAGCCTTGTTGGAATAGGTGATAAAGCCTTCCCGGAACACCTGGGAAGCTCCCGGCACATTCACCAGACGCCCTGCGATCAGCCCTCCGGTGCAGGATTCCGCCGTAGTCACTGTCAGCTCATATTTTTTAAGGAGGCGGACAACTGCCATTTCAATGGTCTCTTCCTCCTTTGTGGTATACACATCGTCCCCAAAACGGCTTTTGATCTCTTTTACCACCGGCTTTAAAAGGCTTTTGGCTTCCTCTTCACTTGATGCCTTTGCCGTGACCCTTAAATGCACCTCAGCGGTTTTCGCATAGGTGGCAATCGTTGGATTGGACTGGCCGTCAATGAGGTCAAGAAGCTTATTCTCTACCTGGCTCTCCCCATGTCCGCAGATCTTGACCATTTGGGAACGGATCACTTCAGGCTGGAGCTTTTGAAGATATGGGAATACCTGGTCGTGAAACAGAGGGGTTAATTCACCCGGAGGTCCTGGCAGCAGGATTGCCACCTTTCCATCCTTTTCCATAATCAGACCGGGAGCAGTACCGTTGTTATTGTCAAGTACAACCGCTCCCTGGGGAACAAGAGCCTGCTTCCAGTTATTATCTGGAATCTCTTTATAAATGCTGTTTTTAAAATACTCCTTGATTCTTTCCTTTGTATGGACATCTTCCACCAGAGAAAGTCCCATAACCTCCGCACAGACCTCTTTTGTCAGATCATCCTCCGTAGGCCCCAGGCCCCCGGTCAGGATGACAACATCCGAGCGCTTTAAGGCCGTCTCAAAACTTTCCGAAAGCCGCTCCCGGTTATCGCCCACCGTAACCTGATGGTACATGGAAAGACCTAAAAGAGCACATTTCTCCGCCAGATACTGAGTGTTGGTATTTACAATATTTCCAAGAAGAAGTTCCGTTCCAACTGAAATCAGTTCAACAACCATGATTACATACTCCCTTCCATAAGAACGCGATAATTTTTTGCTATATAATCAACCAGTGAAACCACAGTAAGTATGGTGGCAATCCAGATAAACACCGTTGTGACAAAGGATAATGCCGGAATATTCAGGATAAGAAGAACCGACATGATCATCTGGAACACCGTCTTAAACTTTCCCCAATAGCTTGCTGCAATCACCACGCCATTATCGGAAGCCACCAGACGGAAACCGCTGATAATAAATTCACGGCTTATGATCACGATAACGATCCAGGCCGAAAGCTGGCCCAGGGCTGTAAAGCAGATAAGTCCGGCACAAACCAGCAGCTTATCCGCCAGAGGATCCATAAACTTGCCGAAATTAGTCACCAGACCATACTTTCTTGCAATCTTTCCATCCAGTAAGTCCGTAAAGCTGGCTACAATGAATATGGCAGCCGCAATGTAACGGTATGATGCATTTGCACCCCCGTCAAGCAGCAGAAACAGAACAAAAAACGGAATCATAATAACTCTTAAAATCGTAAGCTTATTCGGTAAATTCATCCTCCAACTCTCCTATCAAATCATATTCCATAGCCCCTGTCACGCGGACCCTGGCAAAATCACCTGACATCAGTTCTTCACCGGTCTGGACAAAAATCATTCCATCAACGCCTGGTCCATCCATATAGGTTCGGCCTACATAAGCGTTTTCATCCGCCACCTTGCCTTCTATCATAACCTCCAGGGGTTTCCCGATCATTGATCTGGAAAATTCAAAGGAAATCTCCTGCTGAAGTTCCATAATGGCATCACGGCGTTCCTCTTTTACCTCCTGCAAAACCTGATCCGGGAATTCCGCGGCAGGTGTATCTTCTTCTGCGGAATATGCAAACACTCCCAAACGCTGGAATTCCATCTCATCCACGAACTCCATCAGTTCTTCGTGATCTTCCTGGGTTTCCCCTGGGAATCCGGAGATCAGGGTGGTCCTAAGAGCCATATCCGGGATTTCTTTCCGAAGCTTTTCCACGATTTCCCGAAGCTGGACCTTAGTGGTCCTGCGGCCCATGAGTTTTAAAATCCGGTCGCTGGCATGCTGTATGGGCAGATCAAGGTATTTACATATCTTCTCTTCTTCCTTTATGGTCTGGATCAGCTCATCCGTGATTTCTTCCGGATAACAGTACTGGATCCGGATCCACTGAATCCCGGGTATGCGGCATAAGCTTTTAAGAAGCTTTGGAAGTGATTTCTCACCATATAGATCCATTCCATAAAGGGTGGTTTCCTGAGCGACTAAAATAAGCTCTTTCACACCCTTTTCAGCCAGCTTTTCTGCTTCTTTTATCAGGCGTTCCGTGGGAACACTGCGGTAATTTCCCCGCAGAGAAGGAATGATACAATAAGTACAATGCTTGTCACAGCCTTCCGCAATCTTTAAAAAGGCATAATGGCCTCCTGTTGTAAGAATCCGCTCTGTCTCAAGTTCCGGGAGCCCGTCTAAATCGTGAAAGCACTGAACATGTTCTTTTCCACCCAGGGCTTCTGCCAGAACGTGAGAAATCTCGTCATAGGTGGAAGTTCCTAAAATACCATCCACTTCAGGGATCTCGTCTATGATCTCCTGTTTATACCGCTGGGCCAGGCAGCCGGTTACAATCAATGCCTTGCATTTGCCGTCTACCTTTCTCTGGGCCATTTCCAGTATGGTATTTACGCTTTCCTCTTTTGCGTCACCGATGAAGCAGCAGGTATTGATCACAATCACATCCGCCTCGTATTCATCATCCGTAAACGTATATCCGTCTTTATTCAGAAGGCCCAGCATCATCTCCGTATCTACGAGATTCTTGTCGCAGCCCAGTGAAACACATAATAACTTCATGTTTAAACTCCTGTCTTTCATTATAAAAGGTTAGTAGATCAGCCGTTCGGTGAGCAGAGCGAATCAAATAGCAGCCTCACAGCCTTCGTTAAGTAGATTATCTCATGAGAAAGGCCATCTCATCCAAAAGGGAGACGGCCTTCTTCCTAATTATCGTCTTCTTCTGTTGCATCCGCTTCGCTTAAAATCTTCACTTTGCCCTCATACAATTCCTCTACGGCAATAGAAAGCGGTTTCTTGCCAGCATCCAAAATCTCTGACTCTGAGCCGCCGATGATCTGCCTTGCTCTTTTTGCTGCGGCAATCACAATAGAATAACGGCTCTGCACAACAGGAGCCTCTNNGCTGTTTACTACATTAATTAAATCTGAATAAGATGGATGTAACATCTTTTATTCCCCTTTCTCAATCGGCTTTATATATTCTTTAATTCTTCCCGAATATGGGATAAAAATGCCATATTATTGGAAGCCCGGTTATGTTGGACCTGGATCATGCGGTGCATCTCTTCCACACAAGTGTCTATCTTATCATTAATCAGGATATAATCATAGGCCTCCATGCCTTCCGCTTCCTCAGCCGCCCGGCGGAGCCTGGCATTGATCACATCCATGTTTTCCGTACCGCGGCCGATGAGACGGCGTTTTAATTCTTCTGCATTGGGAGGCATAACAAAAACCAAAATCGCTTCAGGGAAACGTTTCTTTACCTTTAGTGCCCCCTGAATTTCAATTTCCAGGATAACATCCTTCCCCATTCTCATCTGGTTTAAAACATATTCATTGGGCGTGCCATAGTAATGGTTGACGTACTGGGCATATTCGATCAATTCTTCTTTTTCTATCATATCCTTAAAACGTTCTTCTGCCACAAAGAAATATTCCCTGCCGTCTGCTTCTCCCTCTCTGGGATTTCTGGTAGTGGCGGAAATGGACAGCGCGTAATTATCATACCGTTTCAGAAGCTCCTTCATCAAGGTTCCCTTGCCCGCTCCTGAAAATCCGGATACGACTACCAATATGCCATTTTCATTCATGTTTCTGATACTCTCCTACTCAATATTCTGGATCTGTTCCCTTACCTTTTCAATCTCGGTCTTCAGTGCGATGGCCTTATCGGAAATTTCCAGGTCATTGGCTTTAGAAAGAATGGTATTCGCCTCCCGGTTCATCTCCTGAGCGATGAAATCCAGTTTTCTACCCACACTTCCGCCTGCATTAAGCTCTGCAGAGGTATTTTCAATGTGGCTTCTGAGCCGTACGGTTTCTTCATCCACACAGATTTTATCAGCAAAAATCGTAACTTCCGCGGCAATTCTTCCTTCATCAACAGAAGCGTTTGCCAGCAGTTCCTTCACCTTGTCCTCCAGCTTTGCCCTGTATTCTAAAAGAATCCTGGGGGACCGTTCTTCAATAAATTCCACAAGCTCAGTCATAAACTTAAGCTTTCCAAGGAGATCGTTCTTTAAGTTTTCTCCTTCTGTCACTCTGGTTTCCACAAAACGTTTTGCCGCTTCCTCGATGGTTTCTGAAAGAAGCTTCCACATTTGTTCCTCATCCTCCGGCACCTCTTCCATGATAAGGACCTCCGGGCATCTGGCCAGAGTCGATACCCTGATGTCGTTCTGAATTCCGAATTGTGTTTCCATCTTTGCGAAATAATCCATATATNNGCGCTGTTATACTTCAAGCACAGTTTATTCTCTGTGTAATCCTCATAGGAGATGAATACATCAACCTTACCGCGCTGGATATAATTCTTTAACAGATTCCTGATTCCTGCTTCAAAGAAATTAAACTTTTTTGGCATCTTTATGCTTAAATCCAGATATCTGTGATTTACAGCTTTCATCTCTACGGAAATCTTATACTCATCCGTGACGGTTTCGCACCTGCCAAAACCTGTCATGCTCTTGATCATTCCATATGCCTCTCTTTCGCCATAGATATCATCCATTATAATTCATAATAAAATACAAGTCAATTGGTTTTAAATTTTACAGAAAGTTGATTCTGTGCTATACTATCCTTATTATATAGACCATTTACCGGAGGAAACCCCTTCCAGGGATA
>DJBG01000065.1:0-15116 GCA_002429965.1 Hungatella sp. UBA5982
TTAAATATATAGGTATCTTCTTGCCCGGTTTCCTTATTTGGGCGGACGAGTTTCACTAGGTTGTAAGTATCTGAGTCAATATCCGATTTATAGGAATAATCCGTTATGATGCTTCCGTTGCCAATAAGGATATCAGATGTCATATTCTTAGCTTCTTTGAGAGACAGCTTTCCAAAATCATCGTAGAAAACAAAGATTTTACCGGTATTATATTGAGTTACTTGTAAGCCATATTCGATGATATCTAGGCATTCTGTATTTTCCTTGGTGAGAGTAGGTATGATGTATCCTGTGTCCTCTAAAGTTCCCACCTGCAGCTGCATATCGGTAGCAATCTGCTGGATTATCTCCCCCAGCTTCTTTCCAACAAAGCTATAACTGGATTTTGCTTTTAAATAACGGAGCTGATCATAAGCCGTAACAGAAACAATGCCCCACCGGTCCTGCTCTGTAATAAACACAAAGCCATGGAAAATTTCTTTCCCATCAACATAAAACTGAACCTTTGCGCCTTCCGTAAGATTGATCGGTTTTTGCTGCAGAAAAGAAAATGTCAGTTTTCCCGCACTTCCGTTTCTATTTGTGGTGTAAGTGACTTTCTGGGTAATGGGAGCATAATCATACATTGTATTAGACTCAGCATTATAAATCAGAAGTTTGTGGCTCATCCAATCACCTGCAGCTGATCTGCCTTAATCCAACCGCGGCTCCCACCTATCAATATCGGATAGGGCCTAGAAGCGTCTGGAATAATCCTTGAAACTGTTGTTGTTAAGTTGTTGGCCGTACCGGTAGGCTTATCTCCGTAACTGCTGCTGAAATAGGTGCCGTTTGCAATGACTGAGGCCCCCACACGCAATTCAGGCGCTGCTGATAGTGGTCTTGGCTGTTCTTCAACCTGAACGGCTCCGGTTGTAGACGCTTCTGGTTGCGGAAGCACAACTTTGATCGGAGCATAATCCCGATATTCTTTAAACTTTATTTTGTAATATACGTCACCAGCTTCCCCACCTTTTTCCGTAGTCTCAAAGTTATCTATCACCGCACTGATATTTGTATCATACATACGACTACCCCTGGCATCGTACCGGCTTATCACAAGGTCACATATTTCCTCGTTGTCCCGGGCCTCCAATATTGCCTCCACATAATCCCCGGGTTCTATCCAGTCATGTCCATAAATAAGCGGATCGTCTTCGTCTCCCGGGAAATAAGATTCCCAGGATACCTCCATCAAAGAAGGCAGCCTGGGAACAACAATTTCTCCTATATCTAATATGTTATAGGTTTTATGATCGGCGGGATATGAAACAGTGTACTCTTTAGGATTGACAGGAAACTCTATAGTATCTCCACCTATATCGGCAAAAAATTTATACTTATTTCTCATAAATCCTCCTATCCTATAGCAACATTGCTGCTGGAAGCATGTTGCGCGCCCAATATATCGCTTAAAGTTTTGAACATCGCATCGGTATTATCGGGCCCGGCACCACCATAGTTATTTTGATTTACGGTCGCATTAGTCTGTGGTACTGTAAGATTTACCAAGGCTACATACTGCCGTTCTGACAAATCCCGAAGGAGCTTAATATTTTCATCGGCAATATTTACATCCTCTTCTATTTTTCCAACCTTGCCTACCTTGCCTACTTCATCTAATTTTCCCGCTCCTACTGCGCCTCCTACTCCACCCATTTTTCCAGTAAGGCTATCAAGGCTAAAGCTCATGTTATCCATCCTTTTACCCAAATTAGCCCCTATATTTCCACCAGCTGCTGCGGTACCTTTTACATCAAGGGTGCTCATTCTTTTTATCTTGATTGCATTCTCTCCAAAATTTTCGTCTACCCATGATCCCACTTTATCCCGGAATCCGAAAACAGCAGACGAAAAATTGCTTCCAAGTAGCGCGTCAATAGCACCAGCTACTGTTTCTACGATACCAAGAATCGTATCAAAAACATCTGCAAAGAGCCTGGCGGTTGCGCCCAATGGGTCATTCCATACATTTGCAAAAAATTCAGCAAAGGAAGCTATAACATTCCAAAGAGTTGCAAAAATATTATAACCAACCGCATAAATCATTCCAAAGACCTGACCGACCCAACCGCCTACCTCTTCCATGCCAAAGCCAAACTTCTGAGCGGCAATCAACGCACTTGCCAGTAACACAACAAACAATATAATCGGCCAGTTTGCAACAGCCCAAGCTGCTGCTGTTGCTAGTGCGCCTCCCACATTTGCCAAAGCTGTTGCTATGGCTTGTGCCTTTGCAATTCCAAGACCTATCCCAATAGCCGCAAGTACTGGCAAAATGAGGTCCAGATTATTAATCACAAAACCCGCCCCGTTGGCCAATACATCAATAACGCCTCCCGCTACATCGGCCAAAATATCAAGGGAGCCAATAATGCCCTCTATCGCCTTTTGCCCGGTGACGCTGTTTAAAAACTCATTCATTTTAGCGAGAACTCCATCAAGGGCGTAGACTCCAGCATTTTTTATCAAGTTCCATGAGTCTGCCCAGGTCATTGGTATACTCTCAAACTGTTCGTTAATCTTATCCGTTGCGCTTAGCATGGCATTTTTTACAATATCCGCTGTAATCTCGCCGTCTGCTGCTAAGCCCCTGATCTCACCTATAGGTTTACCCAGGTAGTCAGCAATAGTCTGTATCACGTTGGGGGCAGCCTCGAAAACAGCATTCAATTCCTCACCGCGCAGAACGCCGGATCCCAACGCCTGGGTAAGCTGCAGGGAGGCGGATGCAATCTCCTGCTGACTGGCTCCCGCTATTTTAAACTGCTTATTAAGGTTTTCAGCAAATGCCAGGCCTTCATCACNNCATCGCCAGCCCTTTGCCCCAGCTTCGCTACAACATCCGCAGTAGCGAGGTAGCTTGTTCTAGTTCTTTGGGCCGATAAATATATCTTTTCTTGGAGCTGTTCCGTTTCTTGAAGGCTATTATTCATGGCTTCATTTCCTTGCCCGCTTGCGTCAGCTGCTGGAGACTGAAACCCTTTATTCATAAGGTTTAATCTGGCGGTTGTCTGCGTCATTTCATCAGATAGGCCAAACAACTCCTTACCCATAGTAAATCCCGCTGCAACTGCCACAACACGTTTTACAGTTGATAACAGCTTGCCCGCTGAATCATTGGTATCTTTTACTTTTTTATTATGATTATCCTGTTCCCTGGCAGCTCTTGAGGTATTATTGGCAATTTTGATCAGCTGCGCCTCCAAGCGATCAAATCCAGAGGAGGAGATTTCATTAGCAGAATCCCCGATCTGCCTCATATTTGCTATGACTGCGCCGGTGGCTCCACCAATGGACCGACGCATAGTAATTTCCGTTCTTGTGACTGACTGGTCAATACGCTGCATCTGATTTACAGCAGAATTTCCAAGGTCGAGGAACCTGGAAAAAGATGCGCTGAACTGGTCACTTAGTATAAATTCTTCTCTTATCTCTCCCATAGTTCCTCCTTTACTTCTTGGGTCGGTTACTAATTTCTTTTACTGCCATCTGGTACATTAATATTTTTTCGTTTTGGGGTAGGTCTGCGACTTCCCCGGGGAAGCGACCGTGATTGACAAACACATAGTAAGCCAGTTGCACATCCATGTCTCCCCCGTTTAGAAGTTTTTTGCTTCTTCTATTTTCTCCTTAGGATCCACCATACCATTTAATCCCATAATTGCCTCAGACAAGCGGCTATATTCTCCAATGCTCAGCATCTGGGATGGAACCTCTAACGGATCCTCTGTACCGTAATATTTACAAATTTCCTGATTGTTAAAGTCTGGCTCCTGTACGCAGGCAAGGACCAGTCTCTTGGTATACAGGAGGTTATCCAGTCCCTCAACAGGTTTGCCATTTACATTCGACATTTTCCTGCTCATACGTGCCAGCTTCTCGTTTTCCTTCTGAGTTATGGCCTTAATTACAAATGGTGCCGGGTTGCCCTCATCATCTTTAAACCGATCGGAAATGATAACTTCCTTTGTTACTCCTGTTACCGGTGGCTGTAAAAATGCTTTTAGTGCACTCATAAAATTCTCCTATTCTCCCAGCTGTGCCGGGGCTCCGAAAGCGTTTAAAATTTCCACGTTGGTGAAGCTGAACGAAACATCCATGCTCAGGTAATCCGCACTATCATCCAATATAGCAATGGGAAGCTTACTAAGTTTGACGATATAAAGGGCAACAGTCTGAGCCCCCACCGTCGTTCCCTTGTCGTCATTTGTTATCTGAATAGTAAAATAGGGCAGTCTACCTGTTTTTAAATAAGTCTTTAACATATTAAGGAACTCTGGCGTACCATAATAAATTGTGAAGCTACCAGTCAAAGTTACACCCTTTGTTTTTTTCTGCACCAGATTGGTGCCTACTACATTAAAATCCGCTTCCTGAAACTCGGCGTCGGCCTGCATCTTCTTTAAGCCGAACATTTCCACGTTTCGGCCATCAATCACAGCAAAGGCTCGGCCTGCCTTACCGTTTAAGGCGTCTTGCTCTAATAAAAATGACATACTCTACCTCCTTCTTAATCTGTAAGGGTTGCCGTGATGTAAATCTTTTCAACAGCTGCCACCGGCTGAATCGCAAGGGTTATTACAACAGCATTGATCGCTTCTCCTGCTTCCACAACCACATCATCTGCCACAAAGTTCTGAATACCTCCGTTTGCCTGGATCTCGTTTAAGTAACCCACGATNNGTTCTGGATTTTACCTATGTAATTCTGCGAAAAGTTCTTATAAACGTCATTAGCAACGGTATCCATGGTACGGATCACCTGATTCAGGCCAAATGCTTCGCCCTTATCTGGTGTGTAAGTGGTCAATGTATTGATATCCGATACCACTTTTACACTGCCAAACTCTTCGAAAAATACAATCTGACCTTTGTTCAGAGCTTCATCAACTTCCGATGCGGTCAGACGAGGGGACACATTCACAGCGTCCGGATACTGTGCAAATACCAGGGACTCACTGTAATTCACCCCGGCCTCTGCTCCGCCAACCCACCAGGTTGTCTGCTGGGGAGTAAGTGTGGTTCCGTCTGACAATTCAACTCCGTTTCTCACGGAAATTACGGCGTCAGAATTGCTCTCAACACCCGTCATGACGGCCTGACACTTCTTACCCAGATTATCCCGCAACCTCTTAATAAAAGCCACATAAGCGGCCTGAACGGTGTTGTCGGCTCCATCGTAAATAAGGATATTAAAAGTATAAGGCTCTAACGCTGTCAGGAACGTAGAATACGTGGCACTGCTTACCGTTCCATCTTTTCCTCCAGTTAAGGAAGTTCCCGCGCTGGCCGCTAAAACTCCAGTTCCTGAAAATACTACCCAGTCATTGCTCTGCAAGTCTACTACGGCCTTTCCGGTCTGAGTATGTTTTACGGCTCCATCAACAACGGTCTGCACTGTGAAGCCTCCTTCATTGTCCGGATCCGCAATAACAGTAACAGAAATATCATTACCCCTAACACCATTGTACTTTGCAGTGACTATAAGCGACTCAATGGTTGCGGCTGCCTTTACCGCGCCTGCAGTGACTGGACGGTATAACATGACCTTCACTGGCCCCCTTGTGTGCCCGGATCCTTTAAAAATCTCTCTCAAAAACAGAGCCTTATTACTGGTAGAATCATAGCCGATGTATGGGGTAAAATCATCACCGATATTAATCGTCATGAGCTCCCCTTCCAGGCCCCAGGACAACGGCTCACAGATAGCAACAATACCACGATCCCCTACACTGACGGCCTGTGCCATGCTTGATTTTACATTGATATACACGCCCGGCTGCTTTTTGTTTTGACTGGTCCATGTTCCTCCGGCCATCTATTTTCCCTCCTTAAAAAACTTATTTAAAATTTCTTTTGCTTCTTCCACGGTATACTCCGGATCAGGGAGCAGCGCCCTGGCAAAATCCTGCTGATAACTTGAAAAAGCTTTACTCTTAAGCAGGGATTCTGTCTTATACTTAACTGGTGTCTTTTTATTTGGCATCCTGTTTTATACCTCCTTTATAGGTTTCTACTGATTCAATCGGTGGCGTGTTATCCGGATAGGAAACGATGGCTTTAACTTTAAACTGGTAATGCAGCTCCCCGTCATCAATCTTCCATTCCCGGTCAAAGGTCCGCAGCTTACCGTCCATATACGGAATAAATTCAAGGGCATAGTCCAGCTTATCAGCGACAGACACCAGCTGATCGTGCGCATCTGGATCATTTCTTTCAACGAGGTAGACAATATCTATTCCGATATTCCGCATGAAGCGGCGCCCTACCCGGTTTTCTGTCTCAGTCGGCATGAAGAATATAAAAAAGCAAGGGATCTCTGTCCCCTGCTGATTTGGATTACTGTATACCTGGATATCCGGATAATTCTCATTCAAAGCTCCAGCTATGGAGTCTGTTAAACTTTCAAGTGTAAATGTCATTTAAAATTCTCCTTTGTCCGCTTATCAAGATCCTGTTTTACAACATTTTTATACCGCCTCACTGCCGCCTGCTTCATATACTTTCCTTTCACGTAAGGCGTCTTAGTTCCCACCGTAATACCGCCAAGACTGGGATCTACTTTTTCAAGCATACCCCCATTTACCACCAGTCCAGGTACAAAGTGCTCATCCATTCGGTGACCGTCATTTACATAGGAAGAATACCCCATGTTATTAGCAAGAGTGGTGCGGGCGCTTCCTCCGGTCATAACTGGCTTTGTAACGCTATCCAGCTCCCATGCCTGGGCCATGTCTCCTGATCGGGTACCGGTTCCGGATATAGCGGATCCATTTGGCGGTGTTAATTCCGTAGCCCGTTCTACTGCTGCGATCGTGGCCCCTTCCATAACCTCTGCCATGATCTTAGGTACGTTCTGCCCCTGCTTCCGGAGCTGTTCCATGCGCTTCCTGGTTGCCTGACCAAAGGTTGACAAATCAATCCCTCCCCTACTTAATTACTTCGTCCATCAACAGGACGGCTTCTTGATGCTCTAATCCGGAAAGCACTCCGCCAATCGGATCATAATAAGGCTGCGGGAGTCCGGCAAAGTACCGTTCAGGCTCCCGGTTGCTTCCCAAGAGCCCACCCCTTACAATCATAAGCATATCCCCCGCCTTTAAGTCCACGGTCACATCACAGGCCACCTTATCCGTGGCAGTAGCCGTGGCTGCTGTCTCTTTCCATGAAGGACCATTTCTTTTCGTACTGTAAACCCGGCATGGAATGCCCTTGTAAAGTTCTTCCCGTTTCTTTTTGTCGATATTTCCAACCTTATAACTTACATTTCGGGAAATGCTCATAGAATCCGTATACCAGTTTTCAAAGATCGGATTGTCAAATAACATACATTCCCCCCATTCCAATCATGCGGGCCATGGTCACAAGCTGCTGACCGTACTGGGTAGCGTTCCAAGCTCCCCATTTGGCACTTGCTTCTGTAATGGCCTCATTGTCATAGCTGATTGTCGTATCTCCCATGGTAGCCTCTTTTACAAGACCAGTCTGCTGACCGGTTGCGGCTGCTCTGGCCGGAGTGGCGGATCCGTCAGAATAGGTCTTTAAGTATAGCGCCGAGAAGTGGGCCACATAAAGCCCGGCTGCGTATCTCCATATTTCGCCGTACCGGCTGGGCAAAATACTTGCATTAGCGTTGTTAATGAATACCTGCAGCATGGGATCAGGAACCAGACTTATGATCTGGTTCTCTTCTTCCTCTCCCTGGCTGTTCTGCTTTTTTGTGAACTGAGGAAAATCAGTCAGGAACATTTCCTTCGTATAGGTTCCAAGCTCACCCGGTTGCGGCATGTTGGCCGCTGCGGACATTAAACCATTAAACTGCTCAGACATGCCGTGTCCTCCTTATTCTTCCCGCTTGTCGGCGGCATCCGCCTTTACCTCAGCTTCCGCATCTGCCTGCTCCAATGCTTTGTCCTTCTTAGCTTTAGGAGTGGCAATGGACCCGTCTTTAATGGCGGCAAGCACCAACCAGTGCTTAGCCACCCAAGCCGGGATCTCTCCAATATAATCACGAGGGATAAGAAACTTCTTCTCTCCCTCGCAAATCTCAAAGTTCTTTTTACTGTTTATAAACATAATAGCCCTCCTTAAATTCCGTCAACGTAGCGCATGATGTTATCATAAAACAACTGCACTTCTGATAAGTTAGCCAGGTATGCGGTATCATAGCAGACATTTGCTGCATTCGGCTGCGTCATGGCCCTGTTAAGTGGTGCCAGTTCGTCCATAGCCATAAAACGCTCTGTATTAATGTAAACAGCCATTCGATCAGTACCGCCGACACCAGCCCCCTTACACCATGAAGTTGCTCCGATGTAAAGATCAACTCCATTTTGTTTTGAAACATTGTTTTCCAGAAGGAATGTAAGAATCGTTTTCTCTGCCAGCTCGGAAACTCTGGTCGTTGCGAGGTAGTTGAACTGCTCATAAGGCATCAGGATGTGGTTCGGAATCGCGCTCCGGTCATATTCTGCCGTTGCCCATACTGCAAGAATAGCATCGTTAATGTCCTGCAGGATCTGGTTCGGAGACTTACTCTTAAACGTTGTCAAGCTTCCCGTACCCGTAGCCGCTGCACCGGCAGTTGTCACGTTGGGATTATTAATAAGCCCGGTGGATCCGTACCTTTTGATACCTACATAAGCATTGGCGTCCACATGTTTATCATAGGTCATTCTGACGCCATCTCTTAAAATGCTTTCATAGCTACGGCCAGTCATGTTTCCTCGCTGCATATCCACAAAACCAATTCTCATACCCACAGAAAAGATATGAGTCTTAAAGAGTTCCTTGTCAAAATTGGCCTGCACCATTGGGATGCCATTGGCCCCACCTGCATGGACAGGACCGTCTTCACTGCCTCCGGCAACTCCGTATTCCACATTCATGGCAGATACATATTCAGCCCAGCCGCCGCCTACACGGACAGGAAGATCACGTCCATATGTAAAACTGGTAAGTGGCTGTCGAATCGTGTTATCTCTTTTTTCAAGTTCTGACTGCAGGAAGGCTCCGCCGTTTGCAATTGCAGCCGCATCCATTGCCTGGTATCTCTGAGGAGCCGCAGCTCCGGTTGATGGAGCAGTTACCACGCCCGCATCAAATGTTCCCATATTCTGATATTTCATATTGAATTGTCCTCCTTATGCTCTGTTGCAGGATAAAATCCTGATTTCTGCTACGCCGTTGGCGTCCTTCTCTCCGCGCCATTCGCAGTTTGTTAAAGCCACTGTTTTTCCTGTATCCGCTAAAGCTTCAAAACCTCCAACAATACCCGTTGGAATGGCTTCATTAGCCACTGTTCGGACATACACTTTTCCACCCAGTTTCGGGCTACCTACATTGCAAAGCACATTAATACATCCGCGCTTAAAAGTACTGGTTGCCTCTCCTGGCTCATACTGTCCTGCGGACTGGGATAAGTACGATGTGGCTGACTTAAACTCCCTGGAAGCCACACCTACAAAGTCAGTAGCGGTATTGCTGGCCCCAAAGGCTACAACATTGCTATTGCTATCATAGACCAGAGGTGTACCAAACTTTACAGCATCGGCGCCACCAAGCGAGTGAGTATCAATAATCATATCCGGCTGCCTGGAATAATCTCCGGCGTATCCGTGTGTCATGCTCTTTCCAATAACCTGTCCTCTCATTATTTCTTACCTCCATTCTTGTGTGGGTTCATTGAATCATAGGCCGCCTGACAAGCATCCAAATCAATACCTGGTTGCTTATCTGTCAGTCTGGCTGCATTCTTCTGGGTAGCAGCCGCGATCTTTGCGATATCGCTTACGGTACTTCCATCTGACAAGCAGGCGATCAGTGAATCCGTAACAGCCTTTTTGTCGGCTGAATCTTTGATTCCTGCGATCACAGGGCGAAGCTGTTTGATTACTTCTGCCATGACAGCCTTATCCGCTGTGCCGGTAGCCTTGTCAAGTTCCTCCGCAGGAATCACCCTTGCCTCCGCACTGGGAGCCGGTTCCTCATTTTCACCAGTAAGTGACTTAATTAAGCCGTCCAGCGGATCCTGATCAACTTCCGGCTCCTTCTTTGCAGACAGTAATTCCATGAGTTTATCCAATTTTGCATCCAGGCTGGAAAAGTCCTTTACCTCCTCTTTTTTCCCTTCTTCCTTTGCAGGAGGGGCTGCGGGCTTTGCCTCTTTTGATTCTTCCCCCAGGGCTTCTGCAGCATCGGCGGCCATGGACTCCAGTTCCTCTGGAGAGGCATCTTTGGCCGCCTGGGCAAATAACTTAAACAATGAACTCTTTTTCATAATATCTTTCCTTTCTGGCCGGTCGGCCTCTATCTTTTTTACTGAATCTAAAATCGCAACATTCTTCCCGGCCCTGCCCCGAGTTACTACGGCCACATGGTTTCCCCGAATATCGTGCTGCGAATAGGTTCCATCTCCATTATCAGAGTAGCTGCACTCATATCCGCAGCTGATCTCCCTCTTACCTTCCTGTACCTCTCGGATCAGGGTTTCATCCTGAACATGTAAATCAGCTACCATGTGACCCTCCCACGGCCCCTCACCTTTCCTTACGTTCTGAGCGTGGCCCTTTGCGTAAAGGCTGTATGTTTCTGGCGTCAGAAGCTCTGGCGGGTGTTCGTTGGTTACTGGCTTCCCCTCAAAGCTGGAAAGAGCCGCCTCGGAAAACACTTCTTCCGGGCACGTAATACTTTAACCATTTTGGAGGAACTTCCGTCTACTCCTAGCTCACTTTCCAGGTAGTCCATACTCCCGGTCCGGGCAATGGGAACATTCCGGCAAATTAAAAAGCCCTCTCCAGTCTCAATCTGGTTAGGGCTTATGGTATATCCATAATATGCAAGCATTCCATTTCCTTTCTGTTGTGATATCACAACTTTTTAGGGTACAAAAATACCACCAGCCTTTTCTGACTGATGGTATCTACAAATTTGCTATAAACTTTTCCGCTACTTTCTGGCTGATTTCTTCCACAAGTTCCATGGTGTTTGAATTGCCAATCTTATATGGTGAATTAGCTGGCTCTGAATCATCATATCCCATGACCCTATCCATCAAGATATTATCATTATCCACAACCCAGCCTTTGCCTGGCTTATACAAATAGGGGACATACTCTTCTTCCTTCCCCAACAGATCCAAATCCTTGATGCGATAATAAGTCACACTCATTTATTTTTCACCTCTTCGATATTTGCTGGTATCTCCATGCCTCGTGACTGCTCCATCATCTTTCTTCTAAGTGCAATAGCTTCAGGAGAAGAAGATTTTAACAACCTCCAGGCTTCATAATCCTTATGCATTCGATCCTTCACTCCATAGCTTTCAGGTGTGTGGAATTGAACTTCAAATTTCTGGAACTTCTGGCTTTCTGGTGCTCTGAACGTACAGTTAATGCCATTATACGGATTTCCTTTGTTCAGCCAATGATTCTTAACTTCTACAATCTCATATCCTTTTTCCTTAAGAGCTTTCGAAATACTTTTATATGAATCTGCAAGTGATAATGCATTATCCTGATAGGTATACCGTATTACATCATCAGTGGAACTAATGGTTTCTTTTATCCGTTGAGGATCAAGACTATGCCCGCTTTTTGTTCCCACTTTTCGCAGGAAGGAATCTTTTGCTTTTAACCGGTAATCCAGGCCCACCATAGCCACGCCAGTATCGTTGGATATCTTCCTCAGATCGGCGGTGATAACCGGTTCCTTAAGGATTATCTTATTGTAAGCATTGGTCTTACGGTACAGCGCCTGAGCACGCTTCCACTCCTCACCATCATTATACTTTAATTCCCGGAACTTTTCAAAGCTTTTCGGTACATCATTTCCAAGTATCGCCCGGTACCGCTCATGCTGTTTATGATCACTAAGCAACCTTTGCCGGTTCCTGATCTTTTCCTTATAAGCCGCGATCTGTTTCTTGCTTCGGGGATCCTCTGTGACAGGGTTTTTGCTGAAACTTGAAAAGTCCTTATCCTTCTGGATCTGTGCCTCGCTCTTACCGATGGTAGTGTACTTGACCAGGGCATGAAGACAGTTCGGGTGGATATTTAAGTATGTATTGCTTAAGTCATTGCTACCGTTGGGATCAATCTTTCCAAAAGCAGAAGCAAGGGGTGGGTAATCCGGGTTTGTGCCGGACCGGCTGTAAACCCTTCCTTCAAGAGGTGCACATATCGGACAGGTGCTGCCGATCTTAACAATACGGTATAGATCATGATCCGGATCGGCTGTTAATATGGCGGATACTTCGGCCTGTCTGGCTGTTGCCCTGGTGGCCATGTTGCAGTAATCCTGTAAACCCCAATTGCGTCCGGCTTTATCGGTAAAGGCTGTTATATTCTCAGACCGCAACTCTCGGGCCATACTGGCCGCTGCTTTGCCTGAGCCGTACCCTGCTGCTCTTGCCTCCGCCACTGCTTTCAGGGCGGTTTCTCTCACCTTGCCCGCTTCTCGCCTACCGATCTGAAAGGAGTCTTCTATATTTTTCTGTGCCGTGATAGAAGCCTCTACGATATCCCCCAGCAAGTTATTAGATAACTGTTGTACAATTCCCAGCTGAGAAACGGTAAGCCCGGCAGCGTTCTTGTAACCATTTACCGCCGCTTCCGATTTGTAGAAGATCTTTTCGATCATGGCCGGAACATAACCCCAGCTCTCGTCTACCATCTCCTGCAGGATCTTCTGGGTACGATTTAAGGCTGCCACTTCTGCATAATCAACATACCCTTGATCGCGCTTCCTGTTAATTTCAGCGATCAACCTTTGCTCCGTTTTCAGAAATAGCATTCTGAGATAAGCTGTTTCATCCTTACTGGCAGGCGGCCGTATCATCTGCGGCATTACTCGTCAACCTCCTCGAATGTCCTCGGAAGCGTCAACCCTGCTAGGGGATCCTGCATTGCCTTGTAGTCTGAATAGGTCTTTCCTTCCGCTTGCTTAATGGCTTCATCGGAAATGGTGCTGTACATACCCGTTTCATCAGACAACGCCTTAAGCTCTTTCTGGGCAGTAGCAGCGTCAATCAGATCGCCTTGATATACCGTCACGATGGACTGCGTCTTCTTCTCTGCAATGTCAGCGATCTCGCTGGAATCCGGCGTCTGCAATGGTGGAAAGTCAATGTCCAGATCATCAGGAACAGCTCCCCAGGCTGACAACAGCATAACCGGTAGTATCTTTTCAAGTAATGGCCGGAACTGGTTTTCTCTCAGGCCGTCAATATAATCATAGTAATTATTCATGTCACTTTCCCCGGTAGAATTCATACCGGCAGGCGACCTTCCGAACAGTTTTGTCACCGGTGTTCTGGCAGCTCCTGCAACGTCCATCATCACCCGGTCGTACACATCGGGAAGTCCTGTGAAAGTATACTGGGTGTTATGCATAACATCACCCTTGTTTACCAAACGGGTTCCGAAATTGCTTTCCAATACGCTCTGAGCCTGCATTGTCTGCCAGAATCGGCGCTGGGCCTCTGCATTATTAACTGCAAGCATTTGATCCATGGAATCCGTTTCCATGTAGTTCACATTCGCCCGGAAGGTCAACGCTGCAATATTGGAAGAAACATTGTCCCGCTTTACCACCTCACTGTAAATGGCCTCAATCTCAGATTCTCCCCAGTACTGTTCCGCTATCCTCTCGTTGTAGGGGAGCTCCCTTCCTGTGAATCGTATCACCCGGCTATGATGTACCGTGGACACCAGGGCCCCGCTTTCCTCGTCTCGTATCGTGTAATAGGCCGGGAGTCCAAAGTCAGGATCAGACGGATCTGTGACGATCCCCNNTCCTATCAAGGATCTGCAACCCTAGAAATGTTCCAGGAAGGATCAATCCGTAATCCAAGGGTTGTGATAGATCGTCCTGGCCTTTTACCATGATGATCGCTGCAGCTCCTCCATAAAGCCTACCCCAGTACATTCCTTCAAGGATTGACTTTCTCAAATGTACCTTTCTTTCAAGGCGTTGCAGGGCATCAATTCGCTCCGGTGCCACGTTGCTCTTTACTGTGTACCACTTTCGGATCATATCCTCCGGAATGGTCGATATGATGTTCTGGATAATCCAGTTATCACGGTACAGACTGGTAAGCAGCTGATAATTCTGCGTCATGCGGGTAAGCGGGTACTGTGTGGCCTGTAAAAGATCCTGCGTTCCATAGCCCAACCGTGCGATCGGGTTNNGGACGGTTTCGTTTTGGTCTTGCCATAAGTCCTCCTATGATTTCACTGCCATTGCCATAACTAGCACCAGGGTGCACCAGAATACCACTCCACAGATATCTTTCTTTTTCCACTGGTACCACGCTGCTATCATATCAACGAACATTGCAACTAAGCACAAATAATTTATCATTGAACATTCCTCCTCCATTTTGGCAGCTTGGTCATGCAAAAATAACGCAGAGCATCCGGGCCGTGATCCAGCTGCTTGACTGGCTTCTCGTCTCCGTGCTGCGCTGCCTTATCGTCCCACACATAGGACCGTAACTCCGTAATCAATCCTGCACAGCGTTCATGTACCTTGATCTTTCCAGACTGAAACAGAGCTGCAACCACTCGGATTCCATCAAGTACTTCATTGTCAGCAGGCTTTACGATGTATCCCCGGCCTCTTAGCTCTGCAATAAAACTGGCCGCCGATGGATCCGCGACAATCTCACATTGCAGATCCGGATTGTCACCCACGAAGGCAACCATATCATCACCATACTGGCTATCGGTTTTCTGGCCTTCCTTCTCCACCCGGCTGTCCCATCGATATTCCTGATTTACCCAAATGGTACCCCCGTCGTCGTAAATATCTAGGAATACACACGGGTTTGTAGTCCCGTAGTCCAGGGCAATCGTACGGGTGGACAGATACTCCAATCCTTTGGGCCGCGTATCATCGTTATAAATGTTGACCGACTTGGCAAACATGGTATTGATAAGCCCTTCGGCAACCGCCCACAAGCCCTTGATATAACGTAAAAAAAAGACACCTGCATACATGCTGCGGTATCTCTCTTTTATTTCCTCTGATAAACTCAGGTTGTCGTCCATCGTGAAGTGTAGGTAAAGAATATTC
>DJBG01000065.1:15175-80852 GCA_002429965.1 Hungatella sp. UBA5982
CACAGCCTTTAATTCCTCTGCTTTCTTTCTTCCAAGGTATCCTATACATTTATTAATCCAACCAATCTTGAACCAATGCATAGGACCTGAGGGATTGCAGTTAAACCAAAACTTTGACCCTGTAACAGAACAACGCCCGGTTGCCTGCTCAACAAAGGATTCGGGCATCAATGCGACCTCGTCAAAAAAAGCACCCGCAGCAGTAATACCTTGAACCAGCTTATAAGATCCTTCGTCCTTTCCACCAAAGATATAAAAATANNGGCTGATCTCCACCATGTTTGGCAGATCTCCTGCTAGATGATCCTTCACCTGATAGCCTCTGCTACTAAGCATTAATTTTAGATCGGTCAGTACGTTCCGGCGAAAAGAACTGATAGTTAATCCTGCCATAATGAACTTCATTCCAGAAAATGAACTCATAGCCCACAAGGCAAACGATAGAGCCATAGAAACGGTCTTACCTGATCGGATTGCACCATCTGCTATAATGCCGTCCATGTCCTTAACCGGGGAATTCTTTGTCCACCAGTTCAAAACCATTCTCTGTTTACGAGAAAAAGGCTTGAACTTAAATATCTGTCTCTTCATCTTCCTGCTCATCTTCTTCCCAATCCTCCCAATCTGTACCGGCAGATCCGTTTAATGCATCGATGAAACCATCGTCCTCCACTTCTTCCTCGTCATCAAAGCCCATCTTAGCTTTGGACGCTGCCATACGTAACTGCTGCTCCTCCTGGTCCGTATCTGTTTTTTCAGATTGGCCGGAATACTTCGCAATGGCTTCATAGGCTTTTACGTTACCCTTGGCAGCCTCTTTGATCATGGCGGCATTAATCAGCGATTCCAGGGTGCTATCAAGGCCCAGGGCTTCTAGGAACGGGGACCATTCAGGACTATCTATTTCAGCAGTGAGAAGGGCATTCAGCGTCTTGCGGAAGTCTGCCTTTTTCCTCCTGGCTTCACCAGAGGCTTTTCCACCCGCTGATGCAATTCTCCTCTGTTCAACCTCTGTTCGTTTATTAAAAGGGATTAAGTTTTCATGTCCACGAGCCAACCACCTCACCTTCCAATCTGGCTGTTTTTGTAAAATAAAAACACCTGCCAAACCGACAGATGCTTTTTAAAAACTAAGTTTTTAATTTTTGTATTTAACTTCCTTGCTCTAATGATTCTTTTATAGAACTGTTTTCTTCGCTACATTTTATCTTTTCGAGTATCTCAAGAAAATATGTAGATCTGCTTATAAAATAATTGAAAGCAAGAGACGGTACAACATATAAAATTATTGCATAAAACCCTACCACCATAAGTAGGTTTAGAACAAAACCCAATAATTCTATTACATGATTTTTATCGGGCAGTGTCAATATTTTCTCAACGAATGGATTTAATAGCGCGATCATTGCTAAAGTAACAGTAAGAAAAATAGATACTAATCCACTAACTGCTGAGCATTTTTCGAAATTTGTTTTATCACACTTCAGTAGTATTTCTAAATTATCTCTTTCTCGCTTGTTACATTTTAAAATCTCATCATAAACAGCTTCATACCTAGCACACTCTGTTTTATATCTTTTATTCCCATCATGGGAATATTCTTCTGGTATAGTCTTTATATACATTTGTTTCAAATATCTCATTCTTTTTTTAACATCATAAGAGACGGGGTTGACCGCCTCATTGTCATGATATTCTATTTTTTTTGTATTAAACAGTCCATTAGCAACCTTCCCTGCAACCTTTTCAATCAAAAACCAAATTAAAAAACTACTCCCTACGGCAATAGTATAACCTATAATTTCTTTTAGGAAATACGAATCCGCAACTCTTTCGTTCCAAAGATACAAGGCAAAAACAAGAATATTACAAATTACTGTGTAAATGCTAATATCAGTAAGATAATTTTTCGGGTCTTTTTTTATAATTACTGCAAAAATTGAATACATAAGAGTAAAAACGCCAAATAACACTACAAAACTCGGAGAGGCAATTATTAGCGACAAAATACTTAATTTAATTACATCTAATTCCTTAAACATATCGTATTTTCTTATGAACAACGTTAAGAACCCAGGGAGATAAATTCCAGTAATAATAATTGCAGAACGACTGACATTTTTAAATATAACCTCTATTAATCTATCCATCACTTTGACTCCGCCCCCATTTTTCTTCCATCATACACCAAATCTTACCAAAATAAAACACCCATCGACCAAATGAACCGCTCCAGCTTGTGCGTACAGCACAAAAAAGACCCCTTAGTAGGCAATATTAAGTTTTAAGTGGAGTGGCGTAGCGTGAGCGGTGCCACTCCTGTTTTTAACTGGATGCGCTCGTGGTTGTAGAAATGGATGTAATCTTCAATCATGTGGTTGGCTTCTTCAACGGAGTTAGGCTTGTTCCTGTAAATGCACTCTGTTTTGAGAATGGAGAAAAAATTTTCTGCCATTGCATTGTCATAGCAGTTTCCCCGTCTTGACATCGACGGGATTATGCCATAAGCTTTAGTTAGGTTGAAATATGCTTGGGATGTGTATTGAAACCCTTGGTCGCTGTGGAGCTGTAACTCTGCAGCGACCCTCTTTTTTTCCATCTTCTGCAAACACATCATCCATGGCTACTTCATCAAAAGAAAAAACTGATTCATTATTCTTATCATCAGTAAGTTTATTTTTTTGAAAATCAATATATTCAAATAGTAAATCAAGAAAACTTTTTCCTTGTAAAATGTTATGTAGCTCTAGTTTATTAGAACCGTCCACCACACTTAATCCGTAAAAGCTTAATCCAACTTTTTTAGCCATAGTCATACTCTCCCATTTCGACATTTTTCTTTATTATAACATATGTCCCATGGGAAAATATTCCAAAAATTAATAGCTTGCTTTGTATAATCAGTATAGAACGTTTGTTCGAATATATAAAATTAGAAAATATTATAAAAGGCCCCTAGCTATAAGCTAAGAGCCTTAAACACCCGGAAAGTGTCTTGGGAGAGTCTAAACCGGGCGAATCAGCTGCCACGCTGTTACACCTGGCAGCCGCAGGGGGCATTAATTTTTTGTGTATTCAAGAACCACGTAGGCTGTACAGCCTGAATAGGATCCACCAGTGTTCAGGAAATGATATGCAATATCCCCGGCCTCTAGGTTATAATACATATTTATTGCGTATTGTAAGCCACTTGTCATATTATAAGATACCGGAAATACGGCCTGTCCTGTACCATCCTTATTAGTCATGGTTCCGTACAGATTGACCACCCGATCAACTTTGAGGCCGGAAACATTTGCAAACACTAATCCATTGCCACTATCGNNCCTTCCGGTAAATCGGCTTACCGTCCACCCAAGTGCCAATCTCAACCTCATCAAAGGAATAAACTTCTTTAGAATTACCATCACATTCTGCAAGTTGAATGCAATATTTTTTATCTGTCATTAATAAATCCTCACTTTCATTTGTTTTCATTGTTTCACATATTAACCGGTATCGTATGTTTCGTTAACACAATCATGATATAACTATAATAATGCACGAAATGTAAAACGTCAACCTTTTTTCGAACATATGTTCTAATGATCTTTACGGTCAGCTGTTAAATCAATACGGCCCCTGAGCTGTTGCACTCAGAAGCCGTTAAAGGGGGATTACTAAATTTATACAATTTTGGATATTACTATTATAACTCTGCTATATTGACTTTACAATGACAGCATTCTGACACACATTGTCAAGCCCTCAATCAAGTATGATAGCATCTGCGCCAAACAGGTAAACACTTAAAATATTCGTAAGTTCCGAAACCCAACGCCATACAGTCCTGTCTGCACAATTCAATTCTTCTGCAATATCCTCTGGAGACATACCCTCCAGATAGAAGCATCTAAAAGCCTTATACTTTTCAGGAGCCCCTTTTCTGACCATCTCCTCTTCCAGAAGCTTCAAGCATTTATCAATATGCACAATCATGACGATACTCCGAAGCTTGCTTTTTATGATGCTGTTTATGTAGATATCCTCTGCCGACAGCTCCTCCAGTTCTTCTCCATCTTCCACATCCGATAACTCCGACACACCCTCCTGGACGCTCTGGCAAATCCGGTTATAGTTCTCCATAAGCTTCTTGGCATTCTGGAATACCTTTACCCGTCTATTTTTTTTCTGGGACTTCTCAAATTCTTTTACGGCCTCAAGTGCTGCCATTCTAACTAATAACTCCGCTGCTTCTTTTTCCAAACAATCACCTCCCCGCTGTCAATAGCTTCTTTTTCGCTCTGCCCTTCTTTTGCCTCAACAACTCCGTATATGTCATGGTCACTGACCTCTTGGGATCTTTCGAGCTAACCAACTCCACGATATGAGGATACTTCCTAACCACAACAACCTTTTCGGATGTGATCCGTGTTCCCCTGACAAAGTCCTTGTGAAAACACTCATAGACAAATTCGGATCCGACCTTCAAAGACCTTTTAAATTTCTCCAGATCCAATGCTGTAATTTCCATATATGCCTGCTGGGTTTTATCCTCTGGCTCGTCATTCCGTATCGCCTTGAACGTATACCGGCCTTTGTAGGCTCGTCCTTCACGGGCATAATCCCTTACAAGGTGTACAGATACCTGTAACACTTCTGCCCATTCCTTTGAGGTGCGCGCTCCTTGAATCTCCCCGTTGTCATACATAGCATAAGGATATTTTAGTTTCATGATCCACCTCCTTTCAATTACTTTCCCACGTATCAAATTTATGTCCACATACTGGGCAGGTCCAATGCGCTTTACATTCCCAGTAATAAATGTCACCACGATAATCTGATATCATGGCATTTTCCATTTCATCATCATTAGTTGAATCCCAATAACATTCAGGACATTCCCACTCCTCTGGCTTCCGCCTTTCTGGTGGCTCCCGACGTGCCGGATCTGGGCATAAGCTTGTATATGTATAAGCCGGCATCGTTGCGCTGAATGTATTGGCTTTAGGTCCTTTCAGGATATAACCCTGTTTTGCAGCTCTTGCATGTTCCCTAGAATGCATGGCTACATGTTCATCTTTACTGCTCAATTTATCCCTCCTCAGTAAAATATCAGTTCATTTTTTTAACTTTCATAGTGCCCTCAATCAGCAGCCCTTTACATCTTGGACATTTCCTTACATTTTCGTTCTTTGGTATCACGACATGAACGCCACATCTCACGCAAATTCTTTCCATGTTTTTATTCTCCATCAAATATCAGTTTAGTCCTCTTTATAAACTGCGTTCGCATCATTTCCTTTCCCGCGTTCCATGTAGTAACCATACAGAAATTCTTGCTGCGCTTTCGTATATCTCTTAACAGGGTTTCGAGTTGGTTGTGCTATTCCCTGTCCTGGACTGTGAAGCAGCACCCACCCTCTATCTACAAGCCAATCTCCTGCACCAATCAAGCCAACACTACACTTTACCTGCATATCAATTTCATCATCTGCCGCAACCTTTGGGAAATGTTTCTCAATATAGTTTTGTGCCCATTCTTGATGTGCTCCCCATTCTACATTGTGGAATGTTCCATTAGGTTCCAGCCAGCCATAGTCCTCTGTTGTATGCTCCTCTTCATCCATCATGCGCTCCATGTAACCACTGAGAAGACTATCCCAATATCGAGATTCAATAGGCTGTCCAGTCTCTTTTAGCACTGTATTTCTCTGATAAGTAGGAACATATTCCATAGCAACTTCATACCATTCCACCATCTTATGTAGCTCTGTTTCTGTCTCCTTCAGCTTATTCATTACCTTAGACAGCTTTAAAAAGATATTGAACCTTTCTGGAACTGTTGGCTGTTCATCTGGTTCGTATACATTCATATTATACGTCTCTTCTCGTGTACTCCCTACTAATGCGGCTCTCCCCATTAATACATCTTCTGCAAGCCTATGAAGTTCCTTTTCTGATTGATCTGTACCTTCCATGCAGCAAAGAAGAAGTTCCATTACTTTTTCATAACCTTTATTTTCACAAAAAAACCAATCTCTTGAAAGTTTCGTTATAAATTCTCCCTGTATGTCAAATTTTACTTCTTTGTATTCTCCCATGTATTCTTCCTCCTTAAAATACTAATTTTGTAAACAATCTTAATGAATGGCCTGCTATCTTTTTAAAATTTGTTATAATATAATTGTATTAAAGAAAATTTCAGGAGGCCTCCCATGTTCAGTATTTTAACTTTTATTGTTCCAATACTTGAAATATTTAAGTATGTTGTTTACGTTATGGTTTTTCTGTGCTGTATCAAGTATCTAAAGGAATAATATCCTTTCTCCCTCCGGCCCCTGCACTGCCAGTCAGGCCGGAAGGTTATGTAATGCCGGATCGTATTACCCTCTACAAATTTTAAATGCATCTTCCAAACTTCTCACCTTAAGTGGCGTACCCATAATGAAGAATCCACCTATTTCCGTTACCTCTTTTCCAGTAAAGTACGCTATAAACTGATCAGGCCAATCTGCATCATAAATTTTTCGCACTCCTTCGGCATCTGCATATAAAAATCTAATAAACGATATTTTTTCTAATTGCTGATCCATGGTATTTACCTCCTGGTCTACTCCGTCAAATATGGGTTTACTTTTTTAAAGATTCCTCATACTCCTCAATGACTTTAAAAAATTCACTTGCCTTTAACTCCTTAAGTCCAGCAAGGTTTTTAAAATCACAGTCTGCTCTAAAGCTTGCATACAAAACATTGTTTATCATAAACAGTCTGCTGCTTGTCCGTCCGTAAACTCTGAATTCAAATCCCAAATGAGGTTTGCGTGGCGATCTTAACTCTAATATTTGGCATTTATCAAACCAAGCTTTTGCAAGAGGAGAGTTTTTCTTAAATAAGCCTGGGGTATCTTTTTTAAAATACTTTCCAAATTTTTGTGTGTCACCATCAGTCGGGCAAATATGCAAGAATTGAGCTGACTGATAATACTCATGAGTTTCAAAACCCTGCTCTTTTGCAAACTCTACAAATGCACCATTTACCCTTTCGGACATTTCTCTGTAGTCTAAATAATCTTTATGGACTGAGCTGTCGGGTGTAACTATGTAAAATTTTTCCATTGTACTATTCCTCCTCTTTCCACTCAATCGGTTCGCCGCACTCTTGGCAAAAGTTCTGCCCAAGCTCGATATCATCATTCCCGCACTCAGGACACTCGTAGCCATCAACCCCGTGCCCCGCTTCAATTATTATTATTGCCATCTTTTTACTCCTCCTCTATTTTTCCGGCATCAGGAACTCGTCTTTTCCATCTGATCTGAACGAATATATCTCTGCCATAACTTCCGCTGCTCTCTTCATACTTTCGTACCGCCCCAGCTCTTCACGCTTTCTCCGGTCCGAATCCGGCGTACACTTTACTACGGTTCCTGAGAATTCCACTTCGTGGGTGAAATGCTCTTTTCCTTGTTGATCTATAATTTTCATTCTCTCCTCCACATTCTCTGTCCCAATTCTGCTATCATTTCAGCAACTACCTGTTCCATGAAGGGATACTTCTTCATCAGGACTACCGCCCAGGTATTCATGCGTTCCCACTCATCTGAATGCCTTGGAAGGATCTTCCCCCGGTAATTGAGCCAGAACTTGTTATACACCTCTTCAAAGGCTTTCTGTACTTCCTTATCCGTCATAGGCTCTCCACCTTTACATAGATCCCGGGGAGATCCGCCCAGTACTTTTCAATCACTTCCGACGCCACCTGCGCATCATCTTTCCAGAAGTGTAGATCTGTCATAACGTCCTTAAGAAGCTTTACCAGATTATCCGTATCGGGTTTGCTGGTCTTGTACTCCCCGTCTTGGTGTTTTCCCAGGGCGGGNNGCGGGGAAGCACCACCACGTTGTCAGCCTCACTGGACCGGTAAACTTCTTTTTCGGTACGTGCTGCCCTAAGTGTGCCATTAGCTTTGCCCTGGCTGCTTTCAGCTCCGCAGGCTCATAAAAGACCGGCTTACCATTAACCACATGAATCTGTTTCTCCTGGTGAGTCACAGTAGGAACTTTTTTCATTGGCATGAAGAAATCAATCACCATGATAATCAACTCCTTGCCATCTACCTGTATCAGGATTGTAAACAATAAATCCATTACCCCCACTTATGCGTTGGTGGACGTACTTCAAAATATCAGGCTGCTGAATCAACCATTTAACAACTTCGCTTTTCTCAAGGTCAAAATCTTCACCTGTAATTTTGTGATAAAGAGGCGGCATTTTTTTTGCNNCTTTTGAAATTCGCCCTGTCATGGGAAGGGGAAGGGAGGGGACGGGTGTCAACTTAGACCCGTCCTTTCCTACCCCATGACCACGTGTAACGGGGAAAAAATGTTTATTTATAATAAGAGACTTCCCCGCACTCCGGGGATTCCTGATTTTAAGACTTCCCCGCATATTTAACCTTTTAACGGGGAAGTCTGTTTTTAAGTGTTCCCCGTGTTTTACCGCTTTACGGGGATTCCTGATCATTCAGGCTTTCCCGTATCTTGCTTTTCATCACTTTTCTGAATAAGACCATCTTCAATTATGTAACCGCCATGCTCTTTTACCCTGTCTCGAACTGTTCTTTCCGAAACTCCAAGGTATTCTGCTACATCATTTACGGACGGTTTCTCTCCAAAATTGCTCCCCTCGATTGCTTCTTCCAGAGCTGCTTTTCGGTCTATTTTTCGGCTTTTGGCGTTCTTTTTGTTCTTTGCGCTTCCCCTTTGCCAGGGCGCTTGCTCCGCATCTGGCTGAATATCTCCCAATACTCCGGACTGATCCAGGGTGTGCAGCGGATAATCAAACCATAAGTTCACTGGGTCAAACTTAGAAAACTCCCTGAGAGTACCCTCAATGCGCCATGCGGTCATGCTTTTTATCTTGGCCTTAGCTGCTTCGATATTACGTTCCAAGGCTGCCATTTGCCACTTGTCCAGCTTCTCTTTGCAGTAATTGATCATCTGGAAGCTACTGCATAAATCGTCCTGGGATAGATCATCTTCCCATTTAAAATGCGCATCAAGGTACTGCCTGCAGGCGTCACATACTGCCTTATTTTCCTGTTGCTTCATCAGTTCTTCGGTTGTTTCCAGTTCAATAAGATCAATAAGCGCATCCGGGTCCCTGGCGAATACACCGGATCCGCTGGCCCGGTCCATGGACTTTTTCCCGCCCTGGCTTCCCTTGCTGTGATGATGGCAGTAAATTACCGCGACGCCCAACTCCGTACATACCTTATCAAACTGATTGCAGAAATTGGACATTTGATCAGCGCTGTTCTCGTCACCAGTGATAACCTTATAAATCGGGTCAATGATAATAGCTATGTAATTCTTCTTCGCAGCCCTGCGGATTAGCATGGGGGCTAGCTTGTCCATAGGACGGGACTTTCCTCTTAAGTTCCAGATTTCAATATTTTTAAGGTTCTTCGGCTCCCAACCAAGCGCCTGATACACATCTTTGAAACGATGGAGGCAACTGGCCCGGTCAAGTTCCAAGTTCACATACATTACTTTTCCTTGCGAACAGGCCCAGTTAAGCCACTTCTTCCCCTCTGCTATGGCAATGCACATTTCTATCTGTAGAAAGGACTTTCCTGCCTTAGACGGCCCCGCAATCAGCATCTTATGTCCCTGACGGAGCATACCATCAATTAGAATCGGCGCCAGATCAGGAAGATTGTCCCACACATCGTCTAAGCTTTCGGGGTCTGGTAGATCATCATTAATGGACTCAATCCATTCTTTCCACTCCGTCCAGCTCTCTTTACCGATATTGGTATCAACGATAAACTGTTTCTGACCGCCCCGCGTGACGCCGGGCATTCTTGATAACCTGGAAGGATTTCGGTTCTGCTGATCAATGGCAAGTCCATTTTTCTTGCAGATATCATAGAGATAATCCACTCGCTTCCGGTACTCTGCATAGTCAGCAGCATCGATCCTCACAATGGCATGAAGGCTTTTTCCGCCGCTGTGAACCAGACAGGCCACCGGCAGCTCCAGCTCTCTGATAATGGCGTGCTGCTTCTCAATATCCATCAAGTCAGATTCCACAAGAGCGTATTTAAAGTCAGAGACATTACCATCTTTTACATCATTCCCGTCTAAGGGATTAAAGCGGATCCAGGCTCCACCTTCCGGGTCGTAGTCACCAAGAACACTGCCTATATCTCCATTGCATTGTGTCAAACGTTCAACGAGTTGTCCTGCGGTTCGCCCATAGGCTCCTTTATCTGCTGGAAGATACTTTTCGTCTTTCTTCCAACTCTTAACTACATAACCAACATTCTCCCCAGCTTCGAAGAGAGTTTCCAGATACATTATGAGCTCCCGTGCTGGATCCCACTGTCTGGGCTCGGTAACTTCCCGACCTTCCACCCAGTTCTTATCAACAACAACTCCTTCTATTGAAATGGTGTCATTCCAGTCTAGGGCGGTANNCATAAGGTGGCGTCCACCCCTGATCCCTGGCATATTGGACAATGGACCCACCTGTCACCGGAGTACCGGCCCCGTGGAAGCCCCGCCATTTCTTTTCACATTCCCCTGCGTGATAACGCTGGTCGTTCATGCTCCAACGGTCCCACACATCAACGGAATACCCTTCATGCTGCAGCGCCATACCAACATTGATCCAATCCTGATAATTAAGCTCTGACGGGTCTATATGATTTAGGACCTCCATGAGGTCGTATGTACTATCCATGTTTCAAGTCTCCTTATTCCGGTATATATTCCTGCGGTATCACACCAGAAGGTGCTCCCCTCCAGCCTGCAGCCGCTATGCGGTCAATCATGTTCTTAGCGGAATCAAAGTTCCATGAACCCACGTTCTGAAATCCATACATTTCCAGACGGTTGATTTGCTTAGGCGTGCTTAAGTTCTCTTCCTGACGCTTGTGTAAACGATCCAGGATGAGGCTGGCCTTTCCGGCATTGTCTATCTGATCAGGGAGGATCCCCCGCTTTTCAAGCTCTCTTTTCTGGTTATCTGATGGTGGCGCCATTTCCCAACCAAAGGCCGGGACATATCCAGATAAGTCCTCCGCCTGAATACTCATTTCAAATTGCAGAGGATCCACCAGCTTCTTTTTGCGGTTTCTCATTTCCTTAAGCTGCTTGGCAAGGGCTTCCTCTCTTTGAGCGACAACATCTTCCGCCGCCTGCTTTTCAGCCTCTTGGATATCCACAGGACAGCCTGCTTTTTCTATGTTCTCAGTCATTTTCCGGGCCACTTCCTCATCCTGACAGATCAGACTCGCAGGATGGCAAAGCTCATGACGTTCGGTGTGCCATAGAAAATCCAACAGCAGTAAGTGCTCCTTCCCTGGAAATAACCGGGTGCCGCGCCCGACCATCTGGCTGTAAAGGCTGCGGACCTTTGTAGGCCGAAGTACTACGATACAGTCAACACTAGGGCAGTCCCACCCTTCCGTAAGGAGCATAGAGTTGCATAGGACGTTATAATCTCCTCGCTCATAAGCTGCCAGAACTTCCGAACGGTCCTTACTGTCCCCGTTTACCTCTGCGGCTTTAAATCCTTTTTCATTCAAGATATCTCGGAATTTCTGGCTTGTTTTCACCAGCGGAAGGAATACGACTGTCTTCCTTTCTTTGCAATACTTTTCCATTTCATCAGCGATTTGATAAAGATATGGATCCAAGGCCGTTGCAATGTCACCGGTTTTAAAGTCCCCTGACTGCATTCCAACGCCTGATAGGTCAAGCTGTAAAGGCAATGTCAGGGCTTTGATAGGGGATAAGAATCCGGCCTTGATTGCTTTGGGAAGCGTGTATTCATAGGCCAGACTGTCAAAACATTCGCCCAGGTTTCTCATGTCGCCCCGGTCCGGTGTGGCAGTCACGCCAAGGATATTGGCCCCTTTGAAATAATCTAAAATCTTTTGGTAACTGTCAGATAAACAATGATGTGCTTCGTCGATAATGATGGTATCGAAATAATCTATCGGAAACTGCTTAAGTCGTTTTTCTCTGGTAAGGCTCTGAACGGATCCAACTACAACCCGGAACCAACTCCCTAGGCAGGTTTCCTCTGCCTTTTCGGTAGCACACCCAAGGCCCGTGGCTTTTCCGATCTTATCGGCAGCCTGATCCAAAAGCTCTCCACGGTGAGCCATAATGAGCACTCGGTTCCCCCGGCGCACACAATCTTCTGCAACCTTGGCAAACACGATTGTTNNGAGGACCAGGAGCGTCCGTCTGATGCCCTTGTCCCATTCCTCAAAGATTGCAGCCTTTGCTTCTGACTGATATGGTCTAAGTTCCATAATTAAAACTTCCCTGCCTCAAATTTTTTCGGTTCATATGGTAGATACCTCTTCACATGGTTAAACTTTTTGCTTGGATCGTCTCTGCCTGGAGTTACCTCAATTGTGGCTTTTCCCTTTGCTCCAGGGACTGCTGGCCAGTTCATCCTTACCTTGCCGTCAACTTCCTTTTCACCAACGGAAAGGAAAAACTGTGCAATTTTCCACTGCATTTTATCATAAAGGAGTAAACTTTCAGTAATAAGTGCCGTTCCCTCTGGCGTTTCAATTCTCAGCTTTAATATTGCTTTGTTGCATTCCGGAGATTTATCACCGCCCGGATGTCTTGCGCGCTCAAAAGATTCTACTGTAAATTCATAATCTCCAGGAGGAAGGAGGACGAAATCCCCTCCGCCTTCTCCTTTTTCCACTTCATCATCCCAGCCTAATTCTTTTGCTTCATAATCTGCCATCTATCTTTTCCTCCTTAATTAAATACCAAGCTGTCTTTTTCTTTCATTTCCTTAATCATGGGGTATACCTGATCCCAGGCCCCTACCAACACCCCAGAGATAAAGTCTGGCGGATAATCAGTAACCGCCATATCTGCGGGGAAGTATCCCCTGGCAGCAACTACGTTCTGGATATCCCACTCGTCAACCTGATTATGTATCATCAGATCTCGGAGGGCTTTCGGGATCCTCTCGTCAACCTTTACATCCGGTGGACTTATAGGCCCTGACTTTGTTTCCACTGATGGAGCTGCCTTCTCTTCCTTTGCAGGCTCCTGAGTGCTCTTATTGTCTGTACTCCCAGTCTTTTCCTGTCTCGGCTGAGAAGGAGGCGAAGTTGACTTCTTCTCACCCGAAATGGGAATTCCCACATCGGAACTTTCAATAATGTGGCGAATCGACTCATATTCAAAAGGTAATTCATCAGCCAGCCCATACCGATTTTTGGCATCCCAACAGGAGTGGTGGGTGGTGTACATGACACGCCTGCCGCCCTGGGCCTTGTTCTTGCCCTTCTGAGTGCCCTGTCCGTCTACATTGACTACCATAGTCTTATAGTTACAGAACAGGACCATGTCCCCCCATTCCTTTACCATAGGGGCCACACCTTTACTAAGCTTCATTTCCCAACGATCGTAAGCCCCTAATTCGTCCGGCTGCTCAAACTTCCTCATTTTAGCGTGGGCCGTAAGAACCACATTAATCCCGACTTTTATTACATCAGTAAGAAGGTTTAAAAGCTTTCCGAACTCCTCCTGAATATATGTATACCCTTTTCCATACCCAAAGTCTTCAATACTGCCCTTCTTGTTCACAGCACAGACGCTGGTAATACAGAGCATTTCCGCCCAATCTGCTGTATCAACAATCAAGGTCTTGCAGATACCTGGTGTCCGGATCACCCCTGAAACTTGTTCCAAAATCATGGTCCAGCTACTAGGCTCTGGAAACCTTGCCACATCCATGTCCTTTGTACTGCCCTCAGTGTCAATAAACACTGAATCCGGGAACTGTGCAGCAAACGTTGATTTACCGATTCCCTCGGGACCATACACAACAATTTTTTTCGCCCCCGGTAACTTCCCTCTAATAATCTGCATTAAAATACTCCTTTCTTCCATTCTGTTTTCTTATCTTCCATGAGTGGGTGCTCCTGGCCTGCCACATATCCGTCCTCAATAATGATGGAACATTCTTCCCCGGTACTTACCCGGGTTGCAATGGCCTGCAGGCCCTCTGCTTGCAGCCACTCTCCAAATTCATTAAGAATTTCAAGGTCCATCTGCTCCAGCTTGTCCAGAAGAACGAAACCACACTCTGGATTTAGCTTCCTTACAATGGCAGTGGATACTTTCAGCCGATCAGAGCCGGACATGTTGTCCCACTGCTGGCCTTTGTAAACCAGCTCACCGTCTTTGATTGACAGCTCAGGCAATGGAAGTGCTGCCTTTTTAAGAAGGTCATTCTTTGCGTCACGCGTGTTATCAAGTTGTTTGGTAAGCTGGTCATACTGCCTGCGGTACTCTTTGGCGTCGTCCTCCGCTTTCTCCTTGTCAAGGTTCGCCCGGACTTTGCGATTAATTTCCTCTATCTCGGAAATGTTCTGCTCCAGCTCTGCGGTAGACTGGTCATCTAAATCCTTGGCATCCATTCTGGCAATAGCTAGATCGGCCCGGACCGCTTCCTGTTTCTTAAGTAACTCCTGAATCTGCTCTATAAGCCTCTGGTCTTCCTGCTCCATCTGATGGAGACGTTCCCGTTTTCTCTGGTTCTCCCCGTTCTGTACTAGGATATCCTGCTGTTTCTTAATGAGCTCCGAAGCAGATACCAGTTCAGTCGGCGCATCATTATAAGAAGGCTGCTCCTTGGCATACTTTTCTTTCTGATCTGCAATACGGCCAATGGTAAGGCGCTCGTTATAGTGCTCCTGTTCTTCCTTCTCCAGCGCCACCAGTTTATCCCCTACACCGATGATCTTAAGAAGAATCTGAGCCTTTTCCTTTGAGGTTGATTCCATAAACTTGGGAAGGTTAAGGGCGAACTGCTCCACAAAGTCATTAAGGAGCAACTGGCCTCCTTTCTCTCCGTTTGGATCCGTGACCTTTAGTGCGCTGTTCTTTCCCTTCCGCTCTACAACAAGACCGTTACTCATTATGATGCGGAGGTTCGGAGGAATCACGGATTGTTCCCGCTGGGCCTGTGAAGGCCGGAACTTGTCTCCGCCCAGCACCCAAGCAATGGAATCCAGCACGGAAGTCTTCCCCTGGTTATTCCTTCCTCCAATGATTGTCAGGCCGTTGACTGATGGTTCGATCTTTACGGCCTTAATACGTTTTACATTTTCAATCTCTAACTGATTGATTTTCATAGACATTATTGCAATCCTCCTACAAATCCCCTATAATAGGGATGTATAATATTTTCGTGTTACCTTGATTCCCTGGGAGTTGCCGCTCCTGGGGTTTCTGCTTTCTCAACTTCTTTAAGCCCTTCTTCAATGGCTTTTAACCACCGATCCCTTTTAACCCAGTCAATAAATACCGGTGCTTTCCGGTCAAATACATCCAGCATAATAAGTGCTGCTGTGCGCTTGTCCATCATGATTCCTCTCCTTTCTCATGCGAACACAATTTCATATACTGGTGTTTCCAGATCCCTATACTCCAGAATACAGTAGAAATACCCTTTTTCATGATACAAACNNTAGATGTTCTCGTCTTCTTTCCTGGCCAGCATAGCTTCTGATATAAGACGGGCCACTTCAAGGCTTTTAGTTAGATAGATTTTATATCCTGCCATAATCCATTACCTCCTCTCACAAAGCTTCCAAATGCCCACATGTACCCAAAATCACAATCACGCAGGCTACAAAGATCACAGCCGGCAGAAACCATTTCATAAATTTCATAAAGCGTGATGGGCGAGTGTCAGTGTAATCATCTAAGTTATCAAAGTACTTTTGCATGGGATTCCTCCTTTCTGGGGCACAATATTAATCCCAAAGCCCTTAACGGCTCTGTAAGCACTCGATTTCCTAGAGCACGCTGCACTTTTTCTGGGAGGTCACAGACCCTTACGGGCTTTCCATCTATGGTGACCCAGTTTGTAAAGGTTATTTTTTCTTCTTTTTTTATTCTGATCACCTCCTATCTGAGTTCTGTTTTAAATAGATGATTTAAAATCATCTATTTGACAAAAAAAATATCTTCTTTCTCTTTTAAGGACTTAATGCCCAATAATTCACAAAGTGCAGAAACCTCACTAGTTTTAAACTCCTGCTTATTTTCCAATTTCAGTTGAAAACCATAAGAGGAAAGCCCTAAATAATCTGCAACATACTTCATCTTTAATCCTTTTCCTGAAATTAAACTCCTTAGCAGTTCTGTATTGGTCAAGATATCACCTCCTCGCTTTGATGATTTTAAATCACC
The DNA here is from genome assembly GCA_002429965.1 of Hungatella sp. UBA5982. Classification (GTDB taxonomy): domain Bacteria; phylum Bacillota; class Clostridia; order Lachnospirales; family Lachnospiraceae; genus Lacrimispora. Next base: position 31,406 of record DJBG01000065.1, read on the forward strand.
CATCCACAATATATCATTCTGATGATTTAAAGTCAACTGCTTTTTTATATTTTTACAAAAATAATTGATTTTAAATAAACTTTATGCTATATTTATGGTATCAATACAGATTGGATGGAAAATCATGGCGGATATCGGGAAAAGAATACGTGAAAAAAGGGAATCCCTTGGAATAACGCAAGAGGAGTTAGCGGTGAAACTTGGTTATAGGAACAAATCGACTATTGCCAAAATAGAAAACGGTACTAACGATATCGTTCAAAGCAAGGTAGTTGAATTTGCTAATGCCTTAAACACATCTACGTCCTACCTCATGGGATGGAAAGAAGAATCGCAAACACAATCGCAACCGCAAATTAATCAATCAGAACAAACTCTTCTATATAAATACCGATTGCTGGATGATAAAGGCAAGCACACAATAGATACAATCCTGGAAATGGAATATAATCGTTGCAATGCTGAGTGCACTGAAGTGGCAATGGTAAAGCCAGAAGAGAATAAACCGCACCTTCTCCCGATGGCCGCCCACAATGACACCGTCACAGAACCAGGAGAACTGGAAAAAACCAAGCATGACATTGCCAAACTAAAGAGGCCAGTAAAATAATAAAATACAATTTAATCGGGGAAGTGTTTTTAAATGGAGTATGAAGAGCTACTAAATGAAGCTGATTCAGAAGGAATCTACGTTATTGAAAATTTAGAATTTGAGTCCCAGGCTTCTGGTCTCATTAATGGAGATGTGATCGGGCTAAGCAAATGTCTGTCTACATATTCAGAAAAAGCTTGTGTCCTTTCAGAAGAGCTGGGACATTATTATACAAGTGTTGGTAATATTCTTGATCAGGCTTTAGACGGAAATAAAAAACAGGAATGCCATGCAAGGCTCTGGGCCTATGATAAAATGATTACAATAGAAAAAATAATTTCTGCTAAGAAAGCCGGTTGCCGAAATCGATATGAGATCGCTGAGCACCTAAATGTAACGGAGCCTTTTCTTCAAGAAGCCATAGATTGTTACCGTTCAAAATATGGCCTCGGCTTTCAAAAGGGTGAATACATAATATTATTTGAGCCATTCAATATTTGTAAAATGGCTGAGTAAATATTGAGTTTAGCTAATTATGATTAAAATAGCCTATGGCTTTTNNTCATAATTCGAACACTGCAAACTATTGCACGAACTGCCGCAGGCCTCTCACAGAAACTGCAAATTTAGAAACAAAGAAGAGAAATGACCTGCAAGCTCAACAGACACAAGTTAAAATGCAAGCAATGTCATTAAAGGCACAGCAGGAGCAACTCCAACTCCAGAAAGACCAATTCGCCTCCATGGCCAAATGTCCTCGGTGCGGTTCCACTTCTCTATCAGGAAATAAAAAGGGATTTGGAATTGGAAAAGCGGTGATAGGGGCGACATTAATGGGTCCTATAGGACTTGTTGCAGGGAATGTTGGTGCTAAAAAAGTACAAATAACTTGTCTCAATTGCGGCAAAAAATTTAAAGCTTAGGGAGGATATGAAAATGTTTTGTAGAAAATGTGGAACCGAATTTCAGGGGAATTTCTGTCCAAATTGTGGAGAATCATCAGATCCTATTAAAGAAAGTACGCAGGAGGATTCTACGTCAGCTTCTACGGTTCCTACTGTAAAAAAGAAAAAAGGACACGGATGTTTGACAGCTATTTTAATTTTTATCGGTATTTCTGCTATTATAGGTATTTCAGCAAATCTTTCCGCAAGTAAATCAAGCACTGGTTTAAAAGGTTCTACGAACGAGGTTGCTGCATCTGTCACCTATTCGAAAGAAGATGCTAAAGACATAGATGAGAAATCATGGGGCGGCGTCGAAATTGCGATAAAGGCTAACAATGAGATTGTAAATAATTTTGATAAGGCTTTTACTGGTGAGATTTCTTTGGTTGATTACTATGATTATTGCAAAGAAGCATCTAAGGTCTTGGGAGGCAACTCCACACAATTCCCTAAGTCTGACAATGAGGGAGCAGATACATATATTAAATCCTGTCAGCAATATGTTATCCAAGTCCAGATTCTGTCTGATTCGGTTATTCGATATATTGATAAGACAGAGACAAAAAATCTCTCCAACGTTAAGTCCAATATTGAACAATGTTCTAAATTAGCAACTATCGTTGCTCAAAACAGAGGAATATTCTTGGGGAGTAATGGCTTCACCGATGAGGAGATCAACGCTCTTGTAGAAGCAGTTTCAGTCGAGTAAGTAAGATTTCCATTATAATAGCAAAAACCGCCCGGTGCTATCAACACCGAACGGCTTCAAATAGATTTTCTCTTACCGTACTTCCGGAAAGATATATCCACTTCATCAATGGAATTATATCATTTCTGGAACGTCCTGGCAAGAGGGCGTCTTTTTTATACTCATTTTTAGGAGGATTGATATACTATGGAATATAAAAATGCTGCAGCATACATACGAGTGAGTACAGATGATCAGCTAGATTACAGTCCCGGTTCCCAGCTCGACGAGATTAAAAGTTATGCCAAGCAAAACGGGATACTCATATTGGAAGATTACATATTTATGGAGCCCGATGGTCACAGTGGAAGAAAAGCAAAAAACCGACCAGAATTTCAGAAGATGATTGCTACTGCCAAATCAAAGCCCAAGCCTTTCGATGTTATTCTGGTGTGGAAATTCTCCCGTTTTGCCAGAAATCAAGACGAAAGCACGTTTTATAAAAGTATGCTTCGCAAAAAGCTTGGTATTGATGTGGTAAGCGTTTCAGAACCAGTATTAGAAGGAATGTACGGCCGGCTGATCGAAACAATCATTGAATGGCAGGACGAATTCTATTCGTACAATCTCGCCATGGAGGTATCAAGAGGTATGACTAAGAAGGCAGAACTGGGCGAGCCACAAGTAGCGCCTCCTCTTGGGTATAAAATTCCCTATAAAGGAGCTTCTCCAGAAATTGTACCCGAAGAAGCGGAAGTTGTGAAACTCGTCTTTAAAATGTTCCTTGAAGGTACCGGTGTATTTGGTATTGCTAGACACTTATTAGATTGTGGAATTACCGGTAAGCGGGGTGGAAAAATATGGAGTACCGCTCTTACAAGAATGCTCTCCAATCCATATTACGCAGGATACAGTCGTTGGAACGGAATAACAGCAAAGGGTGACTTCCCTGCAATTATCAGCAATGAGGATTTTGAAGCAGCCCAAAAGCTTCTTAAAATAAAAAAAGGTCCTAAATATTCCAAACCGGATGAGTTGTCAAGGCACTGGTTAAGTGGCATAATACATTGCTCATCTTGCGAAAAAAGGCTGGCTTCACAAACAATTCAAGGGGCAAAGGGAAAATACATCATCTTTCAATGTGGAGGATATGCAAGAGGCGTATGTAAGGTCTCACATCGCGTCAGGGAATATAGACTTGAAAATGCAATCATTGAAGCATTGAAGGTNNTTGAAGGAAGTTCTCGCCCTCGGAACCATCAATTTTACAGTTCGCCGTTCCGAAACTGATAACAGTTCACACGTCAACCTAATACAAGCACAAATGAAACAAGTAAAACTAAAACTAGAACGTGTAAAAAATTCATACATGGCAGGGGTTGACACGATAGAAGAATACAAGGCGACCAAAATATCTTTAATGGAGGAACTTGACCGCCTTGAAAAACAATCTGAGCAGATGCAACCAAACTCAGATATTGCAAAAAAGAAAATGATGGAAAATGTTCAAAACGTATATAACATTATTACATCAGAAGAATGTACCGTAGTGCAAAAAAACTCTGCTATTAAATCAATTCTTGAAAAGGTTGTTTTTTCAAAAAAAGATAATCATATAGACCTCTTTTACTATCTCGACGCAGCGGACTTAATGGAATAATTCTATAGTAAAATACAATAAGGATTTCCCAGTGTCGCCATGCCTGCCCTCCGTTTTCTTTTATAGCTGTTCCTTAAGCCTGTACAGCCTTTTGGCATTCTGATTGGTAATTTCAATGACCCTTTCTTCCGCAATCCCCTTAATGGCGCTGATTTCCTGCACCACATAGGGAAGATTTAAGGAAGAATTGCGCTTTCCTCTATTGGGCGAGGGCGCCAGGTAAGGGCAGTCTGTCTCCAGGACCAGCTGTTCCATCGGCATATACTCCACCACTTCCTTAAGCTTTTTGGCATTCTTAAAGGTGAGGACGCCTCCGATTCCCAGATAATACCCCATATTTAAGTATTCCCTGGCAATCTCCTTTCCATAGGAAAAGCAATGGATCACTCCTCCGATACCCTTTGCCCCCTCTGCCTTCATGATATCCAGGGTGTCCTTTGCCGCATCCCGGCTGTGAATGACTACAGGAAGCTTTACTTCCTTTGCCAGGCTTAGCTGGCGGACAAACCATTTCTTCTGGGTCTCATGATCTGGCTCGTCCCAATAATAGTCAAGACCGATCTCTCCGATTGCCACGATCTTTTTATGGGCAGACTGCTCCTTCAGCCAGTTTAAGTCTTCCTCATTCAGCTCCCCGGTTTCATTGGGATGAACACCGATGGCTCCATATACATATGGATATTTCTCTGCCAGCTCCAGGGTGTGTCTGGAGGTTTCCATGCTGGCACCTATATTGGTGACAGCCTCAATTCCATGGTCAAAGAGGCTTGCCAGCAGTTCTTCCCTGTCTTTATCAAATGCCTCATCATCATAATGGGCGTGTGTATCAAAAATCATAGGAATCTCCTTGTGCCTTTCTTACTTTATAATAATCAAACGCAGGATATAAAGCAAAACTAAGTGAGTGGGATAAAACCAGTAAAAAAAGTATTTTAAATTCCTTTTTCCTCTGGCTCCGCTGTACATGCGGATAGGAATGAAAGCCAGGATGGCCGCACCAAAACAGCTAAGGCTCTCAACGGCAGCCAGGATTCCAGCAAATATAGTCTGCATTTTCTTGTTTTTATAAAAAACATAAAAAAGCAGAATCATGGCAATTCCTATAATATCATAATCACATTTCAGAATAACAGCCGCACCGCATCCCGCTAAAAATACCAGAGTGCGCTTAAATGGGTCTCCCAAAAACTTTTCATACCAGTAAATGACCCACAGGCCGATAAACAGGGTAAAATATACATTCTGATAGCCGGGGTAAAACCATTGGTCAAAGAGAGCCAGATCAAAGGGGATTTCAGAGATAAGGGCGAACAAAAAAAGTCTGGCTCCATATTTCTTAATATCCCTGGTATGGAAAAATCCTTCTACCAGCAGAAAACAAAAAATAGGGAATGCAACTCTTCCAATGGTACGGAGCACAAGATCCGCCATGCTCCACATGCTTCCTCCCTGCAAGCCAAAGATCTCCCAGTCCGGAGGGATGTCCTGATATTTTAAAATACCGTTTTCAATAATAGCCACGCCGATATGGTCTATGAGCATGGTGACAATGGCAATCATCTTTAAGGTATTTCCTGTTATTCCTTTTGTACGGGTACTCAAAGACTCCTTCATGGAATTCTCCTCCTTAAAACAATAAGGCCGGTTCAAGTCAAATACCCCGTAGCTTCCTACGGGGTATTTGACTCCTGCAGCATTCTATAGATGCAGTATTCCCTTTTGTCAGCAGATTTCCGCTCCTGCCGGCATTGTTTTCTCTGGAATCATAAGGGATAAATTGCCTTGTGCATCCTCCGCACAAAGAAGCATGCCTTCAGACATGACTCCAGCCAGTTTTGCTGGTTTTAAGTTTACCACAACCATCACCTTTTTGCCAACCATTTCTTCCGGTGTATAGTGTGCTTTGATTCCGCTGACAATCTGTTTTACCTGGCTTCCGATCTTCACCTNNCTTTGAAGTGTTAAGCTGGCTGAGAATCTTCTTGGAGGTATCCGGCATAAAGGAATCAAGGAGGGAGGCTCCGATGGCAATGGCTTCCGTCAGATTATAAAGAACGGTTTCCAGCCGGCTCTTTAAAGCTTCATCCTTAGCAAGGGTCCAGGGAGTCGTTTCATCAATATATTTGTTGCTTCTTCTGAAAATATTAAAGATTGCTGTCATGGCATCAGCGACCCTAAGCTTCTCCATCTTCTCCTGAACCTTTTTCACTTCTTCAAGTACCACTGCCTTTAAGTCTTCATCAACAGCCTCCGCTGCCTTACCGTCAGACACGATGCCGTCAAAGTATTTATTGGACATGGAAATGGTACGGTTCACCAGATTGCCAAGGATGTTTGCCAGGTCAGAGTTCATGCGCTCCACCATAAGCTCCCAGGAGATGACCCCGTCATTGTCAAAGGGCATTTCATGAAGGACGAAATAGCGGACTGCATCCACGCCGAAGAAATCCACCAGAGTATCCGCATAGAGGACATTTCCCTTGGATTTACTCATCTTTCCGTCTCCCTGAAGCAGCCAGGGATGGCCAAATACCTGCTTTGGCAGGGGAACATCAAGGGCCATAAGGAAAATGGGCCAGTAAATTGTATGGAAGCGGATAATGTCCTTACCGATCAGGTGAAGGTCCGCCGGCCATAATCTGGCAAACTGATCACTGCTTTTGCCGTCACAGTCGTAGCCGATGCCGGTGATATAGTTAGTCAGCGCATCAAGCCAGACATAGGTAACATGCTTCGGGTCAAAGGATACCGGAATTCCCCATTTAAAAGTAGTCCTGGATACACAAAGATCCTGAAGTCCCGGAAGAAGGAAATTGTTCATCATTTCATTTTTTCTGGAGACAGGCTGGATAAAATCCGGGTTCTCATTGATGTGTTTTATCAAACGGTCTGCATATTTGCTCATGCGGAAGAAATATGCCTCTTCTTTTGCCGGCTTAACCTCACGTCCGCAGTCCGGACATTTGCCATCTACAAGCTGTGATTCCGTAAAAAAGGATTCACAGGGAGTACAGTATAAGCCTTCGTAATGCCCCTTATAGATATCACCCTGGTCATAGAGCTTCTTAAAGATCTTCTGAACCTGCTCTTCGTGCTCCTTGTCTGTGGTGCGGATGAATTTATCATAAGAGGTGTTCATCAAATCCCAGATATTCTTTATTTCACTGGCCGCCCTGTCTACAAATTCCTTAGGTGTGATTCCTGCAGCCTCTGCCTTTTCCTCAATCTTCTGGCCGTGCTCATCGGTTCCTGTCTGGAAAAACACGTCATAGCCCTCCGCTCTTTTATAGCGGGCGATGGCATCTGCTAATACTGCCTCATAGGTATTGCCGATATGGGGCTTTCCTGATGCATAGGCAATGGCTGTGGTGATATAGTATGGTTTTTTGTTAGAATCTTTACACATTCTGATTTCCTCCTGTTTATAAATTGAGATGCGGCAAAGGGGGTTCTTCCTTTCCGCAAAGAAAAACCCGCCTTAAAATATCCTTTCGGAAATTTAAAGACGGGGAACTGTCCCGTGTTACCACTTTAATTTATCCGTACCTTACAGTACAGACCTTACCGGCTGCGTTCGTTCCATAAAATCTGCCTAAGACCTTATGGTTACACAATTACAGTCTGACACGATAACGGGTGTAACCGTCGAAATTTAAAGGCACGATTCGCCAATTCAATTCCGCTGCTCCAAGGCCATGTTGGGAAATACGCTCAAGCTTCCTTTTCAGCTTCCGGAAGTCTCTGCACATGAGGTTGATTTCTTACTCTTCTTTTCTCAGCATTCTCATATATATATTGTTAGTAACCCTAGTTTAATGGTTTCAGTAAGGTTTGTCAAGCGGGTAAGCTGGTACATCAGTGCTTTTGTCATGACTTTTTTAATATCATCATATAAATAATAATAGTGAATCACGGAGGAATCATATATGAAAAACATCATTTTGAAACAGGGCCGCCGTTTTCTTTCCATCATCCTGGCTGTTACCCTGCTATGTGCCTGTGCACCCCCCAATAAATCGCCTGCAACGACTTCATGGAGCGGGTATGAACAATACCATGCCAGGGATCTGTCCGCTCAAAACAATTTTGATCAATTTACAAATGACCTGTTTCGTGATGAGATCAGCGAATCTGGGATCAGCTTTCATTTCAGCATTGCAGATCCTGCTTCCCGGGGACTTGATACAGTTCCTTTGACCCTGGGGGATTTTTCTCTGGATAAAATGAAACAGGGAACAAAAGACCTTCTGGAGTTAAAAAAGAAGCTGAATGATTTTAACCCCCGCCAGTTAACCGACGAACAGCGGATTACCTGGCAGATTCTCCGCTCCTACATAGAAACAGAATTAGGCTCCGATGGTCTGGAGCTTTACGTCCAGCCTTTAACAACCACCATCGGAATCCAGGCACAGCTTCCAATCCTGTTCTCAGAATATGCCTTTTACACCCGGGATGATGTGGACCACTATCTTGCACTGCTTTCTACCATTGATGATTATTATGGGCAGATCCTGGAATTTGAAAAGAAAAAATCAGAAGCCGGCCTGTTTATGTCTGACGCTTCCGCTGACCATGTATTAAAGTCCTGTGAGGCATATTTAATCCAGCCTGACCACAGCTTTCTTGCCGACACCTTCAACAACCGGGTGGATGCCCTTACAGACTTAACCGCTGAAGAGAAAGCTTCCTATAAAGAAAAGAATTTAAAAATACTGGAAGAGCATTTCATACCCGCCTATAAAAATCTTGTTAGCGGCATCACCGCCCTTATGGGGACAGGGACCAATGACAAGGGCTTATCCTGGTATCCCAAGGGAAAAGAATATTTTGAATACCTGGTCAATTCCAACACCGGTACCTCCTATGATTCCATCCGAAGCCTGACAAAGGCAATCGAAAAACAGTTAAACTCCGATATACAGGCCATAGGACAGATTACAAAGGAACATCCGGAAGTGCTTGACCACCTTGAAGACTATTCCTTCCGTTATACCAAGCCGGAAGATACACTGGAATTTCTAAAGTCCCAGATCTCAAAGGATTTTCCAGAGCTTCCGCCCTGCAGCCATACGGTAAAATACGTTCCCAGTTCCCTGGAGGCATCTTTAAGCCCCGCCTTCTATCTGGTTCCACCTCTGGACCGTTATGAGGATAATGTCATTTACATCAACGGCAACCCGCGTTTTCAAAATGATGACCTCTTCACCACCCTGGCACACGAAGGCTATCCGGGACATCTATATCAGAATGTTTATTTTTTAAGCAAGAAGCCTAACGACTTAAGAAGTATCCTATCCTTCCCCAGTTATTCGGAAGGCTGGGCAACCTATGTGGAGTTTTATTCCTACACCTTAGATAACGGGCTGCCCCCGGAACTTGGGAAGCTTCTGGCGCATAATACTGCCGTTACCCTGGGCATCTATGCATATTTGGATATTTGCATCAATTATGAGGGCTGGGATAAAGAGCAGACTGCCAAATACCTTGGCACGTTTTATAATATTGAGAAAACAGATATTGTAGATTCCATTTACTCCAGCCTGGTCGAAAATCCCACCAATTATATGGAATATTACGTGGGGTATATGGAGATTATGGAAATGCTTAACACCGCTAAGAAGATTTTAAAGGATGACTTTAATTTAAAGGATTTCCACGCATTTTTACTTGATATAGGTCCTGCTCCGTTTTCTGTCATCCAGCCTGCGTTCCGCAGCTGGCTGTCCAAACAGTTAAGAAATCCATAAATCAAAAAGGGCAGAAGCTTGTAATTCAGCGCTTCTGCCCTTCGTTTGGTCTTATTTTATTTTCTTATAATTCTTAACATATTCCAGATAGTCATTCTCTCCCTGCTTGATCTGCTCATTGGAATAATTCTTACCATTAACAAGAAGTTTTAATTTATCAATTTCAAAATTCTCGATAAAGGTATTGCCAACTGCTGTCAGGGTAAGTAAATCATCGCTTGAACCCTTTTCCGGCACCTTGGATAAATCAAGGGTGGCAGNNCTTTGTACCGTCCTCTAATACGCCGTATTCAATCAGCTTGTCCACCATGGCGTCTGCCGTCAGCTCAGATACTGCATCCATCGCCTGATTTAAACCAGTAGCGTCACCATTCTGGCTGTATACGGAAATAATCTCCATAGGCTCTGCGTTTGGATCAGGAACTTTATCACTGGCGCCTCCCGTTGAAGCCATCGCCTCAGGGTTAGGCGCAGTCGTCTCCATCTTGGGCTTTGTTGGTGCACATGCCACCAGGGACATCATCATCATTGCGCTCATTAAAAACACGATGAATTTTTTCATAATTGCATATTGCCTCCTTAAATTCTGTTAAAGGCTCCGAAACCAATGGTTTAACTTGGTCAGAGCTTTGATCAAAACTTCTATCTCATTCTCACTTAAGCCTGCAACAGCACCAGCGATCATCTCCTGATGAAATCTGGCATGGTGTTCATAGGCTTCTTTTCCTTTTTCTGAAAGAGAGATGTATACAACTCGCCGGTCCTCTTTTCCTCTCTGACGGGTCACATACCCCTTCTTTACAAGACTGTTCATGGCAATGGTCAGCGTACCGACCGTAACGGACAGTTCCCTGGCTATGGCCGACATATTCTTTGGCTCTCCAATACCAATGGCCTCGATCACATGCATATCATTATTTGTAATATTATTAAAATCCTGTGTAATGATAGCCTGTTGTTCAATGTCCATAATATCCCGAAACAGTCTTACCAAAACTTCGTTAAGAGTCCCGTAAGTATCCACGTTTATCCCCTTCACATATGACAATAAAAGCTTCTTCGTAATTATACATGATTATGTATCCCAAGACAACCACCTGAATTCTTATAAAATTCTTAAAATCGAAACAAAAAAATACCTTTTATACCAGAAATCGGGATATGACGACGCTGGCGGCAATGCCCGCCGCAGTTGCTGCCAATGCACCGCCCAGAGTATACCGGGTTTTTTTGATTTTTACGGTTCCAAAATAGATGCTCAGACAGTAAAACACGGTTTCTGTGCAGCTCATGAGTACAGAAGTCAGCATCCCGATATAAGAGTCAGTTCCATATTTCTTAAAAATATCAAGCACAAGCCCTGTGGCCGCTGAGTTTGATATCAAACGCACTAAAATCACAGGTACAACCGGTGCGGGAAGAAAAAGGAAGGCAGCCGGCTTTGTCAGGCATTTTGCAAGAAAGTCCAGAAAACCGGAAGCCCTAAGCACTCCCACAGCAGTCATAAGTCCGATCAGCGTAGGCATAATCCCTGCCACTGTTTTCATTCCTTCCTTTGCCCCGTCTATAAAATCATCAAAAACCGGACGTTTGGATAATATGCCAAAGCCTACCATGTAAAAAATGATAAGCGGCACCGCCGCTTCCGACAAAAATAATAAAAATTTCATATATTCACCTAAAAATCCATGATTGTTATAGTTTATTCCAATTCTTTCCTTTTCATTCAAGGCTTTTTGAGGTAAACTATCCACGAAAGCAATGAGCAGTGCGAAACAGGGCGGGGCAGAATTTCCATTGTGCTCGCAAATAAGAAAATTTTGACCTGCCCTGTTTCATAGGGCGAATGCCCGTGAGCGAGTGAATCCGCAGGACTCCTCGCTGCACTGCGGACTTACGCTATTAACCGAAAGGAGATGTACAGATATGAGCGTTTTATTTTTACAATATCCTCCCTGCAGTACCTGCAAAAATGCAAAAAAGTGGTTGGATGCCCATGAAATAGCATATGACTCCAGGAATATCAAAGAAGAAAACCCAAACGCCAATGAGCTTGCGGACTGGATCAAAAAAAGCCGCCTTCCTATGAAGCGGTTCTTTAATACCAGCGGGATCATCTACAAGGAAAAGAATTTAAAAGAGCTTTTGCCCGGCATGAGCGAAGAAGAACAGATCGATCTCCTGGCGACCGATGGAATGCTGGTCAAGCGTCCTTTAATCATTGGTGAGGATTTCGTCCTGGTTGGCTTTAAAGAAAAGGAATGGGAGACATCGTTGCTCCGGTGAATCCACGACTGAATATGAATAATACCCGGCGGAATAAAGGATCGTCTCCTATCCGCCGGATATTTTGCCATATAATTTCACCAATTCATTTTATGAGGCCTGTTGTTAATCATTAGCAGGTTGATCCCAAGATGCTCTTTCATTTCTTCATACGCTTTTGACACCTTGTCCGCTTTGAGTACCTCATTTCTGCTTCTACCGGTATTCTGCTCTCTCAATTGGTAATCATAGGCCTTCTTTGCCGATGCCCCGATTGCGGAGGCGGCCAGTATGATCAGAACCACCATTACTATAAGCAGCGGCTTCTGCAGGGAATTTACAAATCTTTGGCCGTAATACAATACCTTCAGCTGCTTTCTTACCACTGTTTCCGCCCCCCGCCGGTTAAGTTCCGCCATGATCTTCTGAAATTCGCCGGGAGGAGGGGAGGGGGGCTCAGGTGTTAATTCCGGATGCTCCTGCATATAATCAAGCAGATGGGCTTCTGATTTTTCCTGTGACGACACATATAATTTTATCTGTTTTAAAATAAAATACATTGTTCCATGGTTTCTCTCCTTCTCCACGTTACACCTCTTAAATACAAGTTATCCTTTAGTTCCCACAAGCTTTGGGGTTGACTTTTTATCGCTAACGTTTACTATAATAGTATATCGAATTTGGGAGGCAACGCTTTATGAAAAAAATCATCTTAACTGGCGGCGGTACTGCCGGCCATGTTACCCCGAACCTGGCTTTAATTCCCTCGTTAAAAGAGCGGAAATACGATATTCACTATATAGGATCATACCAGGGAATCGAAAGTCAGCTCATCAAGGGAGCCGGCATTCCCTATGACGGCATTTCTTCCGGTAAATTCCGCCGGTATTTTGACTTAAAAAACTTCTCTGATCCCTTCCGGGTATTAAAAGGATATTGGGAAGCATTGAAACTGATAAAAAATTACAAGCCAGATGTAGTTTTCTCAAAAGGAGGCTTTGTAGCCGTTCCCGTGGTGTTGGCAGCAAAACACTGCAAGGTGCCTGTAATTATCCACGAATCAGATATGACTCCAGGGCTTGCCAACAGACTATGTATTCCGTCTGCTGTAAAAGTATGCTGCAATTTTCCGGAAACCCTTCCTTATCTTCCAAAGGAGAAAGCTGTACTCACAGGATCTCCCATACGGAAAGAACTTTTAAGAGGAGATCGGCTGACAGGATTAAACCATGCACGGTTGTCTGCAAACAGGCCTGTTATCCTGATCATCGGCGGAAGTCTTGGTTCTGTAACGGTCAATACCGCCTTACGGGGCATTCTCCCGAAACTGCTCAAAAATTACCAGGTGATACATATCTGTGGAAAAGGCAATCTGGACGAAAGCCTGATTGGAACGGAAGGATATGTACAATACGAATATGTAGACGCCCCTTTAAAACATCTTTTTGCTGCTGCTGATCTTATGATCTCAAGAGCCGGNNATGCGAAATTCTCGCACTTAGAAAGCCAAATATCCTGATTCCTCTTTCCGCTGCCGCCAGCAGGGGAGATCAGATTTTAAATGCCAGATCCTTTGCAAAGCAGGGATTCAGCTCCCTTCTGGAAGAAGAAAACCTAACCGGAGATTCCCTCTTGCAGGCCATCACCGATACATTTGCCAACCGACAGGCTTTTATCTCAAAAATGGAGCAAAGTGAATTATACAATGCGGTTGATACTATTATTAATATGATTGAATCCCTGGTTCAGAATTGACCTTTACACATGAAAATTAGGACCCAGGATTTTTTTCAAACAAACTCTTGTACGATATATCCGGGAGCGGCAAACCGTTCCCGGAATTTTTAGGATTTCGCAGATTTCAGGAATGGTAAGCTGCTCCAGAAAATAAAGAACAGCCATTTCCTTCCATTCTTCTCTCATATTGGAAATCTCCCCGGTTATCCTTAAAAGAGCTTCTTCTCCAAGGATCACCTCCAGGGGATCAGTGACCACATATCTCGTAAGCATTGCCACCTCATTGACCGCGTCACCTTCATCCAGGCTCACCTTTTCATAATGACCGTTTTTACGGAGACAGTCAATGGATTTACGCTTTAAAATCTTAATCAGCATGCCTTTCTTTCGCGTATCTGTCCATGATAATGAATAATTCTCAAAATATGCAATAAAAGTTTCCTGCACCACATCGTCAAGTTNNCCGCTATCCTGCGGAGCAGTCCCTGATATTCCCCGTATATAGACTGCAGCAGCAAATTTTCATCTTCATGTATGCTCATTGATTATGTCCCTCTTCAGGGCGCTCCTTATAGCGGCTCCTGTCTGTGTTAATTCTTCCGGATTTGCCTCGCCCGGCACCCATGAAACCATAACAGGACCATCCTCATAACGAGGAATTAAATGCACATGAAAATGAAAAACCGTCTGGCCTGCTTCTTTCCCATTATTCTGCACAACATTAAATCCGGCACAGTCTAATGAGTGTTTCATGGCGTTTCCTATTTTAGCCGCTAATGGGAGGACCCTTTTTGCTGTTTCCTCATCCAACTCACAGATGTCTTTGTAATGCTGTTTTGGAAGAATCAGGGCATGTCCTTTGGAAGCCGGTCCTAAATCCAGGATTACACGAAAGGTGTCATCCTCGTATATTGTTTCAGAAGGTATCACACCATTTGCAATCTTGCAGAAAATGCAATTATCTTCCCTCACTTTCTCACCTCCTTCCAATTATATTATCCCCATATTTCCATATCCTGGCGCCTTCTCGGCTTGCGGTAAAGGAGTATTCCCATAACAATGCCAACAAGCAGCCCGCCAATATGGGCTGCATTATCTACTCCTGTGCTGGTAAAACCAAAATACAGAGAACATGCAATCACAACTACCAGCTGTCTGACACTTAAGTCCTCCAGCCGGCCGCGGTTGATAAGTACCGCATATAAAAGGCCTCCGATCACGCCAAAAATAGCGCCTGACGCCCCTGCCGAAACTACCGTCCGGTATTCTCCTAAGTTCACGATCATGGACAGCACATTGGCGCCCACTCCGCAAAGCAGATAGAAAAGCAGGTATTTTATATGGCCCAGGGCCCTCTCCAGATTATCACCCAAAATAAACAGAATGAGCATGTTATTCATAATGTGGTTAATTCCAAAATGCATAAAAACAGAAGTGAGCAGCCGGAAATACTCTCCTCCCTCCAACACAAGCGGAGCATACATCGCTCCATGCGCCACCATAAACTGCGTATTTTCCGTGGAGCCTGTCAGCTCCAGATATAGGAAATAGATGACATTTATTGCGATTAAACCAATGTTAACAAATGCCGTCTTACGCTTGTACAAGTCATTCATTGCCACTCTCCTTGATAAATATTATGCCTATTTTAACACAGGCTGACATATTATGTAAATATAAACGCGAAATTTGCGGTAAAAACTTCACCATTTCACTCCTGCCTGCTGATTCACCCTATCTAAGTCCGGCCTGCTGTTTTTTAAAGCATCCGGAATCCCTCCCTGCCAGGAAAGTGTTCTGATAAGAGCGCAAACCCTTTTAAAAAGGAAGATAAGCCAGTATAATCGAGAAGCAATTTGCGAAACATTCGCAAATTACCTTGACAATGTTTTGATTTCGCAGTACACTTATTTGCAAATAAATTGCAAAATAGGAAGTGAACCCCTTTGGCTAATTATATGACAGAACAAAGAAAACAGCTTTTCGCCTTTTTGCAGGAAAACCCTGATAAGCAATTTTCTGCAAGACAAATTGCAGATAGTCTTTCCTGTTCCTCCGTCAGTTTAAGTGCGGTGTACCGAAACCTCACTTATCTGCAGGAGAAAGGTCTGATCAACCGCTTTACAAAAGAAGGAAGCCGGGAGCTTTTTTATCAGTATATTCATTCAGAGGATTGCCGTAATTGTATTCATATGAACTGCATAAAATGTGGAAGGACATTCCATATGAATGTCGAAATTGCAGACCGGATGCTGGAAGACATTTCCAAAGCAGACGGATTCCAGATCAAAAAAGAAAAATCCGTACTTTACGGAATCTGCAAAAACTGTATCTGATGTATCAATTGTTTTTAAAAGGAGGAAGAGACATGGCAAAAAACAAAAAACTGCTTGCCGGATTTATCATCATTGCGGTTCTTTTTATGCTACTCTTTTCCGTCTATTTTATTACTGCTGAGACCCGCCATAACTGCATAGGCGAAAACTGTCCCATCTGTCTTGAAGTCCAGGCCTGCGTCCAGGCGCTGAATACTCTTGGAACAGGCCTTGCGACTACTGTTGCCGTATTCGCGGCAGCTCACCTTTTTGTAATCTGCGTGATTCCGGTATTTCACCGCAGCCCTTCACACACTTTGGTTTCTCTTAAGGTAAAGCTAACGAATTGAATATTGATTTTACAAGGGAGTATTTTGCCCATTTTTAGGCAGAAACCGATTTTACCGGTGCTTCCTTATATTCTTATGCCCTTTTTTAAGATCAATATTTATCCGGAGGTAAAATAATGAAAAAATTAATCGCCTGCCTGTTAGCAGGACTTATGATAATGGGAGCACTTACTGCATGCTCCAGCACAAATGCAACGACAAAAACCAGCAATAACGATAAGCTAAGCGTGGTATGCACAATCTTCCCGGAATACGATTGGGTGAAAGAAATCCTCGGCAGCCATGGAGACGATGAGGAGATCACCTTGCTTTTGGATAACGGTGTGGATCTTCACAGCTATCAGCCGACAGCAGATGATATCATCAAAATCTCAAACTGCGATATGTTTATCTATGTGGGCGGGGAATCCGACCAATGGGTCGAGGATGCTCTGAAGGAAGCAAAAAACAAAGACATGGTCGTGGTCAACCTCCTGGAAGTCCTGGGGGACACGGTCAAAGAGGAAGAAGTCGTTGAAGGAATGGAATCTGAGGAAGAAGAATCCCAGGCTGACAGCGAAGAAGGCCCGGAATATGACGAGCATGTCTGGCTGTCACTGAAAAATGCCAAGACCTTTAGCAATTACATTGCATCAAAGCTGGGCGAAATCGACAGTGCAAACGCCGCGGATTATTCTGCAAACGCAGATGCTTATGGAAAAAAGCTGGATCAATTGGATGAAAGCTATCAGCAAGTGGTAAACTCTGCAAAACAGAATACAGTGCTGTTTGGGGACCGCTTCCCCTTCCGCTATCTGTCAGATGACTACGGCCTTACCTATTATGCCGCATTTGTAGGCTGCTCGGCCGAAACGGAGGCCAGCTTTGACACCATCGCTTTTCTTTCAAAGAAAGCTGATGAATTGGGACTTAACACTGTGCTGACGATTGAGGGCACTAAGCATAAAATCGCCGAAACCATCGTCCAAAATACAAAGGACAAAAATCAGACAGTACGTACCATGGATTCCATGCAGTCCACCACTGCCAAGGATGCAGAAAGTGGTGCTACCTATCTTTCTATTATGCAGGCGAATCTGGAAGTGCTGAAAGACGCATTAAATTAAGGAGGAATTAAATGGCACAGCTAACATGCAACAACCTCACCATCGGTTATGACGGTAAAACTGTCTTAAAAGGGCTTAACCTTTCCGTTAACAGCGGTGATTATCTCTGTATTGTGGGAGAAAACGGCTCCGGTAAAAGCACGCTCATGAAAACTATCCTGCACCTTCTGGCACCGCTTGAAGGAAGCATTGTTATAGAAAACAGGCTGCANNGGAATCGGGTATCTGCCCCAGCAGACAGTGGTACAAAAGGACTTTCCGGCTTCAGTTATGGAAATTGTTTTATCCGGCTGCTTGAACCGCTGCGGGCTGCGTCCCTATTATAGCCGTGAAGAAAAGCAGCTTTCCTGTGAAAACATGGAGAAAATGGGTATCTCCCATTTATCCAAACGGTGTTACAGGGAATTGTCCGGAGGCCAGCAGCAACGGGTTCTGCTGGCCCGGGCGCTGTGCGCCGCCGGAAGTATGCTTCTGCTTGACGAACCTGTTTCAGGGCTTGATCCAAAGGCCACTGCCGAGATGTATGAATTAATCCGTAAACTGAATGAGGAAGGCATCACCATTATCATGATATCTCATGATATCGGTGCTGCCGTGAACTATGCAAGCCATATCCTCCACATGGGAAATCCCTACTTTTTCGGAACAAAAGACGAGTACCTGGAAAGCAGCATCGGCAAAGCATATTCATCTAGGGACGGAGGCAAAGAAGCATGAGTGTATTGATTGAAAAATTAGCCTTATATTTTGAATATCCTTTTGTGCGTTATGCGTTGGTTGTGGGAATATTGATTGCTCTTTGTTCCTCTTTGCTGGGTGTTACACTGGTGTTAAAACGATTTTCCTTTATCGGCGACGGACTTTCCCATGTTGCCTTTGGCGGGATGGCAATTGCGACAGTGATGAAGCTGANNATGCGGCTGTCGCAATGATTTCCGTGGGCGCTCTGGCCCTGGGATACCTGCTCATGAATATATTTTCCACCTCAGCCAACCTGGCTGGAGACGTATGCAGCACCCTGTTTGGCTCAACCTCCATTCTGACGCTGACAAAAACAGAGGTATGGCTTTGCGCCGCCCTTTCGGTGGTCGTTATCGCCGTATTTTTTCTCTTCTACCATAAGATATTTGCTGTCACCTTTGATGAAGACTTTGCAAAGGCCACCGGCACGAAAGCAGACCAATNNCACCAATACAACCTGCTGATTGCAGTCATCATAGCCATTATTATCGTACTTGCCATGAACCTGGTAGGCTCGCTGCTGATCTCCGCATTGGTCATCTTTCCTGCGCTCTCGGCAATGCGCTTATTTAAAAACTTTAAGTCGGTGATCCTTTGTTCAGCAATCCTATCCGTTTTCTGCGCCGTACTGGGAATTCTGACGTCCATTCTGGCCGGAACACCGGTGGGTTCAACCATTGTTGCCGTTGATATTGCCGCATTTGCCATGTGCTCCCTTATTGGGTGGATCCAGGGAGGTGTCAGAGGATGAAACGTTTCTTTGGAATGATTCTGATGCTTTTAATGATAAGCCTTGCATTGACAGGCTGCGGGAAGAACACCGGTACTGATCCCGGTCCGTTGCCGCCGCAAGGGGATGGGGCAGACTCCGGACAATATGGCGCCGCAGGTTCTGAACAATACGCTTCGGAAAGTCCTGAAGATTTTGACATCAATTCCTATCCTTCGGATTCCTTCCAGCCATCCACGGAGCAATTCCAGGAGGACGGTGCCGGTTCTTCACAGGAATATCCGTCAGACTCCGGAGATAACACCGGAACAGATATTGATCTGACGAAATTAAGCAGCACCATGGTTTTTTCCGAGGTATACAATATGATGATATCTCCGGAAGAATATGCAGGAAAAACAATTAAAGCCGATGGGATATTCCAGGTTTACCAGGATTCGGAAAATAAGAACTTTTATGCTTTGGTCATTGCAGATGCTACTGCCTGCTGCCAACAAGGGCTGGAATTAATCTGGGACGGTGATCATACTTATCCGGATGATTATCCGGAAGAAGAAAGTGAAATAGAAATAACAGGTGTGTTTCAAAGCTATGTGGAGGAAGGCAACACATATTATTATGTGCTTGTAAACGACGTTAAGGCGGTATAGGATATCACTCCCATACCGCCTTTATTAACTTCCATAAATGTTTCTTTGCTCTTAATCTATGGTAAGTATGTAAGGTTTCTCTGCTCTTCCCATGAAGATCATGCCACCGGCATACCGGCCTTAAAAACTGCCGGTGCTTCTTAAAATTTAGAAGATAGGGTTTATATTATGTAAATATAAAAGGAAAGTTTGCTATAAAAACTTCATCTCCCTTTTTCAAAGCCATGGTCTCATTGGTTTCTAATACCCGCCCATTCACAGACGTTCCATTGGTAGAGTTTAAGTCGCTGATCCGGTATTCCTCTCCTTCCCGGTCTATTCTGGCGTGAATCCTGCTGACAGCTTCTCCGGTAAGGACACAGTCAACCATGCCTTCCTGCTTTCCAATTAAATAAGGAACATAAGTAATTGCAATGTCTTCCACATCAGTACCAACCGCACGTAAGTACCTGATAGTTTTATCAGCACCTGTATCAGTCAACAAAGCCGTCTGAAATACTTCCTCATCTCCTGTTNNTCTTCAAATGTCATCTGCCAGTCAAAGCTTTCCGCCGGTTGGCGATCTCCCTCTTCCCTTTTCACCATCGTCTCCTTTGACTGCCTGAACTCCTTTTTCCATACGGCAAAAACTGTGAAAGCTGAGAAAGCACCGGTAATAGGCACCCCATACCAAAACTTCCGAATTCCTTCCATACCAAAAACCAGCCATAAAGCTGCAGCCATACCAAGCATGGCTAACACCGGGATAAAGAAAACAGCTCCTTTCTCTTTTATATCAAAAAAACTATCCCTTTCTTCCATCTCTTCGTTTAAAGTGTATGGAAGAGGAGAGACGCGGCTTTCTTCCGGATTGTGTTCTCTTTCCTGCTGGGGGATATTATCATCGCCCCCTTTTCCGCCGGAACAATTCTTACCGGCAATTTCAAGGAGGTCCTTCATCCCGTAATTTTCCTTAAGGCTTTCCTGATAGAGTCCATAAGCCATTACTACGCATTCCTTATCCTGATGATTGACCTTACCCAGAAGATACCGCAGCAGCTCGGTCATTTCCCCAGGAAATCCTACTTGTCTTCCAGGAACAAGGCAAAGAGAGACCGTAAACTGCTCCGGTTCAACATAAATATATTCCGGTTCCAGAAGGATCTGTTTTTCTTTTAGTAAGTAAACTTCCAGCCTTTCCAGAATCCGCCCAATATCCCCTATTAACTTCTTAAGCTCCTCCCCGCCAAGGCTATGATATTCAAGCACTCTGTTTAAAGGCTGCTTAGAAGTGATCTCATAATAATAGAATTTCCGGTTGTCCACCTGCTTTATATGGAACTTCAGCAATCCTTCTATCCTGTTAGCCGCCATCATATGTATTTCATAACTTTCATATCCGGCCTCCTCTGGCTCCATGATCAAATAATTGTGCTTCATTTCCCGTCTGTATGCTGCCTTCATTTCATTCCTCCTGATTGATAAGAGTCAACATCCTTAAAAAATTCTCCGGGTCAAACACGCCCTGTTCCATTTCCAGCTTCCAGGTCCCCGCCCTTCCACATGCTTCCACCCGTTTGCCTGTTACAGGGTTTCCGGCCATCTTAATCTGAAACTCATATCTTTTCCAGGAAAAAGGGTTGCCGGCCCTTTGGGCTGCCCACACCGCCGCTTCATCCGGCGGCTCGGTCTCGTTATGGCGCAGCCTTTGTACAGACTCCTCCAATGCCATTGATCCCACAACTTCATCCCTCAGCCGGTAAGCAGCCTGAACGGAAACCATCAGAGCCCATAAAACAATTGCCATAACAAAAGCCGCCTCAATGGTATAGCTTCCCCGCAGTTTTCCCTTCATAGGATCACCAGTCCTATCCACACAGGAACCAGAAATGGCAGAAACGGTACCGGTTTCTTTTTCACATCCCTTCCCCTCAGCCGGCCCCAGAGATAAATTCCACCGCAGACAATGCCATTTACAAAGATGCCATAGAACAATAACTTCAGGTTTAAACGTGCTCTCAGAAATAGGCCGCTGACTACAAAAAACCAGCCATCTCCCATACCGATTGCCTCACCTGTTAATCGGCTCAAAAGAAGGAGTCCCACCCCCACCATGCAGCTTAACAGCCGTTCTACTCCAATATCTCCCTGTAAAAAAGCCAGAATTGCTCCGGCTATGCCTGCCGCCTGAAAAAGCCACACACTGACAGCTTTTTCTCTTCCGTCCTCCCAGGCAGCCGCCAGTAGAAATACTCCAAATAAGATTTTATTAATACTTTCCAGCATAGAAACACCTCCCTATTGTGAACAGTAAGAGCACGCTCCTAAATGGCGGACCTGGGATAACGGAACCGCCTCCACATATGCCATGATAGAGGAGCAATTCCTGTCACTGTGATACCTCTCACCTGACGGCATAATGTATACACTGCCGTTTTCCTCTGCAAATCCGCCGCATCTGCTGCAGGGCTTATATTTCCCACCGGATAAATTACGGGCATTTTCCACTTCCTTAAATGGAATCTCTTGTATGTCATTGTATAAATAATGACATGTCCGCTGCCGATGGTATCTAGTACTCGCCTTTCCAATGTATACAAGCTCATCCTCCTGCCCTGTCTTCCCGCTGCTTCCTCCCTCCTGGCCGATCCAGGCTCTGCGGCAGCATCTGGCTGTCATGGGGATACTGCTTAAGCCAAAGACGGAAAAGGGAATTCTGACCCGGTAATCCATGATCAGATCAATGGTCTCTCCATCTCTTAAAACGGAAGAACGTACAAAAGATGTTGATTCAAGCCGTTCAAACCCCACCCGTCCCTCCACCCGTTTTCTCACATAGAGAAGGATTCCTTCCTCTGTCAATCCGTCTAAAAACTCCTCTGAAAAATCATTGATTCCTGTGGCCTTCAGCCTTTCTCCCAGTTCAAGCTGATGCAATACATAAGCATATCGGCTTACTTCCTCTCCTGCCGCTTCCAGGGCAGTTTGAATGCGCCTCCCCTCCTTCATCACCCCCATGGGAAGCATTAGGATCACCATAAAAAACAGAAAGAGGGGCAGGACAAGGGCAGCCTCTATGGTCAGGCTCCCCTTTTTTCGGAAGCAGGAGGCAGATGATAATACCCTTTTTACAAGGAATCCATATTTCGTGAAAGGGATTTGTACCTGGAGAGTAACAATTTTTTTATTATTTTTTTCTTGGAACTCCTTGAAAAAGGGCATGATCATCCACCTCCTTTCCTCTTTCTTGCCCTGTTGACTGGGCATAAAAGTATGCCTGTCCCTTAATATGCTTTTTCTGTCCGAACTTCCACCGGATAGAAGGGATTATTTCCTCCGAAAAACATATGCCTTGATCTCACAGTTGCCCTTACCTCTGCCTGATAAACGCAGTGAACCATGTGAAAATCCGCTTGTTTCCTGCATAAGTTCATCTGGATCATATCCATAAGCCGGTAGTGCTGCTGCCCAGGTTCTCCCAGAAAAAGAAGAAGCTTTAAATAGCCGGTATAACCAATTCCGTTTTCATCTTCCTTTCCGCCTGCACATGTTCCCGTTCTGCCTAATTCCAAAAGTCCGTCCAGGGATAGCCTCCAGGTATCCCTGGATTTAAGAAAAACTACCTTTTTTCCTTCTAAGAGCATTTTCACATCCACAATCGCTTCTCCAAGTGCCCAGATGCTCATAATAAAAAATGCTACAATTCCAGTAAGAGGGGCCAGGCCAACAGATCCGGTAATAAGGCCGGCAAGAGCCATCGCCTCCTCCCGTTTCTGGCCATCTGAAAGAATATGAATTAAGTTCATGCCTTCTCTTATCATGAGAACATCTAATACCGTCTGCTTTAAGTTTTCCTCATCTGTTTTCTTCCCTGAAACCAGATACTCCAATTCGTACTTTACCTCCTTATCCTCCTCTGAGAGAAAGCTTGTGAGAAAGCGGTTGCAATACTCCCCAAACAGGATCCGGTCCATAAGGCCCGCCTCCAGCACCTGGCCTTCCCCGCAGGTGACGGAAGGAAAAGAATCGTCAGATAAAATACCTTTGGATATTTCCTTTCCATCAGGCAGTACCAGGGATAAGAGCCCTGTCTGTATGAATCCTTCCACCTGTTCCAGAAGTCTCTGTTTTTCCGTGTCCTTCACCCCATTGGAATAAGAGAGAGAGGGGATATTTGCCTCATCCCATATTTCCCCTACAGAACCCCAAAGTTCGGACAGGTCCGGACCGTCATCCTCTTCATCATCATTGTCCCAGTTATCAATGATGCTCTCTACCTCAAAGGAACGTTCCTTTGCCTGTTCCATAACCTGTTTCATCTGTTCCATCTGCCCTGGAAGGGCCTCTATTTCCCTCCTTCGCTCTCCATCCTGATTAACATAGGATCCATAGCAGGAGGTATCACCGCTCAAAGCCTCACGAACTTCCTCACTTAATTCTTCCTGTGCCGCAGATAAGCCATTGTTGGTTTCGTTTATGCTGTTTTTTAAATCATCTGCCCTTTTCCCGTAAGTCTTTATAAGGGAAGGGATCCTGTTCATTTCCCGCTCCAGCCGATCAGCCTCTCTTCGAAATCCCGGACCGTCATAATCCTCGATTCTTTCATAAGCTGCCCGCCAGTAAGCTTTCTGCTGCTTTAAGGAATCATTGATATCCTCCAAAGCCCTTTCCAGCCGGACGGCTTCCCGTTCATTGTCACGGAAAGATCCGGATAACCGTTTCACTGCCCTTGCTTCCTTTAAGTTCTTAAGCAGGTCTTCCGCACCCTTTTCATCTGTCATATTTTCAAAGATTCCATACTTCATATAATCCAAAATCTCCTGTTTCAAATACTGTCCTCCCCCGTCGGTAATACGGAAAATCCCCACGGTATCTGCCTTTTCCATATCCATGGAATACCAGCCGGAGCTGTCCATATAAGGCTTCACGAATCCCTTCCATGCCTTTTCCACTTCATCATCACTCTCACATTCCAGAAGAAAGAGACGGTATTTTTCCCAGGCTTCTCTATGGTACCTGCTGAATACAGAGTCCATGGCAGAATCTGCCGCCAGCTTTAAATAGCTCCTGGATCCAGCAGTCCGTGCGGACTCTAAAAGCCCGCACATCAGGCTGAATATGCATAAAAGGGCTAAACTGAAAAACACTGTTACCTGTCCGCTTTTGCGCATCAATATACCTCTTTAGACTGGCTGTTGATTTCCTTGAATACATTATCAAGAAGAGTCGTTATCTGCTTTTTAAAAATAATGACAAGTCCGATTAGAACCACCAGAATCAGCACCACTTCAATAACACCTACTCCATCTTCTTCCCTTAAAAAATCTCTGATCTGCCTGTTTGCCGATGTCAGCATCCTTTCACCTCCCTTCTAATAAAATGCCAGGAACGCAGGAACCACGATCATGACCATGACCACTCCCAGCATCAGGAGCAGGGGCAGCAAAAGCTTGGTTCCAGCTTCTTCCCCCAGCTTTTTCGCCAGGTTCTTCCTTTGCTCAAAGGCTGAAACCATCTCAAGCTCCAAAGCAGGGCGAAGCTGCCTGCTTCCGTTTTTCTGGCTCTGTTCCAGAAGAGCGGAAAGCTTTATGTAGACCTGTAAGCCGCAGCGCCTTCCAAATTCACTGTAAGCCCGTCCTTCCGACAGCCCGCTGCCAAGCTGCCCTGCTGTTTTCACCATCTCTTCATACGCCGGGCGTACACTTCTTTTTTCCTGCCTTACCGCATCCTTATAGCCTGCTGCAATCCTCTCCCACGCTCCCCGGACCGTAAGGCCTGCCCCGATGTAGACCACCAGCTTGGAAACCACCTCAGAATAATCAAACAGCAATTGCTGCTCCCGTATCTTCGCCTGGCTTTTCCTGTCAAACTCTTCTTTTATGTGCAGAAGTGCCGCCAGTAAAAGCCCCAGTACCGGCAGTATCCGGTAATCAGTCTCTTCAGGCAGGAAATATGTCAGTCGTTTTCCTTCATAAGCTGATGGCAGTAACAGGTGCTCCTGCGTCTGCTGTTTAAGATCCATCTGACCTATCCACTGAAGAAAAGCAGCGGCGGCCTTTTCTTCCTGGGTGAGTGAGGGCGGGTAAACCGTCACTTTAAACTCAAATTGGCCTTCATGACCCCCAGCCTTCATTCTGGCCCTTAACCAGACCAGTTCTCCCTCTTCCGGTACTTCCTCATTGTGAACGATTCCAAAGGAATCGATCACCTGGGGATTATCAGACTCCCAGCTAATTCTAAGCCCATGATCTTCCAGACTGTTCTTTAAATTTAAGTTTCCTCTCACCTCCTCCATGGACTCATTTTCCCCCAGCATCTGCTTTATCAGCTCAGGCTGGATCCTCTGAAACAGCTCCCTTGCTTCTTCTGCCCCATACTGCCGCTCCCTGACTGGGATTTTCATCAGTATCTTCCTATTACCATTCTCCCGGTCAAGCCCGGATACCAGAATATCGTATGTAGTTTCTCCCTGTCCCGGCTTTGCCCGTTTAAGCCCTCCTCCTTCAGACACCACCTGCCCCCCTGCTGCAAAAACCAGCTTCATGGCAACATATAAGGCAATCCCGGATACTGCACAGGCCGCCTGTACCCTTGTAAAAGGAAATCTCCATGTTCTGCTGCTCTTTCTTAACATCTGTTCTCTCCTTTTCAAATCTCGATCCTCATGATCCGCTTCGCAATCCCTATCGCCAGGATGTAAATGACCATGCACAGGGTCATATGGACTCTTCCGTCTCCCGTACTGTACATGATGTTAAAAAAGCCCGGAGAAGTTAAATCAATATAAAGGACAATAAAGAAGGGAATTACGCTCATGATCTTTTGTTCAAACTGTTTTGAGGCTGTCATCGTTAGAATCTCCTGCCTTACCTGCACCTTATCCCTTATTACATCCGCCGTGTGGCTGATAATCGAAACCAGCTCTCCTCCGCTTCGCTTTGCCGCGGCAAATACCTCCGCAAAGTTTTTAACATCATCAAGGCCGCTGCGGCCTGCAAATTCGGAAAGCGCCTGCTCCACCGAACGGTTCATCCGGATCTGGCTCTCAATATGGCTGAATTCCCTGGAAACCATCCCCTCCTCCCCATAAAGTAAAATCAATTCCTTTACNNTGAAGCCTGCCTTCCTTTAATTCTCTTTTTTTAATTATGGGGAAAATAACAGCCATAGGGATAAATAACAGAAATGACGCAATGCTGCGGTAAAAGACGTATGCGAAAAGCCCTGCAACTGCCAGGCCCTGAAATCCATAAAGGCACCACTGAACCGGTGTCAGAACATAGTTTTCATATCTCAATGCCTGCTGCTTTAAGTTTTTCGGTGTTTTGAATGGTACCCACTTTTTTAAGACTGCCCTGAACAGCCTGTCCTCCCTCCCGGTTCTCATAATCCTCCTCAAACCTGTATAACGGATTAAGCCTGATTTCTCCGCTTTCATAACCAATTACCTCCACAATGGACAGGACCCTCCTGCTTTTATCTCTGAGCCGCCCTAGATGAATTAAAATATCAATTGCTGCCGCGACCTGGCTTCTGACCGCTGCCAATGGGATATCTGCTCCCATAAGCACCATGGTCTCCAGCCTGGAAAGCATGTCCCTTGGGCTGTTTCCATGACCGGTGCTAAGGCTTCCGTCATGTCCGGTGTTCATGGCCGATATCATATCCAAAGCCTCCTTTCCCCTCACCTCTCCAACGATAATTCTGGAAGGATTCATCCTCAAAGCCGCCCTGATCAGATCTCCGATGGTCACCTCCCCGTCCCCTTCCCCATTGGCCTCTCTTGTTTCCAGCCTCACCAGATTCGGAATATGGGTAATCTTCAATTCCGCAGAATCTTCAATGGTTACGATCCGCTCCTCCCGGGGGATATAGGCGGACAGGGCATTGAGAAAGGTACTTTTTCCGGAATTGGTCCCCCCGCTGATAAAAATATTGTAGCCTGCCTCTACTATGCATTTCAGGAAATTTGCAGCCTCTTCCGTAACCGAGTCCAGCTTTAACAGCCTTGCCATAGTAATGGGCTTGGGGAATTTCCGGATGGTCACTGCGGGGCCGTCCAGCGCAATGGGGGGCAGCACCACATGAACCCTGGAACCATCAGGCAGCCTTGCATCCGCGATGGGCCTTGATACATTTACTGTACGGTTTACTCTGCTGACGATCTGCTGGATGGTGTCCTCCAACTGTTCCTGGCTGTCATAGACTCTGCCCAACTGCTCCATGCGTCCGTTCCTCTCCACAAAGATGCGGTTCGCCCCATTCACCATGATCTCCGTCACATCCTCGTCATCCACCAGCTCCTGAAGGGCCCCCAGCCGCCGGAATGAATCAAAAAGCCGGCCCCGGAGCTCCGTCTTACCTTTTAGGGGCAGAAAACTGCCTTGCCCATATTCCAGAATTCTACGGTCTAAGATAGCATAAAGCTCCTCATCAGTTACCTGCTGCCGTTCATCCAGCTCTCTCATGATTTCTTCCCGCAGTTTCCTTCTCTCATCATCATCCATGGCCGTTCCCCCTTGTTCAATCCCTTTTACAGCTTATGGCTGCTTCCTCAATAGCTGTCTTGTATAATCCCCTAATTCTCCCCATAAAAGCTGTTCCAGATAATTGTCTTTCCGGCTGAAGCTGCAGTGATAGGGTGGTTTTATTTTCTGAATCCGGTCCTTCAAAGACCCACGGCCGGATGACATCAGGTATTCCTCAAACTCTTCTATCTTTGCTGCGGATACGCAGTCATCCTTTACCGGCATGTATACCACATCACATACCTCCAGCACCTCTGCCGCTTTCTTACCGAATTGGCCTAAATCCAGAATGATGGACTCATAAACGCCTTCCCTGGCAATGTGGGTTACCAGCTCCGCCATCATCTGCCCGGTCACCTGGCAAAGATCCTCAGGGTATTGCACCGGCGGCACATAATCCAGCTCTCCCCAGGTATAGACGACGGATCCAAGGCGTACCCAGCGAAAACCTTCCTGGCTGTAATAATACAAAAGATCAGATAAACCACCCCTGTACTCTTCTCCGATCAACCGCCCGAATCCGGAACAATCCTCTAAATTTAAATAAAGGACCTTTAAATCCCGGGCCAGCAACTGTCCCATGGTAAGGGAAAAAGAAGTCTTTAAGCACCGGTTGATGGGAGAATATACTCCAATGGTCCTGCCTGCCTTTGATACCATGGCATATCCCGGATCTCCGGGATCGTCACAGTAATACTTCATCACCTCACGCATTAAGCTGTCCGCAGCCTGATACTTATAAACACTTGGATACGGTCCTTCCGGAGGAGCTGCCTCACCGTCCGCCAGCATGACCACATAGGCGGCACCTGTTTTTTCTATTTCCTCCCTGGGAATGGAGGTACTAATGAGCAAAAGCTCTATCTTATGGTCTTCTCCATAAGTCTTTAGCCGATCCAGGGCAGTAAATGCCATAACCGTGAACGGGACCTGCTCCTTTTGGTTTACAAATTCCGTGAACCTCTCCGTATACAAAGGGTCTGTATCATAAACCGCCATCACTCTCTTTGCCAAAGCTAAACCTCCTTATTTTGTATACTAGTAAATTAAGCGGATATGTTTTCATATCCAACTGATCAGCAAATGGAAGGTTGAAAAAAGCTTTTCCCTCAGCCTTATCCTAAAAAAACCATAGAACCCAGCGTACCCAAAAACAGGCACAGACCCAAAGGTATCACCACATCATATCCATCCCGGTCAGGATCGTAGTAGGTTGTAAGATTCCCTGTTTGAAATACGTGCCTGATATAGGCAAGAAGACAGGAAAGGCGGGTGAAAAGGATTCCACTCCCTGCCAATTTGATAAAGGACCAGAAAGCCCCTATAAGAAAACCAAGTCCAACTGCCAAAGCACCCGCTTTAAGTCCCAGAAAGCCGCATATGAGAGCAGTCAGCTTGATATCTCCCGCACCGATCATACGGCACAGGAATAGTAAAAAGAATATCCCTGTCACAATTACAAGCCTCAGCAAGAACAGAAGGCCGCCCAAAGAATTCTCTGGCCCAGGGATTTCAAGCAGAATGCCAAGAATGATTCCTGAAAGCACCAGCCAGTTGGGTATGCGGTGTTCCCGGACATCATAAAAAGCTCCTACCCCTAAAATCAGCAGCAAAATAACATACCGAACGATACAATCCCCCTCTTTACATAAAATTTTAACATTGGAATTCACGCTGGAAAAATCAGCTTTGGATTATGGAATCAAGCATCCATAATTCTTTGAAAACTATTGAAATGCTGTATGCGGAACGCATATAAGAATGTGCCTTTATTATGCACAAGGGGAAATGAAATGTCAACTGTTTTTTATAAGAAACATTGTATACATTCTTTTATTTGGTTTTTTGAAATCAAAGGCTACTCTGTTATTTTATTGTCATTTTCAACAATTTTTTTCATTAATTTCCCTTTTTCGCAGCATAAATCACAAAATTCCGGCAGTAAAACATTGACGTTATCCTCCTGGGATGGTAAAATACAATTAGTTTAATTTTTTAAACCAAAGGAGGAATCCACCGATGCATGCCGAGGATTTTAATGAACTTTTCCAGAATTGCATGCCAATTTTTATCGCTCTCGGAGACGAAGTCCGGCTGACCATTATTGAGGTTCTCGCCTATACAGGTCTTTATGATGACTTAGGAAACGACGTTTCAAGCATTAAAGAAGACCTAAGCATAAGGCCCAGGCGGGGAATGAATGTAAAGGAAATCACGGAAATGACCCGGTTGTCCCGCCCTGCTATTTCCCATCATTTAAAGATTTTAAAAAAAGCAGGCCTTGTGAATGTCCGCCAGGAGGGAACAGCTAATTATTACTACCTGACCATTGGAGACAGCACAAAAAAGCTCTGTTCTCTGGGGCAATATTTACAGGAGCTAATAAACCAGGTTACATAAATTATAAAAGATATACAGGTAAAATATGAATAAAGTGCCATTTTCCAGACATACTGAATTTATAGCATTCGGTAAAAATTATAAAATCTGGAGATGATAAAATGAAACATGGTCTTTTAAAAAAACATCTGGTCCTATCAGAGGAAGAGCGGAATTTAAGGCGTGAGATCGAACGTTCTAAAACCGCCATTGATTCCGCCAGAAACCACTTTGAACATGTGGTTGACCCAACGCTTATTGATTGTTATATCTACGAACTTAACGCTGCACAGCTGCGTTACCAGTTCCTTCTGCGACGCTTTAAAAGCCGGGAGGTATAAACTACTATAATCTGGAGGATAAGTATATGAGCAAGTGGTATGAAAGGGGAGTTTTTTATCACATATATCCCCTGGGGCTTGTGGGCGCTCCGAAAGAGAACAGGGAATCTTCTGTTACGGAACGATTTGGGGAACTTAGTGAGTGGATTTCCCATATCCGGTCTCTGGGGTGCAATGCGATCTACATCGGGCCACTGTTTGAATCCTCTACCCATGGGTACGATACGCGTGATTACCGGATGGTGGACCGCCGTCTTGGTGACAGGGAAGGCTTTCAGGAGTTTGTGTCCCGCTGCCATGAAGCAGGTATCAAGGTAGTTGTTGACGGCGTCTTTAACCATACGGGGCGGGAGTTTTTTGCATTTCAGGATATTTTAAACCATGGGGAGAATTCTCCCTACAGGGACTGGTACCGGGGAATCAATTTTGCCGGAGGCAGCCCTCTGGGAGATTCCTTTGGATACGAAGCGTGGCAGGGACATTATGAGCTTCCTTGCCTTAATCTTTTTAATCCCGCAGTCAGAGAGTATTTATTTGACACCGTACAGTTTTGGATCAACACCTTTGACATTGACGGAATACGTCTTGACTGTGCCAATGTGCTTGACTTTGGATTTATGAAAGAGCTGCGGCAGCACACGATAGAAATGAAAGAAGATTTCTGGCTCATGGGGGAAGTTATCCATGGAGAATACGGCAGATGGGTCAGTCCCGGTATGCTGCAGTCTGTAACCAACTACGAACTACATAAGAGCATTTATTCGGGTCATAATGACCACAATTATTTTGAGATTGCACACAATGTAAAAAGACTGGAATCCATCGGCTCACAGCTTTATACCTTTGTGGACAATCATGACGAAAACCGGATCGCAAGCAAGCTATACAATACCCAGCACCTCTATCCGGTTTACACCCTGTTATTCACCCTTCCCGGAATCCCCTCCGTCTACTATGGCAGCGAGTTTGGGATGGAGGGCAAAAGGACCAATACGGAGGACTCCATGCTGCGTCCCCAGGTTTCCATTTCTGAAATAAGGGAGCTTTCCTGTCCGCTTAAGGACTTTATCAGCAAGCTTGGTCATATCCATGAAGAAAACCCGGAATTTCATGGAGGTAAGTACCAAGAGCTTCTTCTCACCAACCGGCAGTATGCATTTGCACGGTTTCACGAAAGACAGACCNNCCATCATTACTGCGGTAAACAATGATGATTCCGACGCATTTTCCGGTATTCCCTGTCCTTGTGAGGGAGACACTGCTGTCAATCTTCTTAATGGAGAATTATTTCCAGTGATTGACCATAGAATCGGATTGACCATACCCGCTAACCGGGGTGTTATCTTAAAGATCATGGAGGGATGAGCGAATGGAAAGTGACAGAAATGAAATCGGAATGGGCTTTATCACAGAAGTAGACCGGTACCTTTATAACAATGGAAGGCATTACGAGATCTACGAAAAACTGGGCGCCCATCCGGAAAACTACGAAGAAAACGACGGGATGTATTTTGCAGTCTGGGCTCCTCATGGAAATCAGGTCAGCGTAGTAGGAGATTTTAACGGCTGGGATCCTGAGGCAAATTCCATGACACTGCTTGATGATTCCGGAATCTGGGAAGCCTTTGTTCCTGGTTTAAACGTTGGAGAACTGTATAAATATGCAATCACCACCAGTAGCGGCAAGATCCTTTTTAAAGCGGATCCTTACGCATTCCAATCGGAATACCGTCCCCAGACCGCTTCTGTTACCGCAGACCTTTCAGGATTTCAGTGGAAGGATCTGGCCTGGCTGGAAAAGCGGAAAACCAAAGACCCTTTAAATGAACCCATCAGCATTTATGAGGTGCATTTAGGCTCCTGGCGTAAGAAAAACAGGGATGAAAGGGATGGATTTTATACCTATACCGAAGCGGCTCATGAACTGGCAGACTACATTCTGGAAATGGGTTATACCCATGTGGAGCTGATGGGAATTGCAGAGCATCCCTATGACGGCTCCTGGGGGTATCAGGTAACAGGATATTTTGCCCCCACTTCCCGGTATGGCACTCCAACGGAGTTTATGTATTTCGTTGATTATATGCACAGAAAAGGAATCGGGGTCATCCTGGACTGGGTTCCTGCCCATTTTCCAAAGGATGCCCACGGCCTAGCGGACTTTGACGGAGAAGCCTGCTATGAATATGCGGACCCCAGGAAAGGGGAGCATCCCGACTGGGGAACAAAGGTCTTTGATTACAGTAAATACGAGGTGGATAATTTTCTTATTGCCAATGCTCTTTACTGGGTGGAGAAATTCCATATAGACGGGCTCCGGGTCGACGCAGTGGCATCCATGATCTATCTGGATTACGGAAGAAGCAGCGGGGAATGGGTAACAAACCAATACGGCGGAAATGAAAACCTGGAAGCCATAGAGTTTTTTAAGCATTTGAACAGCGTCATTAAGAAGCGCGGAAACGGAGCAATGGTCATTGCCGAGGAATCTACCGCATGGCCAAAGATCACCGGTAATCAGGAAGAAGGGGGCCTTGGTTTTACCTTTAAATGGAATATGGGCTGGATGCATGACTTCCTGGAATACATGAAGCTTGACCCTTATTTCCGTAAATTCAACCACCACAAAATGACCTTTGGCCTTACATATTTTACCAGTGAGAACTATATATTGGTATTATCCCATGATGAGGTGGTGCATTTAAAATGTTCCATGGTCCAAAAAATGCCGGGACTATTGGAAGATAAATTTGCAAATTTAAAATTGGGATATACGTTTATGCTTGGACATCCCGGTAAAAAGCTTCTGTTTATGGGACAGGACTTTGGGCAGTACCATGAATGGGATGAAAAGACCGCCCTGGACTGGTATCTGTCTGAGGAACCGTTAGGAAAGAACCTTAAGGATTATGTGAGGGATCTTCTGCACCTGTATAAAAAATATCCGGCGCTTTATGAGAAGGATTATGACTGGGAGGGCTTTTACTGGGTCAATGCCAATGACAACGAACGCAGCATCTTCAGCTTTGTCAGGTACAGCAAGGACCATAAGCGCAGCCTGCTGTTTGTTTTAAACTTCACTCCCGTAGCACGTCCCGATTACCGGGTAGGGGTTCCGAAACGGGGAACCTATGCTCTTGTTTTAGACCAGGATCACGGACTGTTCAAGCGGGGGGAGAAAGCGCCTTCTTTCCGCTCTGAAAAGATGGAGTGGGATGGCCAGGAATACTCCTTCCCTTACCCTCTTCCGGCTTATGGCGCGGCTGTTTTCCGCTTTTAACAACACAGGCATATTCAGTAGTTTTTTCCAGATAAATCAAAAAACAAGCTATACTTTTTATGGATTTTGTAGTAAAATATAAGTACAGAATCACTACATAACGGTTCAGACTAATGGTTGGATGGAAGGAGAGGTTCTTATGGCAGCACAATTAATTGCTACAACTGCAACAAAAAAGGTCTTTCGTGATGGGGATAAAGCAATCAAGGTTTTTAACGCTGATTTCCCAAAGGCAGATGTATTGAATGAAGCATTGATTACCGCCCGTGTGGAAGAAGTAGGCGGAATCAATGTTCCCAAGGTTCTAGAAGTTGGTGTTTTCGAAGGCAAGTGGTCCATTACCTTTGATTTCATTGAAGGCAAGACTCTCCAGCAGCTCATGGATGAAAATCCCGATAAATTACCGGAATACATGGAGGGTATGGTTGATCTTCATTTAAGCATTCTTTCAAAGCAATGCCCGCTTCTTAATAAGCTGAAGGATAAGATGTCGCGGCAGATCCTGGATACGGAAGAACTGGGTGACGTGACCAGATACGATATGAGGACACAGCTTGACAGCATGCCAAAACATACAAAATTATGCCATGGGGATTTTAACCCCAGCAATATTGTGGTAAAGGATGACGGAACCATGTATGTACTGGACTGGGTACATGCGACCCAGGGAAATGCCAGCGCAGATGTGGCAAGAACTTACCTGTTGTTCTGTCTGCAGGACCAGNNTTTGTAAGAAGACCGGTACTGCGAAGAAATATGTGCAGACCTGGCTCCCCATCGTTGCGGCTGCCCAGCTTTCAAAGAAAAGACCGGAAGAGGCGGAATTGCTGAACCAGTGGGCTAATGTTTGCGATTATCAGTAAATAAATAATATAAAAAACTAAAACGCATCTTGAAGGGGCTTTCACTCCTTTATCAAGATGCGTTTTTTGTACGTTAGTTTTTAAGCACTGATTTTCTGTAATCCCAGCTCGGGGCGGTCCGTCAGGCGTTTAATCCGTTTCTGTATTATTGGTTCCTGACATGGCATCATGTTCTTCTTTAAGTTCCAGGTACAGGTCATAGAATTTCCATTCGCAGTTGGTATCGGTAATTACCGCCTTTAAGTCGATTTTAGGAACTCCTGCCCGCCTTAGATTTGAGAGCAGTTCGTCTATCCGTCGGTTTGAAAAATTTTTCATTACCAGGATCTCCTCTTCCACATCAGGGCCTTCCATCTGTTCCGTCTCTTCAAAGCCATCAAAGCCTGCTAAATATCCTATGGTCTGGCCCACCTGATCCGGGGAAATATTTTTAATCCGTATCCCCATACGGACAAGTACTGCCTTCAGTTTTGCAGCCTTTGTATCATTTCCGCTCTGCCGGTCCTTCTCAGGCTGGTAATACAGGACCATTTCTTTTCTTGCTGCCACGCTCTATACCTCCTATCTATAAAAGACGTCCTCTAAGTTCTGTTCCGTTAAAAGCGCTTAAATATGCCGGAGCAATATCAAGCACGGTTTTACAGCCGCACTGTCCTTCTTTATTCAGACGGTAAGCAGCTCTTGCATAGGCCGTCAGCACGGAAGCCGTAAATTCCGGATTGGAATCCAGCTTTAAGCTGTATTCGATCACATGGCTGTTCTCATCCTCCCAGCCTGTCCTTCCGGTCCTTATGACAAAACCGCCATGAGGAATTCCCCTGTGATCCTTACTTAGCTCCTCTTCACTTATAAAATGAACTGTAGTGTCATAATCTGCAAAATAATTGGGCATTGATACGATTTCTTCCCTGATCCGGTCCAGATCTGCATTCTCTTCCGCTACTACAAAGCATTCACGGGTATGCTTCTCTCTGGTGGACAGCTCCGGACTTTTCCCGCTCCGGACCGCCTCAAGGGCTCCTTCCACCGGAATGGTATACTGCCTGGCATCCTTTACGCCTTTTATCCTGCGGACCGCATCGGAATGGCCCTGGCTTACGCCCCTGCCCCAGAATGTATAATCATGGCCGCCTGGTAGGATTGCCTCCCCATAAAGGCGGTTTAAGGAAAACATGCCCGGATCCCAACCCGCGGATATGATTCCAACCTTGTTTCCTTCTTTTGCCGCCCCATCCACCGCTTCGAAATGCTGGGGGATCCGGGCGTGGGTGTCAAAGCTGTCCACCACGTTGAAATGTCTGGCAAGAAGGGGCGTCTGTACAGGAAGGTCTACGGCGCTTCCGCCGCAGAGGATCATTACATCAATGGAATCCTTTTTTGAAACGGCTTCCTCCATGGAATACACCTTTACGCCCGGAGAAAGTGGGGTTATTGATGCCGGGTCTCTTCTGGTAAATATAGCAGAAAGCTCAAGATCCGGATTATGGCGGATGGCGCATTCCACCCCTTTTCCCAGATTCCCGTAACCTGCAATACCTATTTTAATTGTCATATTTTCATCAACCTTTCCAAAATTATTAATATTATTATAACCCTAAAAAGAGTGACCTGTAAATCCTGTATTTTAGAAGAGCCACTATACAAAAATCCGCAGGCAGAGTCACCCCTGCCTGCGGATTAAAAGGCTTATTAAGCAAATGCCGACACCTCCGGCATCTCTAATGCCGTGGTCTCATATTTATCCAGAATGACCTTCTGGATCATATCTCGCGTGTCGGAATTAATGGGATGTGCTATATCCCGGTATTCCCCATCGGCAGCCTTTCGGCTGGGCATAGCAATAAATAACCCCTTCTCCCCTTCGATTACCTTGATATCATGAATTACAAATTCATTATCAAGTGTAATGGAAACAATTGCTTTCATCTTTCCTTCTTTTTCAATACGTCTAACCCTCACGTCTGTAATCTGCATGTCAAGCTTTCCCCCGCATTTCCTTATAATGTGTATCTTTCGTTTTTTTCTAAGACAATTTTTATATTGTCCGGTGTACCGATATGGGTGGTATTGGCCCGGATCGTGTCCCGGCTTTCCACAATACAATTTTCAATAACCGTATTATCACCTATGTAAACATCATTTAAAATAATTGAATTTTTAATGACACAGTTATTGCCTACATATGCCTTTTTAAACAGAACTGAATTTTCAACCACTCCATTGACGATGCTGCCGCTGGATATCAGACTGTTCTTAACCACTGCGCCCGGATTGTATTTTGCCGGGGGCAAATCATCTATTTTAGAATAAACATCCGGGTACTTACGGAAGAAATAATCCCTCACTTCCGATTTCAGAAAATCCATGTTGGTCTTGTAGTAAGACTCAACGGAAGCAATGTTCCTCCAGTAGGTATTCATCTTATAAGCATAAATCCTCTTTAGATTCCGGTAACGTATCAGAATATCGCTTACAAAATCATAACGGTCTTCCATGGCACAACGTTCGATCAGCTCGATTAACTGCCGCCTGCGGATGACATAAATGCCGCAGGATACAACACTGGAAGATGCCACCATCGGCTTTTCTTCAAAGTCCGTGATCCTTCCGTCTTCATTGGTCCTCACAAGACCGAACCGTGTGGTATCCTCCCCCTCCGGAAGCTCCGTACATACGACGGTAATATCCGCCTTCTTCTCAATATGATATTCCAGAACTTTTCCATAATCCAGCTTATAGATACCGTCACCGGCCGCAATGACCACATAGGGTTCATGGCTGTTCTTTAAGAATGTAAGGTTCTGGAAAAGCGCATCTGCGGTCCCCCGGTACCAGTCACTGCTTTCAGCAGTTATGGTTGGGGTGAATACAAACAATCCCCCCTGCTTTCTTCCAAAATCCCACCATTTGGAAGAGCTTAAATGCAGGTGAAGCGATCTGGAATTATACTGAGTTAAAACCGCTACGTTCTGAATATGGGAATTCGTCATATTGCTTAGGGCAAAATCAATGCTGCGGTAATTCCCTGCAATGGGCATGGCCGAGATCGCTCTTTTATTGGATAATTCCCGCATTCTTTTACTGTTTCCGCCTGCTAATACAATTCCTATCGCTCTCATCGCATTCCACCTGCCTTTATGATGTAGTCTCCGCCAGCCAGCTCGCCATCAGCATAATCTTCTTCTGTTGTCTCACCAACAATTGCCGTATTCTTACCTACCTTCACATTTTCAGGTATGGTCGAATTTTCACCGACTGTTACCAGATCAGACAGATAGACCTTGGGATCATATTTACTGGGAGCAAATTCCCCAAAACCAAGCTCAGAGTTTGCACCTATCTTTACATTTTCAGCGATAATGGCCTTCTGGACCTTAACATTCTCTCCTATCACGCATTCCCTCATGATGATGGAATCCTTGACCACGGCTCCCTTTTTAATGGTGACACCTGCACCAATGACAGAATTATGGATTTCTCCGCAGATTTCCGATCCTTCTCCGATGATGCTTCTGTCTATGACAGCTTCCTCTGACACATACTGAGGCGGTATGATGTCACTCTTGGTCTAGATCTTCCAGTATTCCTCATAAAGGTTAAATTCCGGAATGATATCAATCAGCTCCATGTTGGCTTCCCAGTAAGAGCTTAAGGTCCCCACATCCTTCCAGTAGCCATTGTATTCATAGGCAAATACCCGATCCCCTGATTCAAAGCAGTACGGTATGATATGCTTTCCGAAATCACAGCCCGGGACTTCAGACATCTTGATCAATGCCTCCTTTAATACCTTCCAGCTGAATATGTAAATACCCATGGATGCCAGGTTGCTTCTTGGGTTTGCCGGTTTTTCCTCAAATTCCGTGATACGGTTATTCTCATCGGTTATAAGGATTCCAAAACGGCTGGCTTCCTCAATCGGCACCGGCATAGCAGCAATGGTGATATCAGCATTATTCGCTTTATGGTATTCCAGCATGACCTCATAGTCCATCTTATAGATATGGTCTCCTGACAATATAAGAACATAGTCCGGATTGTAGGTTTCCATATACTCGAGGTTTTGATAGATGGCATTTGCCGTTCCTGTATACCAGTCACTGCCCTTGCTCTTTTCATAGGGAGGAAGGATTGTTACGCCGCCGACGTTCCGATCCAAATCCCACGGGATTCCAATCCCGATATGGGTGTTTAAACGCAATGGCTGATACTGAGTCAGAACTCCCACTGTATCAACCCCAGAATTGATGCAGTTACTGAGTGGGAAATCAATAATACGGTACTTACCGCCAAATGATACTGCTGGTTTGGCCACTTTTTGCGTTAACACGCCTAAACGGCTTCCCTGGCCGCCTGCCAAAAGCATGGCAATCATTTCTTTCTTGATCACGTTATCACCTCTCGCTGTTGTAATTTTATTGTACTAGCATTATAACACATAATCAGAAAATAGTGAACAAAATTTTGAATTATTACGATAATTTTTTGTGCATTTTCCGACATTTTTCACGTTTTTTTCAATTCTTTTACATTTTAATCCATATCTTGCGTTTTTGCACCCTTCCCCCTTGAATCAAGGCTCGAAATACAGTATAATCTTATTAAGTATGCGAACATGTAAAAGGAGATGCCATTATGGATTTAATCACTGTAAGACAGATATATAAAGACAAAGAATCACTTCTTAACACCCAGGTAACGATCGGAGGCTGGGTAAGAAGTTTAAGAGATTCCAAGTCATTTGGATTCATTGTTTTAAATGACGGAACTTACTTTGAAACGCTTCAGGTCGTCTATCATGACACCATGGAAAATTTCTCTGAAATATCCAAACTAAACGTAGGAACTGCTGTTATCGTCACCGGTACCCTGGTGCCCACTCCTGAAGCAAAACAGCCGTTTGAAATCCAGGCGGAAAAAATTATTGTTGAAGGAACTTCTACACCAGACTATCCCCTACAGAAAAAGCGCCATTCCTTTGAATATTTAAGAAGCATTTCCCATCTGCGGCCCAGAACCAATACCTTCCAGGCTGTTTTCCGCGTGCGTTCCTTAATCGCATATGCCATTCACCAGTTTTTCCAGGAAAGGGATTTTGTGTATGTGCACACCCCCATCATCACTGGAAGCGACTGTGAAGGAGCTGGTGAGATGTTCCAGGTTACCACCATGGATTTAACAAACATTCCAAAGATCGGGGAAGGGACTGTGGATTTCAGCCAGGACTTCTTTGGAAAGCCTACCAACTTAACCGTAAGCGGCCAGCTCAATGCGGAGTCCTATGCCATGGCATTCCGCAATGTTTATACCTTTGGACCGACGTTCCGTGCGGAAAATTCCAACACCACACGCCATGCGGCCGAATTCTGGATGATCGAGCCAGAGATGGCATTTGCCGATTTGAGTGACAATATGGAGCTGGCGGAAGCCATGCTCAAATATGTGATCCGTTTCGTTCTGGAGCATGCGCCGGAGGAGATGAATTTCTTCAATCAGTTTGTGGACAAGGATCTTCTTAACCGCTTAAACCATGTTCTGAACTCTGAATTTGCTCATGTGACTTACACCGAGGCCATAGAGCTTCTGGAAAAACACAATGAAGAATTTGACTATAAGGTGTTCTGGGGCTGTGACTTACAGACCGAGCATGAACGCTATTTAACCGAGCAGCTCTATAAGAAGCCTGTATTCGTAACAGACTATCCAAAGGAAATCAAAGCTTTCTACATGAAGCTGAATCCGGATAACAAGACAGTGGCTGCCGTAGACTGCCTGGTTCCCGGAATTGGTGAGATCATCGGCGGAAGCCAGAGAGAGGACAATTATGACAAGCTCGTGGCACGTATGGACGAACTTGGCCTTGAGAAAGAAGATTACGAATTCTACCTTGACTTAAGAAAATACGGATCCACCCGCCATGCAGGCTTTGGCCTTGGCTTTGAGCGCTGCGTGATGTATTTAACCGGAATGGGCAACATCCGTGACGTGGTACCATTCCCAAGGACTGTCAACAACTGTGAGCTTTAAGCCTGTACCACAAATTCCCTTCCTGACCGGCAGGGAATTTGTGGTTTTAGTTAAGCCACGCCGAGACATTTGGCGGCATATGCATAAGCCTTTCAAAAATATGGCATGGCAGAACTGTAACTAATTGTGCAGAGGACCAGCGAGGTAATGACAATGAAATTCATACATATTGCAGATGTTCACTGGGGCATGAGCCCGGACAGCGACAAACCGTGGAGCAAGGAACGGTATCAGGACATCAAGGACACCTTCGCAAAGGCGGTCAGCCAGGCAAAAGCCCTGGAAGCCGACTGTCTTTTTATTTCCGGAGACTTATTTCACCGGCAGCCCCTGGCCAGGGATTTGAAAGAAGTAAACTATCTTTTTACCACCATACCGGATGTCCATGTGGTCATCATTGCCGGTAACCACGACCGCATCCGCAGCAACTCCGCTCTTTTAAGCTTCACCTGGGCTCCCAATGTGTCTTATCTCATGGGAGAAGAGCTGGAAAATGTTTACTTTAAGGACATCAATACTGAGGTTTACGGCTTCAGTTATCGTTCGGCCGAAATCCCGGAAAACCGCCTTGACCATTTAAAGGTGCCCAACAACGGGCGCATCCATGTTCTGCTGGGTCATGGGGGCGATGCCAACCACATCCCCTTTGACAAGGGTGCCATGGCCAATCTGGACTTTTCCTACATTGCCATGGGACACATCCACCGCCCGGAGATCCTTTTGGAAAACCGTATGGCATTTGCCGGCTCCCTGGAGCCTCTGGACAAAACGGAATCCGGCCAGCACGGCATGATGGTAGGGGAAATCAATGAGGTGACCCGCATGGTGACTTCCTTAAAGTTCATCCCCCTGGCAAAGCTCCAGTACATCTCTCTGGCCGTTAATGTTACAACAGCCACTACCAATACAGAACTTGCCATGAAAATCACCCAGGAAATACAGACCCGGGGGCCGGAAAACATCTTTCGGTTCCGGATCCGCGGCATGAGGGACCCTGATATCTCCTTTGACTTGGACATGCTTTCCACCCGGTTTAAGATCATGGAAATCATTGACGAATCCGAGCCTCAGTATGACTTTTCCGCATTGTTTGCCGAACATCCCAGTGACATGATCGGCTTCTTTATCCAGGCCCTTCAGAAACCGGAGATGAGCCCGGTGGAAAAAAAGGCCCTTCATTACGGCATCAACGCACTGCTTCGTACAACGGACGAAAGGAGCTGACCCATGAAAATAATTGATATCTATATCAATGGCTTTGGAAAATTCCATGGCAGGAACCTTACCTTCCGGGATGGGCTAAACATTGTATATGGGAAGAATGAGGCCGGAAAATCCACCATCCATACCTTCATTCGGGGAATGCTTTTCGGCATTGAACGCNNTCGGGCAGTTAAAAAGCGCTACCGATGAGGGCATGGTTTCTGAACTTAAAAATTACATAGCCAATTTAAATACCACGGGAAACTTAGCGCTTAACATCACAAAATCCGCCGCCTTTTTAAAGTCACAGAAAAAGGAGCTGGAATCCCAAATGGTTCCGGAAGCGGCACGGACCTACACCTCTTTATTAAGCGAAATCCGCAACACGGAAAAGGAAATCTCAGCTCCGGAATACGAAAACCAGATTCAGGAATATCAGAAGCTCCGTTCCCATATCAGAGTTTCCATGGATGACGAGCAAAAGGAAAAGGAAGAACTCCTTCAAAAAGCTGCCAGGGGCAGGCAGGTACTTAACAGCAACCAGTTTTCCGACCAGGCATCCATTAACGCCTGTCTGGCAAAGGCTCAGGAAAATTATGAGGAATATATGGAAGCAAGGGCGGCCTGCACTAAAAAGCCGCGAAAGATCTTCTCCGTCCTTTCCCTGATTCTTGCCACCGTGCTATTATGCGGCACCGGAGTGCTTTATTATCTGGGGGAAGCCAATTATTTCACCGCTTACTATGGACTTGACCTCATTCTTTTGCTGGGAATTTTTATAGGAACAGCCACTATTTTCTACCTGATTGGCCTGATCCTGTTTTTAAAGCTGAGACACAGCCAAAAGGACANNTGGAAATGAGCGCCAAGATTCTGCAGGAGATCCTTTCCAGGCATTTGGGAAACACGGAAATTTCCTCAGAGGCGATCCGGGCATTTCAGACAAGGATGGCAGAATTTACACGCTTATGCTCTGCCGTATCCAAATCTGAGGCTGTCATCGCACAGAAAGCAAAAGAAATTGAGGAGCTTTCAAAAAAGCAGGAAAACTGCGGCGAATCCATTGAAAAGCAGCAGAAAAGCCAGTGGGAGCTGGAGAGAAAGCTGGAGCACTTATCAAGCTGCAAGACCCAGGCAGAAGGGCTTAAGCACATCCTGGCAGAGAACGACCGGATCCGGGAAGAAATTTCCGCCATTGACTTAGCAATGGAGACCATGACCTTCCTCTCCTCCTCCATACGGGACTCTTTTGGCCTGTATTTAAATAAGACGGCCTCCGACCTCATCGCCGGGATCACAGGCGGAATCTATACCAGCATGAGCGTGGATGAGAACCTGAATGTCTTTTTAAATACAAAAACCAAGCTGGTTCCCTTAGAACAGGTCAGCAGCGGCACCATGGACCAGGTTTACTTAGCGCTCCGATTGGCGGCCGCCACCTTGATTCAGGAAGGCGCAGAACGGATGCCTTTCATATTTGACGACAGCTTTGTGCTGTATGATGATGACAGGCTACGGACTGCTTTAAGGTGGCTGGTGAACACTTACTCCGACCAGGTCATTATCTTCACCTGTCATCAGCGGGAGGCTCAGATGCTGACCGCAAACTTAATCCCTTATCATCTGGTAGAAATTTAATCATATCATAATGTTCCAATGTAAAAAGACTGTCATGCCGGTTCTCCGGCT
Source organism: Hungatella sp. UBA5982 (assembly GCA_002429965.1). Lineage (GTDB taxonomy): Bacteria > Bacillota > Clostridia > Lachnospirales > Lachnospiraceae > Lacrimispora. Next base: position 75,223 of record DJBG01000065.1, read on the forward strand.
CATGACAGTCTTTTTCCTATCAGCCCCTATATCTGTTCCTATTGCTTGCAATACCGGCTAAAACCCCTGCCAGAAGCCCTGCAATGGCCGGTCCGATCCAGCCAAGTCCCATATCGTATAAGGGAAGCCTGGAAAGCCCGTCATTTAAAAAACCAAGACCTGTCTGTTCGAGGGATAAAAGCACACTGGCGATGCCAGTGAGACCAATGGAACATACATAAGCGGCCTTCCATTTCCTTCCATCCGGAAAACCAAAGGACAGCAGAATGAGGACAATGGCTACAGGGTAGATCGCATTCAGCACAGGAACTGAGATTTCCAAAATCCTGTTAAGTCCGATATTGGAGATCACCAGACTCACCAATGCAAATAGAAGCGCCCAGGTGCGATATCCTACTTTTGGTACAATGGTGCAGAAATACCTGCTGCAGCAGCTGATAAGGCCGATACAGGTATTTAAACAGGCAATAAAGAAAATGACGGCCAGCATCACAAGACCTACATTTCCATACAAAAAACGTACTGCCTGGTTTAAGGTCTGAGCTCCGTTTTCTCCTATCCCAAGTGCGCCGCCGGTAACGGCTCCCACATGAGCCAGAGCGCTGTATACAAGAAGAAGGACCCCTCCTGCGATAAAACCTGCCTGAATGGTCTCCTTGACCACAGAAGCCTCCTGCTTAATTCCCATTGCCTGAACATTCAAAGAAATAATAATTCCAAAATTCAGGGCAGCAATGGTATCCATGGTCAGGTACCCCTCTAAAAATCCTTTTACAAAGGGATTGGACCCATAGGACTTAGCAGGAACCCCGTAGGAACCTGCCGGATGGAGTATGCAGCCTGCAAATATCACCACGATCAGAGCCAAAAGGCAGGGCGTCAGTATCTTACCCAGCCGGTCTGTCAGCTTGTCCGGTTTTAAAGACACTGCAAAGGCTATCGAAAAGAACACGGCGGAATAAAGGAACTGGGTAAACGCCCCTGAGCCTTCTTCCTTTAAAAAGGGAACCACCGCCATCTCAAAGGACGTGCTGGCAGTTCTGGGAATCGCAAGACACGGACCTATGGACAAATAAATGAGCAGAGTGAAAATAAATGCAAATCTGGGGTGAACACGGCCTGCCAGCTTATCAAGGCCGCCGGACCTGGCCACTGCAACCACGCCAAGAACCGGAAACCCAATGGCCGTCACCGCAAAGCCTGCCATGGCAATCCAGGTATTCGTTCCCGCGGATGCACCCAAATAGGGCGGAAAAATAAGATTTCCCGCCCCAAAAAACATGGAGAAAAGTGTAAGGCCCACTAAGACCAGCTTCTGTTTCGATAATTGTTCCATATGCCCTGCTCTACCTGTCACCTGCGCGGTAGCGCTCAAGAAGCCGGTTAATTCTGTTGGTCGGATTTAAAAGCTCGCTTAAGGAGGCGTCATGGTTTAAATTATCTATAATCAGCGCAATGTACTTACTCATATCAACATTGATGTAGTATGGCCTGGACAAAAGATCAGGAGTCTGGTAAACCAGGTTGGTTGTGAGGATCCTGTCTATAAACCCATTCTCNNATAATATTCATCAAACTTTGCAAGACCGTTGGTAAACAGGCCAAAGGTGGAACAAACGAATACCTTTCTGGCCTTTCTTCTCTTAAGCTCTTTCGCTACATCCAACATGCTTTCGCCGGAAGAAATCATGTCGTCAACAATGATCACATCCTTGCCTTCTACGCTGCTTCCCAAAAATTCATGGGCAACGATAGGATTGCGTCCGTTAATGATCTGGGTATAATCCCTGCGTTTATAGAACATACCCATATCAAGGCCAAGAACATTGGCAAAGAACACAGCACGTCCCATGCCTCCCTCATCCGGGCTGATGACCATCATATGCTCACTGTCAATATCCAGTTCCTTCTCTTCCCTCAGTAAGTATTTAATAAACTGATAAATAGGCTGAACAGTCTCAAAGCCCTTTAAAGGAATGGCATTCTGCACTCTTGGATCATGGGCATCAAAGGTAATGATGTTCTCAACTCCCATGTTCACCAGTTCACGAAGCGCCAGCGCGCAGTCTAAGGATTCTCTGCTGGATCTCTTATGCTGCCTGCTTTCATATAAAAAAGGCATGATCACATTGATGCGGCGTGCCTTTCCTGCCGAAGCAGCAATAAGGCGCTTCAAATCCTGGAAGTGGTCATCAGGGGACATGTGATTGGTCATCCCACAAAGTGAATAGGTAAGACTGTAATTACATACATCTACCATGAAATAAAGGTCATCACCCCGTACAGATTCCTGCAGGGTACCCTTTGCTTCGCCTGTTCCAAACCTTGGCGTGCTGGCTCCGATCATATAAGAATCCCTTTGATAGCCTGAAAAAGCAATGGTAGACTTATGTTCGCTCTCCCGCTCCTGTCTCCATGCCACCAGGTAATCATTGACCTTATCTCCCAGCTCTTTGCAGCTTTTTAACGGTATCAAACCCAACGGACCTACCGGAATGGTTTCTATCGTCTTTTCTTCGTAAAGCATTCTTCTCTCCTCCAACGTGTCCTAATACAATGCAACGGTTCTTTTATAACATTATGTGCGGAAATAGTCAAGTTAATCGATACGATTAAGACTCTTTATATTTCATTGTAACCTTTGGCTACACTTGATGCAACTGCTAATTTCTTACGTTTGAAACCAAATTTTTACTCGCATTGCAGACTGACTTGGAATTCACTGCAATGAACCATGAGATCTTCATAATAGACGCTTTTCCGCATAAAATGTATCATGTACCCATCAAATACAGGGAGGATTAATCTTGTTAAAAATTTTGGATAATAATTATTATGACTTAATAATCAGTAATACCCTGGCTCCTTCCTATGATACCGGAAATAATATCACCCCTTTAGATATAAGGGATTCTCTTCTTCACGTACCGGTCAGCACCGTAGATCCCTGTGATTTAGGCCGTCATCCCTATAACAGTTTTCCCTTCCTCTACACTCTCACCTCTACCACGAGCCTGGAAAAATCCGGCATCTCAACGGTTCAGAGAAATCCATACCTGGCCCTGTTTGGAAGAGGAGTCCTGGTGGCTGTCATTGATACCGGAATCGACTACCAGCATCCTGCATTTAAATATAATGACGGAACCTCCCGCATTATCTCCATATGGGACCAGACAGTGCAAACCGGTACGGTTCCCGAAACCTTTACTTTCGGTTCCGAATACAGCAGGGATCAGATCAATGCCGCATTAAGCTCAGAAGATCCTTTATCCATTGTCCCCACAACAGATACCATCGGACACGGAACCGCCATAGCCAGTGTTCTTGCCGGTACTCCAAACGTAGCCGAATCTTTCAGCGGTGTCGTACCCCAGGCTGATCTTGTAATCGTCAAGTTGAAGGAAGCAAAACAAAACTTGAAAAATATCTTCTTTGTTCCGGAAGATGCTCTCTGCTATCAGGAATCCGATATCATTCTTGGCATCCGTTATGCGGTCACGATTTCGGAACGGAATAACCAACCCGTTGTGATATGCATTGCGTTAGGAAGCAACCAGGGAGGTCATGACGGCAGAGGAGCCGTTGACAGCTACATCGATTACCTCACATTGCTTCCTGGAATCGGAGTATGCGTTTCCACCGGCAATGAAGGAAATAGCCAGAGACATTATTTTAACGCTACTAATGCAGCTCCCTACTACAATGATTTTGAGTTAAGAGTTGGAAGCAATGATAAAATGTTTTCCATGGAGATCTGGTCATATGCCCCGGCAAGGCTTTCCGTAGATATCTCTTCTCCGAACCGGGAATCTACCCAGCCTGTTTTTCCCACCTTCAATCAATGCAGAAGGTTCAGTTTCATATTTAACCAGACTACCATCTACGTCAACAATATCATATTTGAGGAGGGAAACGGAGATCAGCTCATCCTGCTGCGATTTAACAACCTTCTTCCCGGCATCTGGTATCTGAGGGTACAGAACATCGAAAGCGAACCCTTTGCTTTCCATTCCTGGCTGCCCACCGGAGATATGATCTCAAGAGAAACGTATTTTCTCAATTCAAATCCTGATACTACCATAACCTCTCCGGGAAATGGAAGGCATCAGCTGACAGTGGCCGGTTATAACGATACGAATAACAGTATACTGCNNACCTGGCCGCACCGGGCTACCAGCTCACTTGTGCGGTTCCGAGAAACCAGTATGGGACTGTAACTGGTACCGGAGCAGCAGCGGCCCATGCAACCGGAATCGTTGCCATGGTGCTTGAATGGGCGATTGTCAGAAACAATTATCCACGAATGACTGGTAATAATGTAAACCGCCTCTTAATAAGCAGTGCAACACGCAGCAGTTCTGATGTTTATCCAAATAACATTTGGGGATATGGTCAGGTGGATGTAAACCGTCTTTTTGAACGGCTTGCCAGTCTTTGATAACCGCAAAGAACATAGAGAATCCAGGGGCCTGACTGCATAAAGGGCTTCCTGGATTTTTAGCTAGTTGGTTCTTTTTTCTTTTTTTCTGATGCGGATATCATCTCCATAGAGAGGGATCACCGTATAACGGCTGATCAGTCTGGAGGTCACTCGTTCCGTATACCGGTCCCTGAGCTCATTTATGGGATGGTTGGTGGAAATAATGGTGGCCCTGGAAGAATTAAGCCGTTCGTTGATGCAGTAAAACAATTCTGAAGATGTAAAGCTGTTATTAAGCTCTGTTCCCAAATCATCAATGATCAGAAGGTCGCAGTCCAGAATATACTGGTACATCCCTTTCATATCATCTTCATCCTGATAATCGAACCGGTTCTTGGAGAACACCTCAAACAGATCATTGGCGGATAAGTATATCACGGAACAGTACCGGTCAATCAGCTCCCTGGCAATGCAGTTGGTCAGGAACGTCTTACCGACTCCGGTAGGACCAGTAAACAGCAGGTTTCCATGTTCAGCGGAAAATCCCTTTACAAAGTTCTTGCAGGTCTCCACGACCTGTCCCATATACTGCCTGACGGTCCTGTTAAGAACCGGGACAACCCTGGTATCATCATAGTATTCATAAGAGAAAGTGCCGAAGTTTTCTACCGCAATAATCTGTTCAATGTTTGACTGGGCATAAAGATATTTCATTTCAGACTGGTGGAAACAGTGGCACTTGATCCCATCTGCGTATCCGGTATCCTTACAATCCGGGCACCGGTACCGCATGTCCATGTAATCAGCCGAAAAACCGGAAGCCTTTAATAGCACACTCTTTTGTTCCCTCAAATCTGCAATTTCACTTCTTAAGTCCTTAAGGGCTCCCTTGTCCCCGTCAAGAAGTCTGCGCGCACTGGCCACCGCACTGGTGCTGATGAAATCATCTAGCTCTTTGATAACCGGAATCTTGCGGTATACTTCCGCAATCCGCTCTTCCTGTTCATGGCGGTTCTTAAACTGTTGCTGCCCATATGCCCGCATGATTGCATCGTACTGTGAATTGCTCAGCGCCATAATTACCTCCATTCCTCCTGCTGCTTTATGTAAACTACTGCTCCGTTAATTGTTTTAGAACAAGGGCATCATAATCAATCTCCCTTTGAGGGAAATTCTGAAACTGGTTCTGTCCCCTTTTCCCCTTTTGGCT